>CAMLRB010000249.1 GCA_946482295.1 uncultured Bacteriovorax sp. | reverse complement strand
CTTTGCGATAAGACGCTTAAAACTTCGCAGTTTAAATCTCAAGTTGTAGGTGGGGAAACTAAAATTTCTGTCGACCTAGACTCTGCTTCATGTAAGGTGGCTGGCGCAATCATGTTTAATAAAACAAGAAACGTTGGGCTGAAATTAAAATTAGATTTCGCTGATCTTGGCGAAGTTATCGGTAGAGAAAAAGAAATTTCTACTGGTAAAAACCAAGATGTAGAGATCGAGTAACAAAAACGAAGGGAGCAACGAAAGTTGCTCCTTTTTTTTATCTAGATGTTTCAATTTTCTGACACCTGAAAAAAAAACTTACAATGGAGAAAATTAACCTAATCCTAATAAAAAATATTAGTCATTCTAAAAAACAGCTACTAGACTTTCCTCATACATTTAGCAAATCAAGGAATGAACATGAGAAAACCTTTAATGGTAGTGACCTTTCTCTTATCCACATTAGTGGCAGTTGCCTTCGCAGAAGACGCTGAAACGCTCAAGACAGAGCTCTTCAAAATCGCAAGCCGTAATCATCGCGCTCTCGGTTACAACAACGCTAAAAAGTATCTCTTCGGACAACTTCACTTAGAAAAAAACGCAAAAGGTTACTTCATCCACGATCTCTACTGCAACATTGATTACACTTCTGGCGCGGGCCCAATGGCCGTTCCAGATCAAAATAAAATTAACTGCGAACACACTTGGCCTCAAAGTAAATTTACTCCAGGCTTTCCAACTGAACTTCAAAAATCAGATCTTCACCACCTTTTCCCAACAGATTCAAAAGCAAACTCGACAAGAGGAAATTTCGAATTTGCTGATGTCACTGAAAACTTAAATCTTGATAACTGCGATTCAAGCCGTTCAGGACCTTCAGTCACAAGTGGTGGGAAAACTTATTTCGAACCACCTACGTCACACAAAGGAAACGTGGCCCGTGCCCTTTTCTACTTCTCTGTTCGCTATAAAATGCCAATCAGTGAAGTTCAGGAAGAATTCCTTAGAAGATGGCATGATATCGACCCTGTAGATGCTGCCGAATTGACGCGCAATGCCGCAATCGAGAAGCTTCAGGGGAACCGTAATCCATTCATCGATCACCCAGAATACGTAGACGCTATTTCTAATTTTTAAGCAGGCTTGGCCAATTTTCTTGCAATTAATTGTAAGATTTTTATTAGAAAAACTTATAAGAAACATTGGCCAAACCTAATTGCTTCCTCTAAATTCCCTTTCGTACTAAGACTTTTACCAAAGGGAACCCACTTGAAGACTTCATTGTTTCTTGCTCTTTTTGTCCTAGCTTCTTCAGCATTTGCTGATAGTAATTACTACCCACAATCATTCATCCAAAAGATCTCAGGAAAAGTTGTTAAAGACGACGAACTGAAAGCTGAAATTAATACTGTACTCACTTCAACTCACCAAAGAGACGCTAAGGGCGGTCGCGATACACTTGGTTGCGAGACTGCTGGTGCAAACAACTGTTACGCTCAAAGAAGTTTAGGTTACGATGGAGCTCGCAAAGTTCTTTTCGGTAAACTTCACCTTGAGCAAGAAGGAAACCAATACTTCATTAAAGACGTTTACTGTCACAAAAAATTTGCTGGCGGAGCAAACGTTCGCCCAGGAGCTATTCCAAACAACAACCAAATCAATTGTGAACACACATGGCCGCAATCAAAGTTCTCAAGTAACTACCCTAAAGATGTTCAAAAAGCAGATCTTCACCACCTTTTCCCAACTGATTCAAAAGCTAATTCAGTCAGAGGAAATTTTGATTTCGCTGAAATCTCTCAAGACAATGGATCACTAGAGAATTGTTCAGCTTCAAAATCAGGCTCATCGAACTCTGGTACAGGTGATGATCTTTTCGAACCACCTACAGAGCACAAAGGAAACGTAGCACGCGCTCTTTTCTACTTCTCTATTCGTTACAAAATTCAAATCCCACGCACGGAAGAAGAAGTGCTAAGAAGATGGCACGTTCTTGATCCAGTAGATGCTGCTGAAATGGAAAGAAATGAGCAAATTTACTACGCTCAAGCAAACCGCAATCCATTCATCGATTTCCCGGAACTCGTAGACTCAATCAGAAGATTCTAAAAATAAGGCCCCGCAAAGCGGGGCTTTTTTGTTATTATCTTGTCTATGCCTAAAAAAATTCTCATAGACTTTGAAAAAATAAAAGATCCCTTCTCTGGCCTTGGCCAATTCTGTGCTCATTTAAAAACACATTTTGATCAATCACCACTGAAACCAGTTTATTGGATTCCTTCTAAGTTTCAAAAACTCGCGAAAAAAATTCCGTTTATTCTTCCTAGCTGTGATGTTTTCCATGCGACTCACCAAGATTCGCCTTATATACCGTGGTCAACAAAAACAAAGTATATTCTGACCATTCATGATTTGAATGCTCTTTACGAAAAAACAAGTTTCGGTTCTGGTGAATTTTATAGACAATCGCTTCAGAAAAAAATCGATCGCGCAGATACAATCATTTTTATCTCTGAATTCACTCGTTCTGAAGTCATGCGCGAATTTAAAGTCGACGAGAAAAAAACACTCGTCATCTATAACGGCATTTCATTGGGAACAGTGGAGGCAAGGCCCCCCATCGCTCCTCTGAAACCATTTCTTTTTACAGTAGGTACAGTTCTTCCAAAGAAGAATTTTCATGTCCTCATCGAAATGATGAAAGAACTTCCTGACTATCAACTCGTCATCGCAGGAACAACTTTTCATGCTTATGCTAAAGACATGATCGCCTCCATTGAAAAGTTTGGTCTTAGCGATCGCATTTTCTTAGTAGGAACGATCAATGAAGAACACAAACTTTGGTATTACCGCCACTCATGCGCATTCATTTTCCCTTCTCTACTCGAAGGATTTGGACTTCCCGTTGCTGAAGCTTTAAGCGTGGGGCTCCCTCTCTTTCTTTCTAAAAAAACATCTGTTCCTGAAATTGGAGGCCCAGATGCCTTCTACTTCGACAACTTTGAAGCAGAACATATGCGTGATGTTTTCAGGAATGGAATGAAAACTTTTAGCGAAGAACAGCGTGCTCGACAAATTGAGAGATCAAAACTTTTTAATTGGAAGAAGGCCGCAACTGAGTATATGAAAGTCTACGCTCGTCTTTAAAATTTAAACATTGTTGTGAATTGATAGCGTTTATTCTTGGCAGTCACTCCATCCACATACTCTGTTGAAATCAATCGATACTCTAGTCCCAATCTGATATTGGCCGTGATGTCGTAAAAGAGACTACTGTAAAATGTTTTATCTCTATCATAAAGAATGAATCCAGTCCCGGGTTGTAATCCTTCTCCATTTTTTAATTTCAAATGCCCATAACCAACAGAAACAAATGACTTCATTTCATGGGGCAGATGATATTGAAGCTGAACGCTCCAAGTTTGAAGTTTAGTTAGTTTGAAATTACCAGCAGAATCATATCCTCCGAACCCAGGATCTAACGTAGAAAAATGTGGTAAATTAAATGAAGCTCCAGGGAAAACTTCAGCATATCCTCTTCCAGTAGAAAATTCCGTTACCAAGATCATAGTATTTTCAGTTTCACTATCTCGAGAAGGTATTATAGGCAGCATAGAATTTAAGGCCATGGCCGTACCATAATAATTTTTGTCCATCTTAAATTTTCTATGAGTTCCACTTAAAGCAACATTCGCACTCTCTAAGAGAATTGAACTGGCCACATTATTAAAGCCCGCTTTTTTGCGACCAAAACTATAACGAAGACCTGCATCTATATTGGGTAATTGTGAATCTGTTTGAGCTGGTCTCGATAGCGATAAACCAGCTTGCAATTTGTTCGTGTCGCGATCACTCAACATTTTATAAACACTTAATTGTGTTGTTCGAGAAGACACCACACCAGAAACGGGAAGAATACCCATTGTTGTTGGAAAATAGAGAGGCACCCAACCAAACAATCCACCGCCTAAACCTGCTAGAAATTTCCAACCCTGAACTTCGACAGAGTGATTCGCCAATACTAATCTCAGTGATGAATTTACGTAAAAAGCTGTTTCGGAATTTGCAGGAGCTGTAGATGATGGACTTGGATTATAACCCAAAAAATCAAACGCTAAAACTGATTGTTGTTTAACTTCCTCCATATTTGGTGGAGTTAAAATAAAGGCAAATCTAGTAGGCCTTAACGACAATTGGGTCCTTCCGTTATCACCCAATTGAGTTCCAGGTCTGGCCACAGGAGAATTTATTGTTGGCTCTCTGAAACTACTTGTGTTGTCATAGATCAAAGCAGATTCGATATTACCAATGAAGTTTAGTTTCCAATCATCAGTCAATAAGACTTCTACTGCAAAACTTTCACTGATTATGCAAAGTAAAAAGATTGTCAGAGTTCGCATAGCACAACCTCACTTGGGAATACAAAAATAGATCCTGGTGTTAATTGAAGCTGAATCAATTTTTAAAGTACCTTGATGGTTTTCAATAATTCCACGTGCGATTGAAAGGCCAAGTCCTGTGCCCTTCCCCACCTCTTTCGTTGTAAAAAATGGTTGAAACATTTTATCTTTCGTTTCTTTATCAATTCCTAATCC
>CAMLRB010000248.1 GCA_946482295.1 uncultured Bacteriovorax sp. | reverse complement strand
GAATGTCGTGGGCCTTTAAGAGTACGGCATTTTTGTCTGGGCTTAGAATTTTGAAGCTCACAGAAACCGATGTAAGGTCGTAAAACTCCACTGGCATTCCATTGAAGTGACTTTTTAAATCATCCACTAAACGGTGTTCATGCTCTAGGTTCACACCAACGAAGGAAACAATAGAATATTCTTTTTTTTGGAGAAGACTCACGGCCTTAAGAGCGAACATTGAATCTTGATCTTTGGTGATCGTCGTCCCACCGGCTTTTGGATCTAGTGAAGACCCTACGAATACTGGAATATCTTTTCTTTTAGCTGGAGCAAGCGTTGTTGGATAAAGAACTTTTGCTCCCAAAGTTGCCAGGGCAGTGGCCTCATCATACGAGAGACGTGAAATAAATTTTGCGTCTTTCACCATACGAGGGTCAGAACTTGCGACACCCGGAACATCAGTCCAGATTTGCACAAGTGAAGCATCAATTGCTTCTCCAAAAAGTGCAGCTGAATAATCTGATCCTTCACGCCCCAGAGTTGTCGTATTGCCGAGAAGATCTTCGCCGATGAACCCCTGAGTGACGATCACTGAATCATCCATCAAACGTTCATTGAGCAGCTCACGAGCGTGTTGTGCGATCAAATCAATTTGCGGTTCAGCTTTATGAAAGTCAGAGTTTGTTTTGATAACTTTTCTGGCATCGAGAAGATCAATACGTTTATTGGCCATGCGAAGTTTCATAAGATCACAAACCAGCAATGAAGACATTCGCTCACCAATACTATAGAGCTGATCCATTGTTTTAGGGGCACAGACCTTTTCCGAAGAAACCTTATCGCAAAGACCACGAAGCTCTTCATAAATTTTTTCGAGATCATTCATGCCCGCAGGACTTGTGAAAAGCTCCTTTGCGATAGCTGTGTGACGATGAACAAGTTCAGTCACGAGCGAATCGAGAGTTTCTTTATCACCAGAAACTGCGGCCTTCGAAATAAATTCTAATTGGTTTGTTGTATTTTGCGTGGCCGAGATGACAACCACTTTGATCAGTGGATTGTTCTCAACAATTTGACTTACTCGAAGCATGGCACTTGCGTCCTTCACACTACTTCCACCAAATTTTGCGACAATCCACTTGTTCATAGAATTCTCCCTTGAGGTTTGTGGGACGATTAATCCCTGGTTAACTTTTTGTATGATGTCTTGCTCGGAATAAGAGCTTTGTCACCAAGACGACGTTTTTTATCTTCCTCGTAGTCCGAGAAATTTCCGTCGAAGTAAACCACTTGATCACCCTCAAAAGCAATCATATGTGTAGCAATTCTATCTAAAAAGAAACGGTCGTGGGAAATCACTACAGCGCATCCAGCATATTCCATTAATGCTTCTTCGAGCGCACGCAGTGTGTTCACATCTAAGTCGTTAGTTGGCTCATCGAGAAGAAGAACGTTCCCTTCTTCTTTTAACATCGCTGCTAAATGCACGCGGTTCTTTTCGCCACCTGACAATTCTTTAATACGTTTTCCTTGATCTTCACCTGAGAAGTTGAAACGTGAAATATAAGCACGAGCATTGACTTCACGACCTCCAAGCTTCAAGAGATCAAGTCCACCGGAGATGGCCTGAAGAACAGTCGTCTCAGGATCAAGAGCGCGATCTTGATCAACATAAGAAAGTTTTACTGAATCACCAACTTCAATGATTCCTTTCGTTGGTGTTTCTTTTCCAGTGATCATACGGAAAAGTGTTGTCTTACCAGCACCGTTTGGTCCGATAACTCCAACAATTCCTCCAGGAGGAAGCTGAAAATTTAAACCGCTATAAAGTTCTCTTTCGCCGTATGCTTTCGCGACATCGTTGAACACAACAACTTTTTGACCTAGACGAGGTCCAGGTGGAATGAAGAGTTCATTTGTTTCGTTGCGAGCTTCAGACTGAACTTGCTGACGTTTTTCATATTCTGCAATACGAGCTTTAGATTTTGCCTGACGAGCTTTCGGACTCTGGCGAATCCATTCCAACTCTTCTTTGAGAGATTTTTGTCTTTTTGATTCTGCTTTTTCTTCTTGTTGAAGACGTTTTGCTTTTTGCTCCAACCATCCAGAATAGTTTCCTTCGTAAGGAATACCTTGACCGCGGTCAAGTTCAAGAATCCATCCAGCAACGTTATCGAGGAAGTATCTATCGTGGGTAACAGCGATGACCGTTCCTTTGTAGGCCTGTAAATGACGCTCTAACCACCATACTGTTTCAGCATCAAGGTGGTTGGTAGGTTCATCGAGTAAGAGAATATCTGGTTCTTGGAGAAGCAATTTACAAAGAGCGACTCTGCGCTTTTCCCCTCCGGATAAAACGCCGCACTTCATGTCACCAGGAGGACAGTTCAGGGAATCCATCGCTAAGTCTAGACGAGAGTCGAGATCCCAGGCATTGCAGGCATCAAGTTTATCTTGAAGGTCAGCTTGTTTTCCATAAAGCTTTTCCATTTCAGCATCAGAGAGTTCTTCACCGAATTTTGCGTTCACTTCATCGAACTCACGGAGAAGATCAACAACATGCTGAGCACCTTCCTGAACAACTTCGCGAACTGTTTTTTCCGGATCAAGTTTTGGATCCTGTTCGAGGTATCCAACTGTATAGCCTTTTGAAAGTGTTGTTTCTCCCAAGTGGTCTGTGTCCACTCCGGCCATAATTTTTAAAAGTGTCGATTTACCAGCACCGTTAAGACCCAGAACACCGATCTTTGCGCCGTAGTAGTATGAAAGTCGAATGTCTTTTAGCACGTGCTTTTGCTTGTAAACTTTTCCGACTTTGTTCATTGAATAAATAATTTGCTTGTCGTTGACGTAGGCCATTTGGATTTTCCTAATTAAATTGCTGTTTTTACCCTCCTTAAACTACCTAAAAATTCACTATTGTTCCATGAAAAATTGAAAAATTGAGAGGAGATGAAGAAAGTAGGCCGGTAAAAAAAAGAAGGCCAGTACACAAAATTTCAGGAGTTCGAGTTGTTTTAAAAAAGCTTCGTAACTTCGCTCTTTTTCGTGCCAGATTTCTCTCGTCATTTCTTGCAAATCTGCTTTAGGCGAGAGTCCAGACTCCTTCCAGCGGTTGACTAAATCAAACAGCCTCTGACGAAGGGGTTCAAATTTGCGATGGCCGACTAAAACTCCCGACAGAAGCCTTGTTTCGGAGAGAACTTGATTAACTGGTCTGCCAATTTCGACCATGCCGGTGAAGTGATAGAGATCTTCGAGGGCGTCGGAAAAAGGTCTGAGACCACGATCTTTAAACTTAACAAAGAGAACGTTAAAAAGAATCGCACCGGTAATCTGAACAAGGGCGATGGCAGAGAGAATGAAAAAGTTGAAAGGAATATCGACAAGCGTACTTGAGAAGACAATAAAGGCCCATGTGATGAGAATCATCGTGGAGAACTGCGCGTTTCCTCCTAGTGCCAATGATAAAATTTTCTTTTCAAATTGAAGCTCCTTTTGAAGGTTGGAGCGCAATTCTGGGAGAATGAGTTTTAATGAAACACCTAATTTTCGGTGAGCTTCAAATAAATCTATTAAAAGACCGGTATAAAATTTGAACCGCGGTAGCTCTTGAGAGATTGTTTTCTGACCTTGGGAAAGTTTGGCCTCTAAGAGAGAAAACTGGCCGAGAAGCATTTCTCCCCTTCTTATGTCCCCTAAAATCGGAATTTGCTCCTGAAAATGTCCTTGCCTCTTTTTTAATTTGTCAAAGCTTGTTTCAACTAAAAGCAAAAGCTTTTCCCAAATTGTTGAGGGAAGACAGGTTAAACCAATGAGAGCGCCGAAATAAATAAGTATTTTAAGTGTCATGCCGGACGAACTAAGCAAAAGCAGTTCCAATTTCATTGACGAAAAAGCTCTTCTTTGAAATATTTGAGAGATGGACACACTCAATAAAAAATCGGCAGTAACTGAAAGTTATTCCCCATTCGAAGTTCTTCAACCTCTAGAAGTTCTTGAAGAAAAAGTTCGTGAACTGGAAGCGAGAGTTAAAAAACTCAGCGACATTTGCACTGAACTTAATCCATACGCTCCTATCACTGACGATTTAAAAATGCGTCTCATGGATTTCCACATCCTTGATTTATCTGATCCCTTCAAAGTGACAAACACTCTCCTTATGCTCTTGGAAGATACAATTGATGAACTTCACATCATCAAACCTTTCAATGAACAAGAAAGTTTGCTGAAAGAAATTCTGTAATGAACAAAAATCATCCTCGAGTTAATTTGCATCCTGCTTCTTGCAAGTATTTAAAGCTAGGCCATCCGTGGATTACCGATGACAGCTTCACCAAAAAATTTCCGAAAGATGCTCAACTCTTAGTGGGTGTCGACGAAAAATCGAAAAAAGAAATTGCCCTTCTTGTGAACGATCCAACTCACAAAACGGTGAAGGCCCGTTTGTGGAGTTTGAATCCTGCTGACTTCACACCGGATTTTGATCTCGCAACTTCTTTAGATAAACGCATTCACGATGCTATAAAAAAACGATTGCCTCTTTTAAAAGAGCGAGAAAATCTTTTTCTCATTAATGCTGAAAGTGATCAGTTGCCGGGCTTACTCGTGCAACTTTT
>CAMLRB010000247.1 GCA_946482295.1 uncultured Bacteriovorax sp. | reverse complement strand
AAAAAAAGCTAAAGGCCCAAAGTTTGATTTGATCATTGAAGATGATAAATCAGAAGCGATCGAATCAACGAACGCGACAAGAAAACTTCTCTCTGTTGATAAAGTATCAGTGATGATCGGAGCTCCGACATCTTCACTTGCACTTGCTTCAGCTCCAATCGTTCAGGAAGCAAAAATTCCATTCATCACTCCAACAGCAACAAACGTAAAAGTGACTCAAGTGGGTGACTATATCACACGTGCTTGTTTCACTGATGATTTCCAGGGTGTCGTAATGGCGAAATTCGCTCTTAATACACTTAAGAAGAAAAAAGGACTAGTGCTCATCGAAAACACTTCTGACTATTCTAAAGGATTAGCAAAAGCATTCTCTGATGAGTTCAAAAAACTTGGCGGAACAATGGCCTCTACTGAAGAGCTTACATACGCTGCTAAAGACACTGACTTCCAATCTCTTTTAAGAAAAGTTCGTCGTGCTAACCCTGATTTTATCTTCGTTCCAGGTTACTACGTTGAAGTCGGTCTTATGTTAAAACAAGCTCGCGCTCTTGGTATCAATGTCCCTTTCCTAGGTGGAGACGGATGGGATTCACCAAAGTTATTCGAAATCGCTGGTGAAGCTGTTAAAGGTTCATACATCTCTAACCACTTTGCTCCAGATGATAAATCACCAGTTGTTCAGGCGTTCGTAAAAGATTACGAAAAAGCTTATGGTGTAAAACCAGGTTCATTCGCAGCTCTTGGGTACGATTCTCTAGGAATCGTTGCAGACGCTATGAAGAGAGCAAAATCAACAAAACCATCTGACATCAGAGACGCTCTTGTGGCGACAAAGAACTACCAAGGGATCACAGGATCAATCTCATTTGATAAAGACAGAAATCCTACGAAGTCAGCTGTTGTTCTTGAAGCAACACCTTCTGGATATGTTTTCCACAGCCGCGTAAACCCATAGTCTTTGTTAAAGGAATTCGATGAGTCAGGATACGATTTATTTTCTATGGGACTGTCTTCAATATTTAATTAACGGTATTGCCCAGGGCTCGCTCTATGCGATTGTGGCCCTGGGTTACACCATGGTTTACGGGATTATTCGCTTAGTGAATTTTGCTCACGGCGAATTTCTCATGTTGGGGGCGTTCTGCGGTTTTTATGCTCTAAGATTTAATTTACCCATGCCAGTAGCAATACTGGCATCTATGGTTGGTGCAGGTGTTGTCGCCTTGATTGTTGAAAGGATGATTTATCGTCCGATTCGCGACCACGGACGTATTCCAGCACTGATTACGGCCATTGGAGCATCACTCTTCTTTCAATACACAGGACAACTTGTCTTTGGAGCAGATCCAAAAACAATTCCTCCGGTGTTTACAGAAGTTCTCTACACATTTGGTGAAATCAATATTTCGAACATTCAAATTTTTATTTTTATCATCACCCTTCTTATTCTGGTTTTTCTTTGGTGGCTCACCCACTTCACAAAAATCGGTGTGGCCATGCGAGCGACGAGCTTTAATTTAAAAGCAGCTGAACTCATGGGAATCAACACCAATAAAATTATCGCTTTTACTTTTTTCCTCGGGGCTTCACTCGCTGGTCTTGCGGGAATGCTCATGGGTTACACCATGTCAGTAGAACCAATGATGGGAATGAGTTTAGGTCTTAAAGCTTTCGTCGCTGCCGTAGTTGGTGGTATCGGAGTTATTCCGGGAGCTGCTCTCGGTGGATTCATTTTAGGGATTGCAGAAAACTTAGTCGCTGGTCTTTATAAATCAAGTTTCCGCGATGGGGTTTCATTTCTCATCCTGATTATTATTTTGTTAGTTAAACCGGGAGGAATTCTCGGTAAAAACGTAAAGGAAAAGGTTTAATGGATTATTATTACCAAATCCTCATGAACGTGGGCATTTTCATCACGCTCGCGCTAAGTTTGAATCTCATCAATGGCTATTGCGGACAATTCTCCTTAGGCCACGCTGGCTTTTGGGGTGTAGGCGCTTATGCCAGTGCTATTTATAGTGTCTACTATGCTCTTCCACTTGCTCCATCACTCAACATGATGATTGCCATTATCGTTGGTTTTCTAGCAAGCTGCCTTTGTGGATTGCTTGTAGGTATTCCCTGTCTTCGCTTAAAAGGTGATTATCTTGCTATTGCGACGATTGGTTTTTCCGAAATCATTCGTATTGCCATTATGAACACTGAGTTTGTCGGTGGACCTCGCGGTTTTACCAATCTTCCGAAGTGGACAAATCCCGCCTGGATCTGGGGTGTGGCACTTGTGACGACACTTTTCATGCTCAATCTCAAAAGATCGGCCTTCGGTCGCGCGATTATTTCCATCCGTGAAGACGACATTGCCGCTGAAACGATGGGGATAAATCTCTTTCGCACTAAACTTTTTGCTTTTGTTGTTGGTGCGGGAATTGCCGGCATAGCTGGTGCTCTCGTGGCCCACGATCAGCAATTTCTTCATCCGAATAACTTCGGCTTCATGTGGAGTGTTGTTATTCTCGTTATGATTATTTTAGGCGGACTTGGTTCCGTTACTGGTTCAATTGTTGGGGCCACAATTCTTACGATTCTTCCTGAACTTCTTAAAATGGTGGGATCAGACATCGCCACTTGGCGTGTGTCTATTTATTCGGCACTCATGATTATTCTAATGCTAACACGTCCTCAAGGTATTTTTGGACCACATGAACTTTTCGAAAAAAGAAAATTACAAAAGGGAGGAGTTTAATGGCCAGTACTAGCACTGCTCCTCTCCTCGATATTGAACATGTCACGATGAAATTTGGCGGTCTCACGGCCGTAAAAGATGTCTGCTTCAAAGTGAACACTGGTGATCTTGTGGCCGTTATTGGACCCAACGGTGCCGGTAAAACAACACTCTTTAATACCATCACTGGAATTTACACTCCGACAGAAGGAAAAGTTTGTCTTGATGGTGTGACGTTAAACAAAAAAGCGGCCAGTGATATTACATCAATGGGTATCGCTCGTACTTTTCAAAACATTCGTCTCTTTAACAATCTCTCTGTTCTCGACAACATTAAAATTGCTCGCCACTCGCGTATTGAATACGGACTATTCGCCGGGCTTTTTAAAACAAAAAAATATCGCGATGAAGAAAAACTCATTGAAGATGAATCACTAAAACTCTTGCGTCTTTTTAATCTAGAAGAGAAAAAAGATTTGCTTGCAAAAAATCTTCCGTACGGCGCTCAGAGAAAACTAGAAATGGCCCGTGCTCTGGCAACTAAGCCAAAGCTCTTACTTCTAGACGAACCCGCGGCCGGAATGAATCCAACGGAAACAAAAGAGCTCTCTGACCTCATTCGTTTTATTCGTGAACATTTTAAAATCGCTATCATCCTCATTGAACACGATATGAATCTCGTTATGGAAATCGCTGAACGAATTTACGTTCTCGATTACGGAAACTTAATTGCCAGTGGATCTCCTAAAGACATCCAAAACGACAAAAAAGTTATTGAAGCGTACTTAGGGGCCGAGATTTAATGAAAACAATTCTAGAATTAAAAGACGTTAATACTTATTACGGCGCCATTCACGCTGTAAAAAACATCAGTCTCGAAATTAATCGCGGCGAAATCGTCACGTTACTCGGTTCAAATGGGGCCGGCAAAACGACAACTCTGCACACGATCTCGGGCCTCCTAAAAGCTAGCTCTGGTGAAATTAATTTCGACAATCAAACAATCGCGAAACTTCCAGCGCACAAAATAACGGCCCTGGGTCTAGCGCAATCGCCGGAAGGTCGTCAGGTTTTTGCCAATCTTACGATCAAAGAAAACCTCGATATGGGGGCCTATCTTCGTCGAGATAAAGACGACATTAAAAAAGATTTGGATTTCGTTTTTCACCTCTTTCCCAAACTTCAGGAAAGAAAAAATCAATTGGCCCAAACACTCTCTGGTGGTGAACAACAAATGCTCGCCATTGCACGTGCGTATATGTGCAAACCTAAACTTCTTTTATTAGACGAACCGTCATTAGGAATTGCGCCGATTCTTGTTGGTACAATTTTTAAAGCTATTACTGAGATTAATCAGCAAGGGATGACGATATTACTAGTCGAACAAAACGCGAATCTCGCTTTAAAAGTCTCTCATCGTGCTTACGTTTTAACTAACGGCGAAATCACTTTGCAAGGACCATCGGCTGAACTATTATCAAACCCTGAAATTAAGAAGGCCTATCTAGGAAGCTAAAAAGAAAGTTAAAGGATACTATTAAGATGAATCTAGACGAAGCGATCACACTCTTAAAACGCGCTGTAAAATACTCTGAAGTTAAAAACCAAAAACATATTGATCTCTCAATTTGTACGGCCGATCAACGTCCTGTCTTTCAGGAAGCATTGATCCTCACTCGATTAGAAGTACAAAAAGGAACCCTCACTGAAGACGAACTCAAAATTCGTCTCGGTATAGATTAAAGGACACATTTATGTCTCAAGCACTTAACGATGCTGTTCACTGGGCCGATCTCACGGCCGATAAACTTATTCGCCAAGAAGACAAAGAAACATACACACTAGCTTCAGGAATCACTCCTTCTGGTGTCGTGCACTTTGGAAACTTTCGCGAAGTAATGACAACTGAACTTGTCGC
>CAMLRB010000246.1 GCA_946482295.1 uncultured Bacteriovorax sp. | reverse complement strand
ACGACCAACGTTTACACCTGGTTCAACCATTTCTGGATCAGCAGGAGCTTGTTCGCTTAACATCTCATGAGCTTCAATGTGTGCCATTGGTTCAACTTCAGTTGATCCATAGAGAACAAGAATTTCTGCGTTTGGTGCTACATCTCTCATTCTTTGAACATCGTCTTTTGAAATAGGAGCTCCTCCAGTAACAACGCGTTTTAAGAAATCAACTTTAAGATTATTTTTCAAACAGAAGGCCGAGAGAGAATTAAAAAGTGAAGGTGAAAGCGTTGTACATGTCACGTGCGCTGACTTCATCTGTAAATAAAGAAGAGCACCGTCATGAGGGGTTGGCGATCCAACATCAATTGCAGGAATAATCGTTTCCACTCCTGCAGCTAAGTTATTGAGAGAAAATATTGGAAAGACCGGTAGATCTTTGTCGCGAGCTTCATAAGGGAGATGGCGATTAAGAGCATAGTGTTGGGCCGCTAGGAACCGATGAGAGCGATCCGCCCCTTTTGGTGTACCTGATGAACCCGTTGTAAATGTGATCAAGGCCGTATGTTCTTTTTCAACAGCAGTGATAGGTGCCTTTGTTTTACCTGCAAGCAGTTCTTCTAATTTTGCAGTATAGGGGATATCGGATGCCACAGGCCCTGCCACAATTTTTAAGGCAATATTTTTAATTTCATCGACACCAATGAGGTAACCGAATGCTCGGTCTGAGCTGATCATCGCTTTTGGATTAGCGACCTGAGCGGAAACCCCCATCTGATCTCGACGGGCCCAAGAATCTAAGAACGTTGGAATTGCCCCCATCTTTTGAAGAGCAAACATTGAAGCATACATATAAAGAGACATAGGAAGAAAGAGAATGACTCTATCACCAGAAGCAATTCCTAATTGAGCAAATTCGTGAGCTAGAATTCCGACGAGATGATCGAGTTCGGCCACAGTGACTGATTGATGTTTAAGCTCTAGACCCATTTCACCTTGCCAGTGTTTGAGCTTCTCTGCATCTTTCGGATCTACCCAACTTAATATCTTTTTCTGAGGAAAATTTTCTAAGTGGGCCGACAAAAAGCTGGCCACGTTGTTTCTTTGATCAACGCCAGGGTAGTATCCTAAACGTTGTGAGGCATTTTCTTTATGATGTTCTTTTAATACTTCTTTTATCTTTCGTGCGCATGAATCTGTGTGTGTCCAGAGAAGTGCATGTCCTGCCTTTGGAATAATTTGGAGATGAATATTTTTATATCGCTTGAGCGGATCTATTTGAACTTCTTTGGATGAAGTCATGTCTTGTTCGCCAAGAATAATATAAACCTGAACTCCACGATCTTCTAGTTTTTGAAATTGAGCGAAGATCTCATGGTGAGCGAAATCTTTTTCAATAATTGAATGTTTTAATCTTTGTGGTACGAGATAAGCTGCTGAGTCACTTTTGTAGTGATCAGGAACTTGATGAGGATAACTGCTCGTCACGAGCATTGAATGAATGCTTTTTTTAGCAAGCTTTGGAAGCAGTTTATTTTTAAATAGTTTTATGTTGAGAAGAGATTTCATCACAGCACTTGGTCTTTTTTGTGGAAATAAAAAAGGCGCAATAAGAATAACATATTTCGTGTGAGGATTATCGACGGCCGTATTAATGGCCTCCACACAACCAAACGAATATCCCAATTGAATGAGTGCTTTGTCTGCTACATCATCATACTTTTTTTCAACTCGATCATAGGCCACCATTTTACAATCTGGTAACAGAAGATTGAGATGGAAAAAATCTTGGGCCGATCCAGGTGAGCCGTGATGTAAGCAAATAGTCGTCTTCATAGTCTAATACCTTTTTGTAACATCCTCCTGATCATGAAAAAATCAGGGTTCTTCGTGTACGTTGCACGTGTTGTATGGTTGTCACTCCCTATCGGGATTTTTCCAGTTTGCTTAATTTCTTTAATGAGATCGGCAAGTTCTAGTCCTTCAACTTTAGAGCTGGCCTTGAGTATTTCAGGGTAATGATCGATGACATCCTTGATACGAGAAGTGGTCTCTTTTACTCGGATGATTTTTCCAGCATCGATTTTTTTTTCCATGAAGTGGATTGAAAAACCAGTCGGCCGTCCTTCATAAAGGGCCCAGAGATCACACATCGTTCCTCTATGATCGGGGAGTAATCCGTGGTGAATGTTGATACAGGCAAGCTTAGGGGCCTTGAGCGCTCTTGATTTATAGATGAAGCGTGTACGGGCATTTACGACGATATCTATGGCGTGCGATTTAACATAGCTGATGAAGAGCGGGTCATTCGGTCCTAAAAATTCAGTTATCTTCACTCCATATTTAGTGCGGAGGAAATCACGGTCTTTATTTCGTGCTTTTAATGAATTTCTCATCAGGTGATATCCCACCTGGCGGGCCCCCATCGCCATCAGGGCCAAGGCCTTGAGACTTAACATAGGTGTATTATTTTTAAACACTGCCAGTTCAATATGCAGGCCTTCGATACCGGCGGTCTCTCTAAAAAAATTCTCAAGAAAAAGATTATAGTTTTCGGGGACGAAGGTTACTTCACTGGTAACTAACAGAATTTTCATTGGTCCTTCCTAGATATTTATGAACTGTAAATAATTTTAACCATGAACTGTAAAATTTACAAGGCCAGTCAGCGAAGGCCCGCTTGGGGGTAAAATGAACCTACAAATTATCGGTGGGTTTTTTATGCAAAACATCTCAGTCTATCTGAACCAAAGAGCGTCTAACTCTTCTCACAATTGGCAAGGTGAGATCAATCAAGCTCTTTTTAGAAGCCAGATTGATTACAAAACACCTTCTGACTTAGAGGAACTTTATAAAGTTCTTGATCAAGATATTGAGAAATCAGTTGATGCCATTTTATCTGTCGGTGGTGACGGTACAGTTCATACAATCATTCAAAAACTGGCCGGAACTGATATCGGTCTTCTTGTTGTTCCTGGTGGTACTGCTAATGATTTAGCAGGGGCCATGGGAAGTGACGGAAACGTAAAGAAAATTACTCAAACAATTCGCAATAATGTTAAGAAAAAAATTGATCTTATTAATATCAATGGTCGTTTTATGGCGACAAACGGAGGCCTGGGCTTTGCGGCCGAAGTGGCCCAAGAAATTAATCTTTTAAGAGCACAATTTCCTCAGTTTAAGAAGTTCATGCAGTTTTCGGGTAAAAATATTTATTCAATGTTTATTGCTAAAAAACTTCTGAACCGCGATCTTAAAACATATAAATTCAGAATGAATTCTACTGAATTCAACGATACGGTTTATTCACCATTAATTCTTATTAACAATCAACCTATGGTTGGCGGTTCATTTGAAGTTGCTCCAGCAACAAACCATCAGGATGGAACTTTCAACGTCACAATACTTAAACACTCAAACCGTTTAGAACTCATTTCTTGTTTTCTTAAAATCCTGAGTGGGAATTTTCCTTCAAATGATCCTGATTACATTAGTTTTGAAACAAGCGATATTCAAATTCAATTGCTGGAAGAAGAGCAGGGATTAAAATTTTTTGGTGATGGGGAAACTTTTGAAGAAGCAAAAAACTGGCATATTAAATGTTATGCTAATTTCTTAAACGTATACTCGCCAAAAGATCATAATCAAAACGCTCTTGATGGACTTGATGTTCAAGTGACACTTGCATGAAAATATTGATTACTGGTGCTACTGGATTTTTAGGAAAGACTTTAGTTGAAGAGCTGTTAAAAGCTGGACATGAACTTTACATTCATTCTCGTCAGAGTGAATCAAAGTGCAAAGAATTGTTTCCTGAAAACTCGCTTATTAAGTTTGTTCAGGGTGATCTCACTTCTTTAGATATTATTTCAAATGAAGGCGATAGAACGAAAGCAATTGAAGAAGTTGAAGCCGTCTTTCATGCAGCGGCCCTTTATGATTTAAAAGCATCATATGCTGATTGTTTTATGCAAAATGTGGTGAGTACTCAAAACCTCATTCACTTCATGAGTCTCATGAAAAAGCTTAAGGCCTTTTATCATGTTTCCACGATTGCGGTTGGTGATCCTGATCAATTCTTTTTAGAAGAAGATCAACTGCCGAAGCGAGCAAGATTCAATGACTACTACTCAGAGACGAAATATTTGGCCGAACTTATTGTTCGTGAACAAACGAGTGATCGTTATGTCACACGCATACTCCGCCCAGGAATTATTGTTGGCGATACCCGTGGACATCAAATGCCAAAGACAGATGGACCTTATTATTTTATCGAAGCTGCCAAAAAATATGCAGGACTTTTAAAGCGACTTCCAATGCTTGCTTTCTCATTTAACCCTCGTACGAAAATTCCGCTTATACCAGTTGATTATTGCGCTCGGCTAATGGCGCTTTTGGTGAGTAGGGACACATTTTCTACGAAGACTAAAACTTATCATCTAATAAGTCCTGATGCGCCTTCATTAAATGAGTTTCTTCAGGATTTAAACCGTAGTTTAGGTTTAAAAACAACTTATATTCCACTGGCCCGCACACCTTTGAACAAATTCCTACTTCCAAAGTTGGGTATACCTAAAGAAGTAGAATCATTTATGTTTTCAAAGCTTTCTTACGATAAGACGAGTACTTTAGAAGATTTACCTGAACTTGATGAATGCAACTATTCTCAGTTCAAAGACATCTTGATGAAGTAAAAACGTTTT
>CAMLRB010000245.1 GCA_946482295.1 uncultured Bacteriovorax sp. | reverse complement strand
CAGCGACGCTGGACTTGAGTGGCTTTCACGACATGAGTTTTGGCAGTCGTTTATGCGCCCTTCGGTTAATGCCGGGTTTATCATCGCTTTGATAGTCGCACTCATCGTTTGGATTCTACTTAATAAAACAACATTTGGTTTTAAGTTAAAAGCAGTGGGACTCAATCCATTTGCCAGTAAACAACTAGGAATTAATGTTGAAAAGAAGATGACTCTTTCCATGACAATAGCGGGTGCGATCTCAGGACTTGCTGGTGCCACACATGTTATGGGAGTTTCGAAAAACGTTTCACTTCTAGCTGCGTTTGAAGGTTACGGATTTGACGGTATAGCCGTTTCACTTATCGGGGCCAATCATCCAGTGGGAGTTGTTCTCTCGGCCTTTTTTTTAGGGGCCCTAAAGTATGCTGGAAGCAAAATTCAATCAGCACTTGAAGCTCCCTCAGAAGTCATCGGGATCATGACCGGTGTAATTATTTTCTTCATCGCAATTCCTACTTTGCTTTCATTCATTCCTTATTTTAAAAAGGAGCCAAATCGTGAGTGAGATTCTTTTTCTTTTAAGTACAACGCTCATGTATGCTACTCCTCTTATTTTTGCAGCGATGGGCGGAGTGATGTCGGAAAAATCAGGTGTCATCAATATTGGGCTTGAAGGAATGATGACGATAGGAGCTTTCGTCGCTTCATGGATCGCCATTTCTACAAATAACCCGTGGTATGGTTTTCTTGCGGGTGGAATTGCAGGATTAATGCTAGCTCTTCTTCACGGACTAGCTTCTATTAATTTTAAAGCGAATCAAGTTGTTTCAGGTGTTGCCATCAATTTTATCGGAAGTGGTGCGGCCATTTTTCTCTGTCGTAAATTTTTTGAAGGCGCTAGCATGACAGCTCCGCTTGATCTCGATAAAAAAATCCCTCTACTTTTCAACCAATACGCCACTGTCTATATAGCATTCATCCTCACTTTCCTCATTTGGTTTGTGTTCAGTAAAACAGTCTTTGGTTTACGCCTTATCAGTATTGGAGAACATCCTGAAGCGGCCAAAGCGGCCGGTCTTCGAGTCAAAAGAACCCAACATATTTGTGTTTTGATTTCTGGTTTTTTAGCAGGACTTGGTGGCGCGAGTTTATCAATCGCTATCGTTTCTAATTTCCGTCCTACGCTCATTTCAGGCCAGGGCTTCATTGCGATTGCGGCAATGATCTTCGGTCGCTGGAGACCGGTTTTAACGGCCATTTGCTGTCTCTTTTTTGGATTCTCTCAAGCTCTCGTTGTTTACATCGGTGGAATGGAAGGCATTCAAGTGTCTTCACAACTTCTTTCAATCTTGCCGTATGTCCTGACGTTGATCGTGCTGGTGCTCATGGGGAGAAGTAAGGGCGGCGTTCCTTCCGCCCTTGGTGTTGCTTCAGAATAATTAAAGCGTAAATGTAAAATTCGAAATAAGCATTCCTGGTGTTTTTGTTCCACCAACATCTCGGTGAGAGTAAGATCCAGTCGCAGGATTAACATCCGCAAATTCTGTAATTCTCTCAAGTCCAGTTCCAAAAATATTGTAGTAGCTTTCATCGAAGCGAAGATCTTCGATAGGACTCATGATCTCTCCGTTTTCAACCCAGAAACAAGCGTAACGAGTCATCCCTGTAATTCGGGCCGTTTCGCGATCTGACCAGTTGAGGTAGTGAAGATCAGAAATATAAAGACCTGTGCCTAATGCTTTCTTGATTTCGTCTCGTTTCAAGTCACCCGTTTTAACCGTTGCTGATCTCATGCCTTCGTAATCATCAGCAAAGTTCGACTCCAATTTATATTCATTGGCCGTACGAGATGAAATTAAAAAGTTTTTGAGTTCACCATTTTCAATGAGAGTTAAGTCAGCCGGTGCGACTTCTCCTGAGTCGTTAAAACGTGGAGAAAGACCAAGTGAAAAATCTTCTTTTAAAGTGAACTTTGGTGACAGAGATTTTTTCTTCTGCCATAAATCTTTTAACGAACCTGTTCCTTGTTGATGAGCTCCCATCGAAACTCCGCCCCAAGAAAGTGTGCCAAGAAGTTCGTTGATGGCCGAAGGAGCAAGATAAACGCGATAAGAACCACGCTCAACTTTTTTGCTTGGGCGATTCATAAGCGACAACATATGGGCCGTGTCTTTAATATTTCTTCGAAGCTCGTCGCTATTCCACTCACTGCCAGCATAAAGTGCTTTAACTGCCTTTTGTTTGTCATTATAGAGTGAATAATCGAGATAGAAGTTTCTTGTTTTAAACCAGTGGAACTGGCCTTCAGAATTAATTGTTGCGCGAACGACATCACCGCATGAAAAGACACCCGCGAGATCGACTTCAGTCGCAGCAGCTAAAACTTCAGAAAGCATAACCGCTGATGGAGGAAGTTCACTCAGTTTTTCATCTTTTGTGACTCCGTAATATTTTGGTTTAACTAGATATGGATCTTCCGGAAGAACAGCGATCCACTGACGTTTCTCGTTGAGGTGTTTCATCATCGTCGTAAAATCTTCTTCATTCGCTTTAAAAGGAACTGTGAAGCTTAATGTTTTATTTCCATTAAAATATTTTGCATCAATGTAGGCCTGCTCAAGATCGGTCACTTGACGAACTTTGCCTTTTGAAAGACGAGCAAATGTTGTGATTTCTCCTGCTAATGAAAGAGTAAGCGCTTCCGTTGCTGAAAGTTCTTTGAATAGTTTTTTGGCGAGAATTTCAAAGTAAGATGCTTCTAGTGCTTTCATTATTTACCTCCGCCGAAAACTTCAATATTCGAGAATAGACATACCGGGCTGGCATGACCTACGAAAATAACCTGATTAGGTTCACCTTTACCGCAGTTTGAAAGACCGCCGACTCTGAAAGTTGATTCATCACCAACCATCTTCAAACTATTCCAAAACGGAGCTGTGATTCCGCGATAGTTTGGATTCTTCACAACTTTAGTAAGCTTTCCGTCTTCGATAAGTTGAGCGTATTCACAACCAAATTGAAATTTGTTTCGATAGTCATCAATAGACCATGATTTATTTTGTTGAATAAAAATTCCACGCTTAACTGACTTAATCATGTCTTCCAATGAAGACGTTCCTGGTTCGAGATTTACATTGGCCATACGATCAATCGGTGCGCGATTCCACGTCGTCGATCGTTGAGAAGCGACACCTGGAATCCCCAATCTCATTTGCGATTCTAAACTTCCAAGGCCTCTTACAAGTAGACCATCCTTGATCAAAAATTCTTTTGTCGCTGGAGCTCCGATATCATCGCAGAAATAAGAAGCGTTTTGTCCTTCAAGAGTTGGATCGAAAGTCACGTTCATAAGTTTTGAACCATACTGTAATGTTCCGAAGTGTTCCGGCTTAACAAAACTCCATCCTGCATAATTTCTTTCATCACCTAAGATACGATCCAATTCAAGTGGATGACCGATACTTTCATGAATCTGCAGATACATTTGATCAGGACTTAAAATAACATCCATAACTTCAGTAGGGCACTCATCTGCATCGAGAAGTTCAAGTGCTTCGCTAGCAACACGCTTAGCTTCTTTTAAGAAATGTTCAGCATCAAGACGATCAAGCCCAAACTGAGAAGAGAGATTGTCACCATAACTTCTCGTCTGTTGACCTTTTTCACTCGAAGCAACAGCGCTAATACCGACGGCCGTACGAACGATTTTTTGTTTTACATCTGAACCATTGCTGGAAACGAAAGTTGTCTCCATTTCTGTAAGGTATTGATAAGCAGAACGATTAATGATCAGATCAGAAATCTTCATTGCATTTGAAAGATTCATGAGAAGATCTGTCGATTCTTTTGGATTGAAACCTTCAAGCCCCACTTTTGCTGGAGAAGCATAATTTCCTACCGACTTTGGACGAACTTTTTCGTCAAACTTTGTAAGCGCGTATGGTGCAGCTGCGAGTGCCGTTTCTTTTGCTTGAAGAGCACATGATAAAATAGCATCAAGGTTAACTGAATTTGTGGCACTGTAAGCGAATTGACCATTCATCATGACTTCAACCATGACTCCATGATCTTCGTAAGATGTTAAGCCTTCAAAGACTTCATTTCGGACGGCCATTGTGAGCGTTTTGCGACGAACTTCACGAAGTGAAATGTAATCAGCGCCAATATTAATTTGAGATAAAATTTCTTTTAATGACATTAAACTCTCCCTTTCCAATGAGTCATACTCGTAGAAACACCGAGGACTTTAGAAATGATGTTAAAGATTTTTAGAGGCAGAATTCCTTTTAAGAGATCGACATACTTTACAACGAATGGTTCTTTGACGAAAGCACTGTTGCACTCTACTCCACGAATGATCTTACGAACAATTGTCTCAGGCTTTAACCATGGAAGTAATAACGGTGCCTTTACTCCATTAAACATACCTGTGCTGATATAACTTGGACAAACTGTTGTGACGTTGATGTTTTTAATTCCACGTTCAATGATTTCCAGTCTAAGCGACTCGGAAAAACCAATAACGGCCCATTTTGATGAAGCATAAGTTGATCCATATGGAAGTCCAATGAGTCCAGATGCACTGGCAAGATTTACGATATGGGCCTCAACACTTTTTCTCAAATCATCAAAGAACAAGTGAGTGATAGCAACGAGACCATCGACATTTACTTTATAAGTCAGAAGATGTTTATCAAGAGATAATTTTTCAAACTCTCCCCCGAAGACAACTCCAGCATTATTCACCAGCATATCGACTGAAAGTCCTGCGGCCACAACATCGTTTTTTAGTTTTTTAATTGATTCAAGTTCACTTAGATTCACCTGAAAAGCATAGGCCTTTCCTCCACGAGCTTTGATATC
>CAMLRB010000244.1 GCA_946482295.1 uncultured Bacteriovorax sp. | reverse complement strand
TGATTTGATTTGTTCATGATCGCGTGCGAGTGTTTCCACATTACAGCTTGAATAAAAAAGGTATGAGGCCTTGGATTGAAGAAGAGTTTCAAGACTTGCTGAATTCAGCCCCCGTCTTGGTGGATTGGTCATGATTGCCTGGAAATCGCCAGGATGGGACTTTAAGAATGTATCGACGTCAAGCGCTTTAAAATTAATTTCACCGGTCACACTGTTCACTGAAATGGCGGCCTTGGCCGACTCAATTGCATCTGCAGAGAGCTCAATTCCTAAAACATTTTTTGCAGATTGAGCGGCAAAAAAAGCAAACGCTCCTACTCCGCAATACAAATCAAGAAACGATTCAATTCTTCTTTCGCGAACAATATCGCCAACAGTCCGGTAAAGCTTTTGGGCCACTTCAGGTGTGACTTGAAAAAAACTTCGTGAACCCAGGTATAAAGTCACATCATCATATTTATATTCAATATGTGGTTTACCAAAAAGATGAATTTCTTCCTCACCTTCAAAGATCGCCTGATGTTTAGGCTGCAGATTTGCGGTGACTGTACAGATGCGTGGATTGTTCTCATGAAATTCTAATGCTAGTTTTTTTAAGCGATCCAGTGACTCTTTTGAACGCAACGTAAAACGAAGAAGAATATCTTTATGGCTTGTGCTTTCTGAGAGAATAATAAATTTCAACTCACCTTTTTTGGTGGCGATGTTATAGGGTTCAATTTTATATTTTTCGAGTAGTGATTTTATCTCAGGTAATAAAGCATTCAGAGATTTTAAATGGAGCGGACAATTTTCGAGTCCCTTAGAGATGCCTGTTGCTTCAGTGAAACCAAATTTAATTAATCCATTTTCAGAAAAAACAGCTAATTTAACTTTTCCCCGACTCCCTTCAACATTATCGGGAACAACTGTTTCTCTAATAAATGAGCTGGCTTCAGGAATGAGGGTTGTGAGTTTCTTCTTCTTTAATTCAATTCCTTCTGCATACGACATTCCGAGAAGCCCGCAGGACGTGCAATACGAATCTTGGAACATCTGACAGCGCATGAATCACCATTGATTTATTGTTTAGAAGAAAGTATTTTCATTCTAACAAATCACAGAGGAAAAAACTATGGCCCAGACACTGATTGGCTCACACACTTCCCCCTATGTACGTAAAATGCGTCTACTCCTTCATGGACAGAAATTTGAATTTAAAGCGATCAACTATTTAGAAAAAAATGATAGTGATTACCTGAAGTCAATTAATCCGATTAACCAGATCCCAATCTTCATTGATAACGACAAAACCATTTATGATTCTCGAGTCATCTATAATTATCTCGCAGAAAAGAATCAGTGGAAAAAATTTACAATCGAAGAAGAAAACATTCTTTCAGCAATCGATGCAGCAATGGATTCGGGAGTAAATTTATTTTCACTTCGTAGAGGTGGTCTCGACATTATCAATGGCGGCAATACTTACGTTGAAAGACAAAAAGAGCGCATCCCTCTTATATTAAATCACCTTACTCCATGGGTAAAAACACTTACACCAGAAAAAGATTGGAACTTTCTGACGATGAGCCTCTTTAGTTTTCTGTATTGGGGACAATTCAGAGACATTATTACGCTAGTGCCACATCCAGAGATGTTAAGCTTTCTCGAGCGTTTTAAAAATTGTCCTGGAATTACTGAAACTGATATTCCAGCTTAAGCACTAATTTTAATTTTAGTGTTCGTCACATTATCGGCCGAAGTTTTCAGAACGTCTTCTATCTTCATTGTGTTGAGGAAGTTCGAGAAGGCCATCCAAATGGCAAGACCATTCATGTCTTTAATTTGTGGCGGTAAATATTTAGGGAGGGCGATAAGCCCTTCTTGATGATACTGATAAAGCACAGGCAAATCTTCCAGTGTGGCCTTGCCTGCGAATAAAAATGGAATGAGCTCTGTATGTTTTTCTTTAATCGCCGTACGCATGAAATTATAAATCATCACAAAGCCTTTTAGGTAAGCAATGTCTTTAGTGAAAGGTGATCCCCCGGTTAGTGGTGCCCCTCTAAAAACCCGACCAGCATTTTTGATGGCCTGTCTTTCTTCTTGTCCTTTATTCCTGAAGAATTCAATCACTTCTAAAAGATCCGCCCCCTCTTCTACCATGTGAGCAGCGAAGAGACGATCATTCAATCGTTTCGCCCTTCGGGGAAACATCGCAAAGTTAAAAAGCTCCATTGTAACGGCCAATCCTTCTTGGGTTACAGTAGAACAAGGAGGTCCCTTGGCAAGCCATTTTGCAAATGGTTGATGAATACCATTTAAAGTTGTTCCTAAATGAACCCACCCCTCATGAACTTCAAAAATATCCAAATCTTTTTGAGAAAATTTTAGACCATTTTTAATTTTGATATAATCTGATCCGGCCGAGGCGTCTGAAACGATTCCATCAGAGAGTTTGATTTTAATTTTTTCGCCTTGAAAATAATTTCCTAAGCGAATGGCAAGTTGATCTACAACTTCTTGTGATGTGAGGTTGCGTTCAAACTTTTCTCCCAACATATTCTCATCCAGACCGTTGAGTAAAGAACTCATGAGATGGGCCATATCTGAAAGTTTTGCTTTTCCATCTCCCATTGTTTCATTGGGTGAGCCATAAAGCTTACGAGAGTAATCATAGAATTCAGGACGACCGCGCACCAACAACATATTCACAACATCTTCGTACTGCAAACAGTTGCGAATCATGATTTGTGCAATTGGATCTGATTTGCCTAATTCACGCTCTATTTTGAGACGAAGTTCTTTAAACTCCTGCAATTTTTTTTGAGCATCGTATTTGAGTGGGCGCTTCTGATAATCAATTGGTGGGAGCTCTTTAAAATTATTTTTTATAATAAAATCTTCGACACTCTCATCCCACTTTATGGAATCAAGAATCTGAATCGGGCGCTGGAGTTCATTGAGTAGGAGCGACAACTCTAAAACGTTATTTTTGTAATGTAGGTTTTTCATATATCTCGCCCTTTCCTAGTGGACTAATCGGTAAGCGCTCGATAATCTTGAGCGAATTGCTAGGCTTAAACTTAATTCCCCTAGAGACCGTGCTAAGTCATGAAAAACAGGAATGGTTCTTACAAGAAAGTGCTTCTTTCCCCAGAGGATCTGAAAGCAAAACTTCCCTTTCTCCAGGAGAATGTCCACTCTCTTATGGCCTTGAACCTCCCACCTTTTGAATTATGCGCCCTCTATATTCTGCTTTTTCTTCGAGTGCGACACGAGCGCAATTGGCTGCAAAAAAAATCACAGGTGATTTCGAAATTAAATACGAGACTCGTTCTAGACTCCATTCCCTCTTCATTTCAACTAAACACTTGGGAGTTAGAAAAATTAAAAGATGTTTCATTCGAACAACTCTTTTTAAATTTCAATCTGAAAGGTATTCCAGAGTCAATCAATCGCACGATGATTGCGTGGATGAATGGTGAATGGGATATTCGCCTTCTCACACACATCCCGACTCCACGAGAATTGTTAAAGCTTCAAGTTCAAAAAGCTCGCTGCCTGACGATTACAGTTAATCCAGATCAATTAGGTGAACTCGTTTTATCAGCGCGTGACCCTTTAAGTTTTGTTCTCCACGATCTCATGCATGCAGATCATTTTTTTCAACATCGGGAAATCATCGACGGACAATTGGGATTTTATGAAAAAGTAGAAAGTATCTACGAAAAAAACGAACTCAAGCTCGCTATGAAAAACAATGTACAATTCAAAAGAGAATTTGAATATGTTGCAAGTGATATGAATGCCTATGTCATTCACCTCTTTAAATGCTTAAAGTCGGCAATTGTTAAATATGACGAAACACTTTTTGCGAACGTTTTAGAATGGTGGCAAATGCCTGAACTTTGTCTTCAGGCTTCTGAGCGTTTGAATACTCCTGGCTTTACAGCGAATGATGAAACGGTCTTACGCGAATTTTTCGAACAAGGAAAACGTTTATGAAAAAAATTGTGATTATCAATGGAAGCCTGGGCAATCAATCTGGAAATACAAATGTTATGATTGATGAATGCCAAAAAATCTTAGCTTCACACAAGATGGTAAGTGAAGTTCTCCATCTCGCTCCTTTTTTTGAATCATCTGTCGCCAATGAACAAGAGGAGCTTAAAAAAATACTAAGCAATGCAGATGGATTTATTTTTTCCAGTGGAACTTACTGGGATAGCTGGGGAAGTCCTATGCAAAAATTCTTAGAGACTATTACTGACTTCGAAGCGACGGATGTGCTTTTTGCAAAACCTTGTGCTGTAGTCATCACTATGCATTCAGTTGGCGGAAAAGAAGTTCTCTCTCGTCTCCAAGGCGTACTCAATACAATGGGACTGCTCATTCCTCCCATGAGTGGTTTGGTTTATGCTCTATCCACTCACTTGGCCATGCAAACTAATAGTGAATTCGCTGAGGACTTCTGGAGTAAAGACGATCTTAAAATCGTCCTGCACAATCTAATGAGCAGTGTGCTTGGGCACCACTCTTACAAAGCATGGCCAGTTGATAAGAAAGATCCCAAACGAATCTGGAATAATTAAACTCATTCAGTTTTAAGCTAAAATGTCCAAATGAGTGTTGAGAAAACTTGTCAAAGAAATATCCGTGGATTATCACTCTAAGAATAAACTCGGAACCCAAGATTTATAAATTAGCTATTCCTTTTAGGAGCCCGAAATGACCGCAAAAGTTTCAGATATTTTTAATCCAAAACTATGGACTGAAGTTGAAGGCTTCAACTTCCAGGATATCACTTATCACCGCGCTGTTGATCAAGGGACGGTTCGTATCGCAATCAACCGACCTGATGTACGCAATGCTTTTCGTCCGCAAACAGTTGATGAACTTTTCA
>CAMLRB010000243.1 GCA_946482295.1 uncultured Bacteriovorax sp. | reverse complement strand
AAGAGTAATTAATTTTTTAATACTTGCTGAAGTAAAAGGTAAGAACTGTTTTTTAATGCTGTCTTCTGTGTGTTCGCCTATTCTATTAATCTCTAATTCCGCTGGATCGCCATCCCAATTATTGCTGTTTCCATGGACTAATAAATTATACATAACTAGTTCCTCTCAATACCCAATCAATGAAGCTGTAGAATAA
This sequence comes from uncultured Bacteriovorax sp., assembly GCA_946482295.1. Next base: position 4,692 of record CAMLRB010000243.1, on the reverse strand, counting down.
AATATAAATATTCGTATAATAATTTTAATTAATAAAAATTGATACCACTGATTCTCATCGAACTACGGAACTACTTAATTTAATTTGGTTCGATGAGGTAAAAAGGTTAGAAAATATGATGGTGGACCCATGCGGGATCGAACCGCAGACCTCAACACTGCCAGCGTTGCGCTCTACCAACTGAGCTATGAGCCCTCACCTGAGAAGATACTAGCTTAAAGATTCAGATATACTTTTTCAACTGCAAATCCATTGAAAGTCTAACAATCTTAAAATTGACTTGCTCTTTACCCCCCTGTTACCATATTCTGCTTCCCCCTTTTACAAAAATAACACGAGGTATCGATGGGAATTTATATCAATCGCACGCTAAATATGAAAAAGATCAAAGCGATTGGATTCGACATGGATTACACCATTGTCCGCTACAATTCAGAGGCTTTCGAAAAATATACTCACCAAGAAACACTTAAAAAATTGGTGAATGATAAGGGTTACCCTAGCGAAATTTTGAGTCTGGAGTTTGAATTCAATCGCGTGATCCAGGGTCTGGTGATCGACAAGTCCAAAGGAAATCTGTTGAAGGTTTCACGTTTTGGAAAAGTGAAGTCGTCGTTCCATGGCCTTTCTCCGCTCGATTTCAAAGAGCAACAACGCATTTATGGAAATGGAGTTATTGATCTCGGTGATCCGCACATCCAAAGTTTGGATACGAACTTTGCGGTTTCAAACGGTGTTCTTTACTCTCAACTGGTCGACTTGAAAGAAAGAGGAATGGCGCTACCTGATTACGATACGCTCGCAATCGAAATCAAGGAAGCATTGGACATGTGTCACTCAGATGGAACATTGAAAAATCATGTTCGTGCCAATATCGCTCAATACATTATTCAAGATCCAGAAGTAGTGACGTTGCTTGAACGTTACAAGCGTTATGGAAAAAAATTATTGGTCATTACGAACAGTGATTACAACTACACAAAACTGCTTCTGGATTACACAATCAATCCTTTCCTAAAAGAGCACAAACATTGGTCTGAGCTTTTCGAGATCACTGTAACGTTGGCGAGTAAACCTCGCTTCTTCACGATTAAGTCGCCATTTCTTGCTATTGATCCAACAACTGGAATGATGACAAATGCTGAAGGAAAAATCTCAAAAGGTGTTTACCAAGGTGGATGGGCAGGAAAACTGCAAAAAGATTTAGGTCTTGAAGGTGACGAAATACTTTATCTCGGCGATCACATTTATGGTGATGTTGTGAGTATTAAGAAAACTTTTTATTGGCGAACAGCACTCGTACTAGAGCCTTTACACGATGAAATTATTGCGATTAAAAAGTCTGCTCCGATTCAAGTGGAAATCGACAAACAAATGCTTGTAAAAGAAACGCTTGAGACAAAATTGAATGAACTCGATCTTCGCAAAAACGAATTTCATGAAGACGTTTCAAAAGAAGAACTCGCAACATTATTTGCTGAGATTGATAAGGTAAACGCGACAATATCAGAGCTTCTTGAACAACACCGTAAACATTTCAATCCATACTGGGGTGAGATGATGCGTGCGGGTCTTGAAGAATCTCGTTTTGCCGATCAGGTAGAAAAGTATGCTTGTATCTATATGGCGAAAATTTCAGATCTGATTGAGTATTCGCCTCGTACCTACTTCCGTCCCCACAGAAGAACGTTACCTCACGAGCTTTAAAGCATATTTTAAAAATTGAAAATAAACTTCCCAAGACCTTTGTCCATAGCCACCGGCCATGACAAAGGATTGGGGAATATTTCGTGATTGAAAGAAATCAAAAATCATTATATCCCGTTCGAACATCTGCTCAAGTGTGAGATTGATGAATGTCGAGCTTTGAAGTTCATCATGTTCGTACGGATCAGCACCATTCACGACTAAAACTATATCCGGTTTACCAAAGCGCTCTTCCATTTCCTTGAGGCCTTCATCAAGACGAGCGAGATATTGATCTTCTTCACCGACATCAATTCCGATATCGACTGAACAAGGAATAAACCATGGATCACGAACAGAACCTGAATTGAGGGGCCATCCCTCTTTCATATGAATGGAAAGTGTTTTGATGTTTTTATCATTCTTTAGCATTTCAGCAGCACCGTCGCCTTTGTGAACATCGACGTCAACGATCCATGCTTTTTGGATCAATCCTTCTGCTTCCATTTTTTTGAGCGTGATCACAACGTCGTTAATAAGACAAAAACCTCGTCCTTCATTTCTCATCGCGTGGTGCATGCCTCCGCCGAGATAATAGCTGAAACCATTTTTAAGTGCGGCCTTCGTAGACGTTAAAGTCATGGATGTTTGCAACAACACACAGTCGAGTAAATCTTCAAAAGATTTTTTTTGTTTCTTAGGGTTGTAGCGTTCAAACTCTCCATGTTCATTGATGAGTTCGTAGCATTTCATGACTTCATTTTTTAATTCAGATTCAGTGCTAAAGAGTCGTGAGATGAACATGGGATCATGAACGCGTTCAAGATCAGCTCGTTTGACGAGTTCTACATCTTTTAATTCAGTATATGTGAGATTGGGATCAAGGGCCTTAAGAGAATGAAAAACTTTATAAGCACGATCATCCACGATTGGGATCTCAATTCCATATTCACTAAATTTGAGATCACAATCGGGATGGTAAAAGATCATGAGAAGCTTTAATTACCAAACGTATTGGCAGTCAATGTTCGCCCATGCTTGTACGAATGGATCGTAGAAGTTTGAGTGAACGTAAACATCAACGGAAGTTTGAGGATAAATAACAACTCCGTTAACCCAAGCATTAAGAACAACGCCGTTCCAAGTTCTACCGAAAGCTTGTCCGTAACAAGCGATTGGTTGCCAGCTTGTGTTCCAAACGCGAGCGATCGCTACTTCACGGTTCACGTAAAAATTTGTTTGAGGAACGAATGCGAATGCAGATGAAGACAATGCTGCGAAAAATGCGCATGTCAGAAGGATCTTTTTCATAAGTCTCTCCCTGAGTTTCCAAAAGTTCTTTTGCCCACTTCAACCATTAAAGAGATGCTTTTGCAAGATCCTCGAGAAGGGCCATGAAATCTTTTTTGGGCAAGTTGTCTAAGGCCTTGAACAGTCCTTCCAACTGCTCAATATTGCGGGCACCACAGATGGCCACATCAAGTTCTGGTTGCTGTAAATTGTAACCGAGAGCGAGCTCCAAACCAGTGTGTCCCGCTTTATCTAAACGCGGCCAAAGTTCCTTCATGACATTTAATTTGGGAGCATTTTCAGAGTTTTTCCACCACGGGGCCCACGAGCGGCAATCACTTTTATCGTATTTGCGGTTTTCATCAACACGGCCAGTGAGAATCCCTTTATCTAAAGTTCCCCAGCTCATAAAACTGATATTGTTTTTAGCGAGATAAGGGAAAATTTCATCGCGCGCACGAGTTTGGAAAAAATTGAATTCAGATTGAACCACTTCTATCTTTTCAATTTCGCGTGCCTTCTCCAAATCCTCAACATTCGTATTACAAAGACCAATATGTTTAATTTTTCCCTGGGCCTTCGCTTTCGCGTACACTTCCAACGTTCGACGAATGTCCACACGTTTGTCTGGCCAATGAACCATGTAAAGATCAACGTAATCGCTCTCTAAGTCTCTTAAGGTTTGTTCCAGCATCCTCTGAGCTATGGCCGGATCATTGTTCATATCGACTCTTTTATTTTCGTGCCAAGTGACACCGGATTTCGAAACAATAAAGACTTTCTCACGCATCTTTTTAAACGCCTTTCCTATGCGGATTTCTGATAGCCCAAAACCATAAATCGGGGCCGTATCGAAAATCCTTAGGCCTTTGTCATAAGCGAGCTGAAGCAGGTGGATGGCCTCATTTTCAGATACATCTCCGAAACCATAACCTCCACCTTCTCCACTTATGGCCGCACCACCAAAAGCTAGGGGAATATTCGTTTCTGCTATGACTGTTTCAAGTAATCTTTTCATGCTTCATCCTTTAGTAGCGATCTTCTTGTGATCAGGCCTTATCAGGTGTATTAATAGTCATCTTCACTGAAAATGTACAGCCATGAGAAAGAGTCATGAGTAATCTTGTATTTGCCTGCATTTTTCTTTTACTTACTACTGTTATCACAAATGGTATGGCCTCTGATATTAGTCCAACCATTGCCAAAATTTCTGAACTCGAAAAGATGGCCATCGAGCGCTCACCTGAGCTTAAGTCTGTTAGAGCTTTCGACAAACAAAAGGCTGCCGAGAGTTACAGTCGTTTTACCAATCATTTGCCGAACGCCGCTTTACGAGTCCGTAAAGAAAAAGATTTTTTCGAAGAGCGAACTGCTCAACTGCGCGCTCTTGGATTAGTGACGGCCGATTCTTCGTGGTCGATCAATTACGAATGGTCCATTCTCAATTGGGCCAATTTAAGTCGAACACGTAAAACAATTACAGAAGCAGAAAAAGCGGAACTCGAACTTTCGATGAAAGAAAAAGAATTCCCCATTAGCTTTCGCACTCACCTTCTGAATTACCTTCTTTCTAAATATAAATTAACGGCCGTTGAGAATTCTCTTAAAAAAGCTGAGACGGGAAAAAAAGAAGCTCAACTTGGCTTTGATCTTGGCCAGAAAACAAAAATTGACGTTCTTAGATCAGAGGCCAATTTTGTTTCTCTCAACTCGAAA
>CAMLRB010000242.1 GCA_946482295.1 uncultured Bacteriovorax sp. | reverse complement strand
CAACACTACGGATGTTGAAGTTGAGGGTTCGAATCCTTCCATGTCCTCAATTATTCCCATAGCCCAATCGGTAGAGGCAATGGACTTAAAATCCATACAGTCCGGATTCGAATTCCGGTGGGAATACAAAATTTTTATAAAATATTTTGCTAATTAAAAAATTAGTACTACTTTAGCAGGAGAAATGAGAACATTTGTCATTATAGCAACGATTGATAATAAGAAAGGAGATTCTTTCTTAATCGGAGGCTGTATGTAAAATTTTCTACAAAGATTTTTAAAGCCTCTGATTTTTCAGGGGCTTTTTTTGTTATCTGGGGGTGAAGCACGATTGGCAGTGCAACTGGTTTGCAACCAGGAGGGTGAGGGTTCAAGTCCCTTCACTTCCACAAATAAACACACTTCTGGGGTTAAGGGCCGGGAGTTATGTAAGGAGTGGTTGAAGGCCACGGTCTATACTTAGCGTAGACGAAGTTTGTAAAAGCCTTGCAGATGTGGTTATGAGATGCGTGCATAGCTCAATTGGTTAGAGTGTCTGCCTTCCAAGCAGAAAGTTGTGAGTTCGAGTCTCACTGTGCGCTCAACGCTGGATTAGCTCAATTGGTAGAGCAATCCCCTTGTAAGGGAAAGGTTGTAAGTTCGAGTCTTACATTCAGCTCAAAAAATGGTGTATGGGGCTGCATGGAGTGGCCGTCTGCCTGTCACGCAGAATATCAGGAGGGTTCGATCCCCTTATACACCGCTAATGCCTGGTAGCTCAAAGGAAGAGCAGTGTCCTGTTAAGACAAAGGTTGAGATATCGTAATTCTCCCAGGCAGCAAAATTGGCATGTAGTTCAGGGGTTAGAACGCTTCTCTGATGAAGAAGAGGTCGGTGGTTCGAGACCACCCTTGCCAACAAAATTGGAATATAGCTCAGTTTGGTTCAGAGCAGTTCCCTTACAAGGAAAAGGTCACAGGTTCGAATCCTGTGTTATTCCAACATATAGATTATTATGAAGAAGAAGTATCGAATAAAGAAACAGATTCCAGACTATTAGCTCAGTGGTGAGAGCAGCACTCTTATAAGGTGAAGGTCATCGGTTCAATTCCGATATAGTCTACAGCAAGCGCTCGTAGCTTAATCGGGAAAGCACCAAACTTTTAATTTGGGGAGAGTGGGATCGTAACCCACCGAGCGCACAAAAATTCTTCTTTTTAACTTTGCTTAAATAAAACTTTTTGTTTAGATTTGAAATCGTATAATCATCACTCTCTCCTATAGGAGAACACGTTTAAACAATCAAAGTTAAATTATAATGAAGAAGTACATTAAGCCGAAAAAGAACCGTCCAGGCATCCACTCGAAAACTAAGCATTCGAAACATCAAAAAAGTAAGCTTTACAAAAAAGCTTATAAAGGTCAAGGAAGATGAGTTCCCAAATAAGAATAAGGAGAAGTGTTTCAAAATTGTCCTGTGGGCCGCTTGCAGCAAGGGATACAGCTATTTGATGAGGTACTATTAATAGTACCTATATTGCGTTTTAAGTACTATTAATAGTACCTGTAATTACAAAATTGTTGAAAAGTTTTACAAATTTATACTATAAATAGTAAAAATTTATAGTATGTTTGCGCCATGGCAAGTGGAAATAAAAAAACAAAAAAAGGAGTAAATTTTGATCTATCTCTTTACATTAACAAGGAAACAGGGGAAAGTATAATTGAAGATATTCGATCAGAAGGAATAGATTCAGTTAAATTTTCTGAGAATGGAAAATACGTTGTAGTAGAATCAGATAATTATTGCGTTATTGATTCAGATGCTATGAGATACCTGAGAAGTATTTTAAACAGATCTGAAATTGGTTCTATCTCAATGATGGCAGAAGATCTTCAAACACCTTATAACTTTGTTTACAATAAGACAGTTCCTCATAGCAATGAAACTTTACAAGAGTATTTGGGTTATAAATCTAAAGCTATGTTTCTTCAACTTATTCGGAAACTTATTCAAATTGGGGTTTTATATCAAATGAAAGGAGTAATTAACGATCAAGTTAGAATTATCTATATGTTCAATCCTTTAATTGCAAGGAAGCGTAAAACAATAGATGAAAACACAATGAAACTTTTTAAAGATATAAGACTACTAAATAAATAGAATGGATAATCTGAAAGAATTTTATGAGTTAATTGAAAACAGTCCTTGGATTAGTGTTGGTCTTGGGATTTTTTTTCTAGCTATTTTCAATATGTTAATGGATGGAATTGTTAAAATTATTCAAACAATAATTAAGTATAAAAAGAAAAAAGATGAACATATTAGAAATTATTGAAAGAGGGGTTAAGCTAAGATTGTCAAGTATAAGTTTTTGTATTGGTATTGGAACGGATCAGATAACACCAGAATTTTATGTTCATACTAATACAGAAGTAGTGGGATACATTCATTCAATCCAGAAGAATTTTGAACGTATTGAGCATAGAGGTAAGGTAAATTCTAAAAGTTTGAAAGTTCCTGCAGTCAAAACCAATACAAAACATAAATAATATGTGGCTATTCAACGATAAAGAGTTTACCCAGGAAATGATTCCTGAGAATGCAATAGGATTTATTTATCAAATGTCTATACCTGACCAAGATGGTACTGAAACTTTGTTGTATATCGGTAAGAAAAACTTTTTTTCTGATGTAAAAACAAAACTCAATAAAAAAGAACTTCCAACAGACAAACGTTTAAAAACATATAAGAGAGTAAGAAAATTTAATTATCAGAATTATTTTAGTAGTAATGAGATTATTAAACAACATAAAAAAAATGGGGGAGAAGTAAAAAGGGAAATCCTCACCTTCGCCTACAGTAAACAAGAGCTTACTTATTTAGAATGTAAATATCAATTTTTATTTGGTGTTTTAGAATCAGATAAATATTTAAATAGTAATATTCTTGGTAAATTTTACAAATTTAAAAATTCATAAAATGGCTAATACAGGCTTATTTAAACATGAGTGCGTTGGAGGGGTTAAACTTGAGCAAGAATTAAATGATATAGAAAGAATATCAAATATTTTACAACTCGGAGCAGTAGCAAACGATCTGGTTGTTTCTCTTTGCGGTAAATATATTGGCTCTGGAATATCTCGTAGTGTTTTTGAATATAATTTAGATCCAAGATATGTAATTAAAGTAGAACCTTTATCTACGAATAATAATAACATGGTTGAACAAATGATGTGGAATGAAATTCATGGTCTTTGTGGAAACCTAGAATGGGTAAAAAAGTGGTTTGCGCCTGTATTATGGTGTTCACCAAATGGAAGACTTCTTGTAATGAGAAAAACAGAAGAGAAGCCTGGTAAAAAGAGACCTGAAATGATCCCAGAGTTTCTATGGGATGTTAAATCAGATAATTTTGGATGGATCGGAAATCAATTTGTTTGTCATGATTATGGACAATTTTATAATTTCCGACATTATTCAAAGAAAATGAAAAAAGTAAATTGGTAGTATGGCAAAAATAGATGTAAGTTTTCAAGAGATTTGTAGGAAAATCTTTGACGAAGGTAGAGAGTATGAAAATAAGAATAGGGGGGTTAAAAGACTTCAAATACCTTCTTACACTTTTAAGCATGATTTTAAGGATGGTTTTCCAGCATTAACAAATAAAGAATTATATTGGAAAGGAATTGTAGCAGAACTCATATGGTTTCTAAGGGGAGATAACAATGTCAAATATTTAAATGAACATGGTGTTAAAATTTGGAATAAGGATGCCTATAATTGGTATGTAAAACATCATTCTCATAATAATCCTGGTGTTGAAGGGTTGGTAGATAATGGAGATGGTACTTACCGTATGCTTACTTTTGAAGAATTTGAAATGATTGGTAAAGGTTCTGTAGGTCAGAATTATTCAGTTCAATGGAGGAATTTTAACGGCAAAACCGATCAAATTGCTGAACTTATTGAAGGAATGAAAAAAGATATTATGTCTAGCAGACTTAAAGTAAATGCCTGGAATCCTTCAGAAACAGATGAAACTGCATTACCACCCTGTCATTCTGAATTTCAGATAATCGGTGTTCCCTTAAGTCATCAGCAAATGATTGATATCGCTAAAGATGAAATGGGTATTAATGTTTCAGATAAAATGCCAGTATCTGAGCTTAGAAAACTAGGTGTTCCTGAATTTGGATTTGAACTTCATTGGAATCAAAGATCCGTAGATGTTTTTCTTGGTCTTCCTTTCAATATTGCTTCTTACGGATTGCTTGCTAAAATTCTGGAAGAGATTACAGGTTACAAAGCTCTGGCAATTGAAGGAACTTTAAAATGTGTACATTTTTATGACAATCAATATGAAGCAGCTAAAGAATTATTAAGTAGAGATCCAAATTTACATCCTAATTGTGAGCTTGAAATTCGTAGAGATTATCATCCAGAATATAAAAGGGATATTAATTTAATTTTTGAAAACTACGCTCCAAGCGATTTTAGATTAGTTGGGTATACTTCAGATAAAAAAATAAGTGTAGAAATGCTCGCCCCTAAAGAACTTAAATAAATAAATATGAAAAAGTATCAAGGAAAATTAGTAATTCTGGATAAGCCAGAAGTAAAAAAAGGAAGTATTGAATTAAGTGAAAAAGATATTGCTTTGCAAGAAGCTGAACTTGTTAAAAAGTGGGGAAGGTTAAAGGTCCACGCTGTTGGAGAAGATGTGAAGTTCTGCAAACCAGGAGATGAAGTACTTGTAACAGCAAGACAATTAAGTTTCTTATTATCAGACTTAGTAGTAATTGATGGAAAAGAAAAATTTGTAGCTCAGGAATCTCATATTATTGGAGTTTATTAAAATTTTTAAATCTTTAATAAAGCCTTATCATTTCGATAGGGCTTTTTTGCGTATAAAGTATT
>CAMLRB010000241.1 GCA_946482295.1 uncultured Bacteriovorax sp. | reverse complement strand
GCGCAATTAAATCATGTAAAAAATACCCGGATTGATGCTAAAATAGACCTATGAAAACAATAGCTGAGCTCTATGCTGAGACAATCGAAAAACTAAAGAACGATCAACGCCCGCGCTTGATGCTAACACCGGAACTTCGCGCCCAAATTAAGCAGGTTTGGGAAGAAGCTCTGGCGAGTAAAAACAGTGAAAGTTTCAAACATATTTTCTTGTTGCTTGATCACACTCATCAAACCACAAATGAATTCAACCAACTTTTTTTTAGAACACTAAAAGAAATTAAGAATTCAGAACTTCTCATCTATGCCCTGGCCGCATCTAGAAAACATGTCATTGAACATAGTTTTAAAACCGGTGAGATGATTTCCTTTGAGTATTTTGAGGCCCTCAAAAAACTTTTGGAGGAAAAAAATCCTGAAGTAAAAGAGTGGACACTTCGAACGATTGAAACACTTGGGCCCATGAGCATTCGTTTAAAACAAGAAGTCATGAAAGCAAGGCCAGGTCTCCTGTCACTTCTCAACAAACATCAGAAAGCGAGTTCTCAGATCATTGATTATCTGGAACGCGAATGGAAGAGGATAAAACTTTGAGCAAAGATGATGAAGTAAGAAAATATTTGAATGGAAAACATGATCCGCATTCGCAGTATAAAAAACTGCAGACGTATTCGAACGCTGCCAATCTCCCGCTTTTTGAAAACGATTATCACGAAACTCATCACGTAAATATTATTCCGGACAAATCAATTGCTCCTGCCAAATTCATTCCTGATCCACTGATCCCAAACAAATTTCGAGCACACCCAACAACAATTCGAGCAATGCGGAAAGAATTATTTATGGGTGGAGAAGATTTCGTTGATCTCGAACACATCATTACTTGTGCATCATGCAAACACGAACTCGATCTGCAATTCTGGCACTTTTGCCCGTTCTGCGAAGCCTCGTTCACAAAGCTCTAAAACAAATTTTCTCATTTCGTCTTTCAGCAATGTTAAGCTTTGTTAGATTTTAATAATTTACTAGGACGCTCTGCTATCTGTAATGTGATTTTCACAAACATCATAGGAATAATGTTGCGCTTGCCGTTTAAGGAGTAAGAATGAAGAGAGAGAATGCTTACCTAAGTGACAAACAAATCGCTATCTTAAAAGATAAATTGCTTGCAGAGAAAGAACGTATATCCAATAAAAAACTCGAACAAGAAAAATATCAGCTCGATAAAAATGAACTCTCTGATCCTCTAGATGAAGCGAGTGTAAACACACAAACTTCACACGATATCCGTTTTATCAATCGTGAAAACTTCTTCCTTAAGAAGGTAAACAAGTCTCTTGAGGCCATCGTTCGCGGAACTTACGGTCTTTGTGAAGAATGCGATGGAGAAATCGGATTTGAGCGTTTAAATGCCCGCTTAACAGCAGAACTTTGTATCATTTGCAAAGAAGAAGCTGAGCAAGCAGAAAACAACAATGTGTTTGAGAAACGTTCTAAGTCATTAGGCCGTGCTCTTCACGAAACTAACCGCTAATTAAAAATTAATTACCTTCAAATAAAAAAGGCCTCAAGATGAGGCCTTTTTTTATTTGAGCTGGGTGTATTCGCCCACCGAATGCTGGTATTGATTGAGTTCAACGTAACGAATGTTTTTATCTTTAGCTTTCAGTTCTTTTATCAGTTCAGCTTCTTTGCCCCGAAAATTTTCATTGAGTTCCACTTTGAAAACCTTCCCGCTCACGCGAGTGTGTTTTTTTATGTAGGCCTGAAGTCCCGTGAAAAGATTTTCTGTCTCGGCATGAACTCCAACAATAAGCTCTCCGAGTTTATAACCATCGCAAAGTGTTTGCGATTTTTCCTGGGGCTCAAGTCCCCCGACAGAACGAATATCAAATTGTCCTTTTTCGAGCTTGAACCAGGCACATGTGTCGGAGGATTTTGCAACGATCGATAACCCCTGACCTCCACAGTGGAGATAGAGATCAACGCTTTCTTTACGCGATTTTTCAATCATGCCCATCAGACCTTCTTCCAATCCTTCTCTAGGAAGCGTAATCGCCTCATGCTCATTGAAACTTACGAGCTTCAGTGATTCGGACTGCTCAAACCAACAAGCGCCTTCAGAAAGCGTTTGAACGATTGTCTCTTGAGATCGACCAACAGTCGGCAACAAAAGCATGGCCAATAAGATCAGTTTTGATTTCATACCAAGCCTATCGGACATTCTTTTTTAAAGTTTACTTTTTTAGTGTGTTATTAATTTTTCTGTGATACTAGGCACTTATGCGCGATTTAATCTACATTGTGGTCGAGTCTTTCTACAAAAAAGTCATTGGTGATGTTCTCATTGGCTATCATTTTGAAAAATTCAGAGACCCGGTCGTTTTGGAGCATCATCTCGATCGTTTGGTAGGATTTTGGGAAATGCAATTAACAGGTTCAATCACCAAACCTCTCGATCGTGGATTTCAACTACTCTTTACGCATCTTCAATTAAGACTTAATCGTGGTGAACTTGGACGTTGGATTATGCTTTTTCATCAAACGCTTGATGACCTTCAAAAAGAATATGACAAAGAAGCAACTACTGAAGATTCAGAGCAAATGAAAATACTGATTGCAGAATGGAAAAAGAAAATCGAATTTTTCGAGATGCGATTTAAAGCACATCCTCAAATGTTTCAATAAAAAATTAATGTCCAGCTGGAGCAGTCGCTCCTTCATGAGCTGATGCCTTTTTCGGAATATGAATCGGCTTTCTTTGAACTATTCGCTTAGGATTGATCGCATGAAATTTTAAAATTACCAAATCTTCTAAAAGGGGCTCGCCTTCAACGCGGTCAAAAAGCCAATTGCGAGAATAGTATTGATTCAATCTCAGCGCTTCAGCTTTTGCGAGTGCTTCAGATTCAAATTCCAAAGCAAAAAATTGTAATTTTTGATAAGCAAGGCCTTTTGCCGAGACTTTATTCACTCCGGGAACATAGTCGGCAAAGTTAATGGGAGGGGCCGTTTTATCGAGTTCTGCCCCCGACTCCGCTAACAAATGCGTAAATTCTTCATCAGTATATTTTAATCCTGCTTCCTCTTGTTTCTTAGAACAACTAAGAGTCAGAAGCAAAACGAAACTGATGAGAACTTTAATCATCTTGACTTGCCTCTTGTTGTGCCTTTTGGTGCGCCTCTTTTTGCATTTGTTCTAGTTGCACCAGATTTTGGAGCATTTCTCTTATATCGAGGTGTGGAAGTTGATTTCACCACTTTCAAGTGTTTTTTCTCTTGAGGTTTTGTTTTTGTGTAAACTTTTTTCTTAAGCGTTTCAAGCTGCTTTTTCTTTTTGTCGATTTTCTTTTCTACTGGTTTTTCTTTCGCTTTGATCGCTGCGAATTTTTTCTCGTCAAAAGATGTCAGTTTCAATGCCGTTTGATTTTTAATCGCTTCATTAATTCGTACGACAATGTTGATGTCTTTAGGTGTTACAAGGTTATAAACAAAACCTTCTTTTTGATTTCTTCCCACGCGACCGCAACGGTGAATGTAATAAACAGCTTCGAATGGAAGGTCGAAGTTCATAACCCACATTAGATCTTCGATATCCATTCCGCGTGCCGTGATATCAGTTGTGATAAGCACTCCGCCCTCTTTTAAGAATTGGTCATAGGCCTTTTTACGTGCTTTTGCTTCCATCTCGCCATGAAGAGCATGAAATTTAATTTTCGAAAATTTTGCCTGAAGTTCTGGGAGTAGTTTATCAACTGTATCGTGCTTATTAACAAAAATGAGTCCGCGGCCTTTAGCTTCATTTTTGATGAACGCTTCAGTCATTTTTAATTTTTCATTGTCTTTAACGTAGATATTGAATGTACGAACAGTTTGAGTCAGTTTGTTTTTTTCTTCTGAATCATATGAAGCAAAATCAATCTCTGAAAAAATTGTGCGGCAGAATTCATCCAGGGAAGTTGAATGAGTAGCACTGAAAAGACCAACGTGAACGAGTGAATCGTCACATGAAGTGTAGATGTTTTCTAAATCTTTTCTAAACCCCATTTCCAGGAGCTGATCCGCTTCATCCATGATCAGATATTTCGTTTCTTTAAGATTGAGTTCTTTGCGTTTAAGTGCATTACTTAATCTTCCAGGGCTTGCGATAAGAACATCGATATTGTCGCGAGAAAGAAGATGGTTGTTTTTAGCCGCGTCTCCGCCTGCTAACATACGCACACGAAGTTTCACGTGGTGAGAGATTGACTTGAAAATTTTTTGCAATTGAAGAGCAAGTTCACGTGTTGGTGCTAGGATGACGGCCTTAGGTTTACCTAAATTCGCCTTTGGATCTTTGCTTTTACTTTCGTTTTCTTCAGCTAGCTTCAACATCTCTGAAACCGGAAGGGCAAAACAATATGTTTTTCCAGAACCTGTTTTAGCGATAACATTCACCGATTTTCCATTCATAAAATCAGGAATGACTTTAGCTTGAATATTTGTTGGTTTTGTTAGCTCATGCTCTTTTAAAAAAGAGTGGAGGCCTGGTGTAGAAAAAATTTTGTCGAAACTCATGAACGTCATCTCATAAAAAAAAGTGGTAAACTAGAATATAATCTTAGTTTACCACTCCTTTCTTATGAAGTCTTTAAGGCATTTTTTAAAAGAACAGGCGGAAGTCTAAACTGTGAATCGCTGAGAGTTTTACGTCTCCATCTGTGCTCTTCATTGGGTTCTTCAGCGAGTATTCTAGCTGCATTAACCATAGCTTAAGTCTTGGAGAAATCGTGAGATATTGTTTATCGGCCATAGCACGAAGTTGAAGTCCTAGACGGTCCCCCCAAACGAAAGCACCAAGGGCCGTACCACCGTAAACACCATCCCCCATACTGTATCCAGAACGCTTATGGACACCTACGAACGGTTGAATTGAAAGAGCATTCCAACGATAAGT
>CAMLRB010000240.1 GCA_946482295.1 uncultured Bacteriovorax sp. | reverse complement strand
ATATGATGGTGGCCGAAGTTCTCTACGTAAAATACCCGGAAAAAAATGAAGGAGACTTATCCAAACTACGCGGCTCATTGGTAAATGAAAGTGAGTTGGCGAAAATAGCTCTCTCACTTAATCTCGAAAATAATCTCTTTTTAGGAAAAGGAGAGTTCAAGTCAAACGGACATCTGAAAGATTCAATTCTTGCGGATGCCTTTGAATCACTTCTTGCCGCTATTTATATCGATTCAAATCGCGACACAGAATTATTAAAAGAAATTTTCAACAACATCATTAAGCGATACGAATCAAAAACTAAAAAAGATTTTTACAGCGACAAGGTGATTGATGAGTTTGATTCCAAATCAACTCTGCAAGAGTTGTGTGTGGCCAAGACGGGCCATTTTCCCGTCTATAAGGCACGTGAGCACGACGGCGGATTTACCGTTGAAATTTGGGTCGGAGAGACAATGATCGCAGACATGTTCGGTCTCTCAAAAAAGAAAACAGAAAAAGAATTAGCTAAACGTATTTTAGAACAAAAAATCTATTAACAAAGATAGGAGACGAGAAAATGTTAATTGAAGACCAACACCCGCATAACAAATCCATTATGGTTGCTGTATTAGGAGCACCAAACGTGGGAAAAAGTTCACTGATTAACTGTTTATTAGGAACAGATCTCTCAGTTGTAACAAACAAGCCGCAGACAACACGAAATAAGTTTCACTGTGTGTTCACAATCGATAGAACAGAAGTCGTTATGGTAGACACTCCCGGTCTGCATAAGTCCAATCATGAATTCAATAAACGTTTGAACGAACAAGCGCGCGAAGGTACAGAAGGCGCTGACCTTAACTTACTATTGATCGATATCTCTCGCGATATCCTCACTCAATTTACAGAATTTAAAGAGAACTTCCAGCAGGATTTGGGTCCAACTTGGGTTCTTTTCACGAAAGCTGATAAGGTCGAAAATTCTGAAAAGCTTCCGCTTGCTGAAGTGATGGAAAGAGCAAAAGACATTCTTCCAAGCTTAGAAAAACACTTCCTGATTTCGAGTAAAGAAGGAATTAATATTCACGATTTGACAGGGGCACTTGCTGATCGCGCTCAACCAGGTCCACATTTATATCCAAACGGAGACGTTTCTAACAAAAACCAACGTTTCTTCGTAACAGAATACATTCGTGAGCAGGCCTTTGAACTTTTAAAAGATGAAGTGCCTTATGAAGTTGCTGTCGTGATTGATGAATATAAAGAGACAAAATCAAAAACAGATCCAAATGTTTTTGAATCTCATATTTCAGCGTCAATTCTCGTCAATCGTCCAAGTCAGCGTGCAATCGTTATTGGTTCAAGTGGATCAATGATTAAAGAAATCGGGATTCGTTCACGTAAAAAGATTGAAGTTATGACTGGTGGACCTGTGCACCTCAACCTTCACGTTAAAGTTTCACCAAAATGGTTCAACAACAATTTCGTCCTTGAAGAATTAGGTCTTCCACGTGCCAAGGATTCTAACCGCGTGTGGAGAAAGAAGTAATTATGGAAACAAATCAATATCATCGCTCGATGGTCATTTCCTTAATTGGAAGACCGAATGTGGGAAAGAGTTCTCTCTTTAACCGCTTAATGAAAAAGGCCCATAAGGCCATTACCCACGATAAACCAGGTGTCACACGTGATCGACACTATGGGATCGCTACATTCGAAGAATTAGCACACACAAAAGCCGCGGAAGCGATTCTTGTTGATACAGGTGGATTTTATCCATCGAAAATTGAAGAGAATGTTCCGAAAAAACGTGATCAGATCATGAACAAGTTTTTTAACATCATGACTGATCAAGCGAAAACGGCCATTCGTGAATCAGATCTCATATTATTTGTTGTTGATTCGCGTGAAGGTGTTCTTCCATTCGATGAAAACATTGCTGATTATATCCGCAAAGAAAAAAAGAAGTTTTGGGTTCTGGTAAATAAGTTCGACACTGACAAACAAGAAGGTGAAGAATTGGAATTTTACTCTCTAGGTATTGGGGAAGAAGAAATGTTCCGTGTTTCCGCTGAACATGGTCTTGGTCTTCTTGATCTCAAGCAGGCCCTACAAAAAGAAATTCTGGCCTTCGAAGAAGCTGAATTTCATGAAGAATCACGTCTTCAAAAAGGAGTGACTCCGAGAGAGAAAGTTGTTTCACGGTTGGCCCTCATTGGTGCACCCAACGCTGGTAAATCGACTCTTCTCAATCTGCTCGTTGGGGCACAAAGAGCTCTTGTCTCTGATATTGCCGGAACAACTGTTGATCCGATTGAAGGTTTCTTTGATATCTTCTTTGGAAAAGATGCGGCCAAGTTAGATCAAGACGTCAGTTTTGCTAAAACTGATAGTTTGTTATTTCAACAATACGAAGAATTCAGAAACAACAATAAAGATGTCTATGAATCACTTTCTCATGCCTACAACTTAGAAGAAGAAGGAACGAAAGGTGTTCCACTATACGATGAAGAAGATTATTTAAGTGATGAAACGCCATTATTCGAAGAAACATTAGATGAGGAAGAAGAGTCTGATATTGATTTCGAAAGTGCATTGGTAGATGAAGACGAAGGATTATCTGCTGAAGAAATTCAGGAAACAGAAGACGAAATGTATGAAACCGTTTTCGTCGATGATGAAGGTGATTTTTCTGATGACGTTGAAGGCGAAGAAGTTGAATATTCAAAAGAGTTTTTAGAAGCCGAAGCTTTAATGGCCCGTGAAGAAGCATTGGCAGGATCTCTCTGGCGATCTCTGCACGTTGTCGATACGGCAGGTATCCGCCGTCAAAAGGCCGTTGATGGATTCATTGAGCAACAATCTGTTTATCGCTCGCTTCGTTGTATTACTGAATGTGATATCGTTCTTTTTATGATCGATGCTTCAGTGGGAATTTCTCATCAGGACAGACGTCTTCTTGATATCGCGCTTGAAAAAGGGAAGTCTGTTATTGTGTGCTTGAACAAAGTCGATCTTTTAAAAGAAAAACTTGTTGATGAAAAAGCGAAAAAAGAATGGATTTCAGATTTACGTGCAAGTGTTCCTTGGCTAAATCACTGCGATCTTATTCCGATTTCTGCAAAATACAACAAACACATTGGTCGCCTCAAAGATACGATCAAAAAGACCGTGCTTATCCGCAATCAAAATATATCAACAGGTAAATTGAACCGTTATGTTTATCAGTTAATTGAAAGTAATCCAGTTGCTATCAAAAAAGCAGGGAAGCGTTTGAAGGTGAAATACGCTTCGATGTTAAAATCGAATCCACCGACATTCTTGTTTTTTACCAACCTTTCAAAAGATATTCCTGATAACTACAAGAACTACTTGAAGAATGGCCTACGCCGCGAATTTTTACTGGATAATACACCTATTCACATTATTTTCAGAACGGGTGAGGATTTAAACAGAAGATTTGCAAAGAAGATGAAAGAAATTTAAATTAAAATGCTGAACGCCTGAACTTTAGTTCAGGCGTTCTCGTTCTACCAATTGAAGACATAACTAACCATCGTCGTATAAGCAGCGCCTTTTAGATCATCAAAACCATACTGACCGGCCGTTCTTGGCATATAGGCCTGAGAATTTTTGTCGTGGAAATTAACAGAGTGATAAAGCACTTCGAGTCCAATATAGGATTCACGAACCGTGATCGGAAATTCCAATCCAAAACCTAGTCCCACACCCAGACCACCACCGGCGTCTTTATCGAGCTGGCTTTGATCGATATATTCATTGGTCGTATACCAATATTCGACACGTGTAATGAGATAGGGATTTGAATAAGTAATCGCCGTCCCTAAGTTCGATGTATCGATATAATAGCGGTAGCCAAGAAACACGCGAAGCATATCAACTTCAACGGATCCCGGAGGACATGGATCATTGTTAGAGGTCCCGCAATTTCCTTCGGGAAAGCCCATAACTGGATCTTTTAAAAACATCGAGTGTTTGGAGTATTCAAGACCTAACCCTAGTGCATTTTGGAAGTCTTTAAAAAAGGTAAATGAAACTCCATATGAGGGCGGTTGATTTTCGTAAGCGAGTCCACGATTCCCATCAAAAGTCGTAAGACCTAGAGAAATGTTAAACGAAAAAAATCGTCCGTAGCGATAGAAGCGTTCATCTTCTACGAGCTGCGAGTTTTCCACATCTTCATTAAAGTCAGTAAAAATATCACCACCCACATTGAGATCATCATCGTCAGCAGCGAAAATATCATTAGGTGCATCTTGAGCAACGCAAAGTACGGGGTACGATGTGACCACGGCCATGAGGAGAATGGAAAATAAAAAAGTTTTTTTCATAGATAAAAGTGTACAGCACCTACGAAGAAGTGACTGCCCATAGTTTCGAATGCAAAATCTTTTTTCTTAGCGGCGGAAACACCGAATTCGAAACTAAAGCCAAGCGAATTCATACCAGTAAAATGATATTCACTTCCAAAACCTAAATCGAATTGAAAACCTGAATGAGAAACACCCGCAATTCTGTTGCTCAGAAGGGCCCCCATTCCAGTGAGATAGAAGTTAACTTGAGGCTCATCATATATATTGCGATAAAATTTTAAACCGACGCCATACCCGCCATTTTGATCATCACTCGAGACTCCGAGCAGGCCACCATAAGCAAAAGTTTTTGATTTCTGCATCTTGAATGAAAGGGCAGGAAAGTCATTTTTGAGTTCAGTTGATAAACCAACACCAAGACGGTTTGTTTTGTCTAGCGCCATTGATTTATTAGAGTAGGAGATTCCGATAAGAAGAGCTAAAAGGAGGAATAATTGCTTCCCTGTCATAAAGATTTTTGCCATAGAGTAAACCCTTGTGGTCGTTCCTTGACCATATCAACCATTAAAAAAGAAAAACTTCCTTTTAATTCTAACTTCAAGTCTCTATTTTTGACAACTTAACAAAGGCTTTTTAGAATAACTTATTCAAATTTAAGAAAGAATTTTAACCTTTAAAACAAACTATAAAGAGAAAAACATGAACAACGTCACAACTTCGGCACAAAATC
>CAMLRB010000239.1 GCA_946482295.1 uncultured Bacteriovorax sp. | reverse complement strand
TAATTCGCGCGCATGAGGAACATGTCTTTCTATGACTTCAAGTTCTTTTCGCTTTGATTGAATCATCATTTCAGCACAGAACAAACCATCATCCTTTAATGAGGCCTTGATATTGTGTAAACTCCACGCTCTCTCTGTAGGTTCAACAATACAATGCAAACAATGACTATCAAAAATAAGATCAAATTTTTCATTCCGAATCGCTGCTAAAAAAGCTTCAGAAGAAATGTCTGCGCACATGTAAGTAACACCTGTAATAGTTTCGGCAAACTCACATTTTCTTTCATCTTTATCTATGGCGAGAATTCTGGCCTCGGGTAGTTCGATATCAGCGAATTGTGAACGCGAACCACTTCCTAATTCCAATACATGAATTTTTTCTGAAGACAAACGATGGCGAATGTTTTTTTGAAAAAAATCAACGAGACTATTAAAGACTTCAGAATTTTCCGATGAACTCAAAACGTTGATCCCTGGAAAAAGATGCTGGTGAATTTCCCAACTCATTCATTGGCACTTGGCCTCTAAAATACTTTAACCAATAGTCGTAATGTTTTGAATAGCTAATAACAAAAAGTTCTGTTTTTTCTTTTAAAAAAGTATCAAGAAATTTGGCGATGAATTCTGAACAATAGAGCAGTTCTTTTCCTTCTGCGTTTATATTGTTCCAAATGTATTTTGAATCAAATGGTGCGCCGGCAAACTGCTCGTTAAAAACATCTAACATTGAAAATGAAAGCTCCGTTTTTTTGCGAGCTGAAAGTGATTTGAATTCTTTTGCGCGATAAACATGCACGAAAGTGCCTGGAGTTATATTTTTTGTAAAATCCTTGATCGTGTAAAGGGCCACCCGCCCTAAGGACTGGGCCACTCTCAATTCATTTTGCTCATTAAGAACCACAACACCTGAGTGAGAAAAAAGTGATTCTGTCTCCGATTCAATCATTCGGCATTCATAACAATTCAAAGAAAGAAGGAGTACGTCTCCGCTTCTTAAATCTTTTGGATCGAAACCAAAAAGAGAACTAGTCCAAAATGAGGCCACGAATGTCAGGAGGATAAGAATTTTCATGGGGGCAGATTTAACACAAAGACCGAAAACTGCCTACTTTTTAAGTCATAATAAGATGAAGAAGTGCATTCCTTAAGCATTAATATTTAAGGCCTGGGCCAATAAAACCCGAAAAATAAAAGCGTGAACAAACAGGAAACCTATAATAAAAGCATGAGAGCTCTAAAGGCCATTACAACCTTTATTCTTGCACTGTCAGTGCTGTCAACTTCTTTTGCCCAAACATCATCGGTGAATACGCCTGCGTCTGCAACGACATCAGCAACAACGAGTTCGACATCTTCTAGTTCTGCTTCAACGACATCTGCAACGACTACGACATCTGCAACGACTACGACAACAGCGACAACTCCTGTTGCGACGACAACGACATCAACAGATCCACTAACGGCCCAAAAAGAATCGTGTTCAAAAAATACAGCGATGGAATGGTCGAGCACCATGAATCGTTGTGTGGGTAAAGCCCAAGCTCGTCAAGAACGCCACGATGCTCAGAACTGTAACAAACTTGAAGATCTCGCTGCTCGCAAAGCTTGTCACATGCAATTAGCAACTCAAAAAACAGGTGTGACTGATAATCCTGAAGAAGCTGCGGGAAAAGTTTCAAGTCTTCAATCGCGATCAACTATGATCAATGCTGCGACTTCAATTGTCTCTCTTATCTCCATGTTTGGTTCGAAAAAAGCTGGTAGCTCGTGTATGTCAAAATCTATAATGGGTGTGACTTCACTTGGTGGACTCGCTACTGATATTTGGATGAAAATCCAAACGAAGAAAAAATTAAAATCACTTCAGGATAAATATCAAATCGACAGTGCGACTAGTCCCTACGATGCTCAAGTAAGGGCCATGCACTATTTAAAAGAAGAACAACAAACAGTTAAAAAAATCGCAGGCCAGGAAAAGAAGCGCCAAATGCTTCTCATGATTGGTTATGCGGCAGCGGCGGTAGCTGCTGGATATGAAAGTTTTACGAATGCTTCTTGCTGGAAAAAAGAGCCAGAAAAACCAGTTAATGAAGGAGCTAAAGAAGCAGATGGTGCGGCCACTGCGAATGCTGATGCTAAACCACAACCGAATGCTCCTGCTCCTGAAACTCCGAATGGTGCAAAACCAGCGGCGGATGCTCCTGCTGTTGCTGATGCTGATGCTGGGACCCCGAAAATTGATGCCGCGACAGCAGCGACAAGTACGACTCCTGTTAACAACCCATCAGCTTATACGGCCCCAAGTCAGTCCGATTCAATAAATGGACTCGATCAGCAAAGCGATAGTTATAAAAAGTATGAAAGTTTAGAATCGAGACAAACTGGAAATAAATTTCATAACGTTTTAAAAGATTCAAATGGAAATGTGACAGCAGTTGTTCATAACGGACAAGTGTACACAGAAGTTGGTCAATCAAAGGGCACGTACTTCGCGAAAGGTTCACCTAGTGGAACATTCGATTACAACACTGGAACTGTTTCGGGTCCAAAAATAGCGTCTACTTCAGTTAACAATGTTGCCGTCACTCAAAACTATACGAACGCGAGTGGAAGAATTATTAGCGGGTCAAGTGGAAGTACGAACGTATCGAATACATCTTTTGGAACTGGCGGGAAGAAAGGAAAATGAAAGACATGTTTAAATATTTAATCATTCTTCTTTTTTCAATCAATGCTCAACAGGCTTGGGCCACAGGTGCTGCTGCTTCGGTTGGTGCTGAAGTGGCCAAAACGCAAGCCGTGGGTGCCGTTCAAGGGCAAGCGGCAAGTGCCGTGGGAGAAGCGACAGGTATCGGCGATAAAATTGGCGAACTCCTCGACTCACCTCCCGGCATTATGATTGTTGCCGGTATTGGTGGAATCAATGCCATGACTCTTTATAAAGCGGCCGCTGATCAAGAAAAAGAATGTGATGAGAATATTAAAAAAATTGATCGTATCATTGCTTCATTTAAAGATTCATTTTCAAACTTCTGTCCGAATGGACGTGAGAAATTAGAAGAACCTACTTGTTATTGTTACCTGGAAAATGGACAAAAAAATACTTCACGAAGCAACTCGCAAACGTGTCAGCAGTTGTGGAATAAAAATCAATACGTCTATGACAACACGGCAGGAAACTACGATGCTAACGGTGCACCCGTTGATCCGGCCGGATGTTTAACGATTGATGGTAAATTTGATGAAAATTGCCAATGTAAAAAACTTATCAATTCAAAAGGCAGCAATGCTTGTTTAAAAACTGTTTCTGTACCAATCAACAACAACGGACTGGGATCAGCTTTTGTACAGGCCTCTGGTGTTGATAAAGTTATGAAGAACCTCGCACAAACAGCTTCTGGAAATTCAAACCTCAACGGTCTAACCGGACGAGAATTAGGAATGGCCATTGCTCGCCAAGGTGATTTGGCCTCGAGACTTTGGGATAAAATCGCCAGTGATCCAAACAAAAAAATGTTCCCGAAAATTAATTCAAACGAACAGCTCCTCGCCTATCAAAAAGCGGCCATCACTCCTCGAGAAATGGCGGCCTTTTCTGGTGGATCTGCTCTCGCTGCAGTTGATTCAAGTGCCATGTCTCCAACTGCTGCAAAAATTGTGGATGATGTTCGCAAGAAAAGTGGAATCGAAATGACTGGTGGAAATGGTCTTGGTGTTAAGAAGGCCGGAAATAAAAAAGAAGAATTCAGTTTTATGGATGTTGGTGCTGGTGGTGGTGCCGGTGGAGTTGTTTCTGATTTCCCTGAGAAAAACTACAAATACAAAGATGCCGATGTCTCAAAAGATTCTGGTGCTTCAATTTTTGAAATCATCTCTAACCGTTATGTTGAATCCGGACTCCGAAGACTTTTTGAAACACCAGAAGAAGACGAAAAAAAGGCGAAATAGTTTTACGGCTCAATAAACTCTAGTAGACCGAGAGCTGCTCTCCACTCTGCACTTGGTGCAATTAATTTCCTCGCTTTTAAATCCATCATCCCTACTGACAACGTCATTGTGGAAGCAACCTTACCATCTTCTTTGATCATCTTCTGATCGAGCAGCATCACGAATTTATTTCGCATTTCTGGTCTTGCTTGCGAGACGATTTTTATTTTTTCTCGATTTTTTAATTCTGCTTTAAACGTTAATTGCAAATCTAAAAGTACTGGACCCACTTGTGATTCTAAAATTTCTTTTAATCCCAATTTATTTTTTGTAATGAAATCCCAGCGTGCCTCTTCGTAAAGCTCCAGGTATTTTGCATTATTCACATGTCCAAAAGTATCGAGATGCTGCTCTAAAATAGTTAATTCATATTCGTAAACCGGGTTCGACATAGATAGCTCCAATGCCTGTATATATGGGCGTTTTCAAGAGAGGAATTGCTCCCTAATTTAATCCATTTCTCACCTCTTTCCAAGTACATGTCATCGTTTCTCTTCGAGAAAGAGCATTTCACTCAAGAATTCCAAGGAGATCGCCGATAATAGAAGGAGATAAACTCTAAAAAGGCCAATAAACGGGCCTAGGGCAGATGCTTATGAAGACTCTTTTATTCTTCACTTTTATGTTTTCTGTTTCTGCACAAGCGGCCGGAATAGATTTTTGTAAAACTCCTGATCAATATAAAAAGCTCGTGGATATGTTTAGTCTAAAACCTAATGAAAAGCACAGCTATGATGGTTCATCTGGTCTTCTTCAATGCCAGGAAATGACAACGAAAAAATTGCGAACTTGGTATAAAGGCGGATCTCGCAGCAAAGACCCTGCTTATCAATGGGAAAACCATATTGTTTTTTATGGGTGTAAAGAAAAATGTGAAGCCTTATCAAAAGCGGCAGATGACAAGACAAAGGAAGCAGATTTAAAAAGCTGTTATGATAAAGCGCTTGAAGAAAGTAAAGGCGATGCTCTCAAATGCGAAAGTGTTGCTTACATTCTTCAAAAAGCAAAAGTTGATTGGGAAAAACCAAAACACGTTAAAAAAGAAGATCGAGAATTCAAGCAACTCGGGATCAAATGTAGCAATAGCGGCCTTGAAACTCTAGACTATGAAGCGTGTGTGGAATTTGCGGAAGGAT
>CAMLRB010000238.1 GCA_946482295.1 uncultured Bacteriovorax sp. | reverse complement strand
CGCAAATCCTAAACCAGTTAAGCTGATATCAATTAATTTAGCATCATCAATATAAAATTCAGGCCCGCGATCGCGTGACATTTGAACAAGAAATCTTAGATCATCCGCCTCTTCAACGGGAATACGAAAGGACTGATAGAATTTGAACTCTGAAAAGCTCGCTAACATGCGTGACTCCCTCGTTAATAGAGCATTGAAAACAACAACACTTGTGAGTCTTATCGATCAAAACGGACAAAAACTTGAGTTTTTGCCCATTTTCATTTGCACTTTGTTATTCAGGATAGATTAATTTGGTGAAGTAGCAGGAATTGCTGGAATTGTTGCAGCAGGATTATCGTCGACCTCGTTGGCCCGGGCAAGATTCTGGCGAATATTGTGAACAATAGCATTGTGCATGGCCGACTTAAACAGTTTCCAATATTCATCGTTCTTGCTTGGGTCAGATGAGGGAAGCTCCAAAGTAAAAGTTGGAATATTTCTCTCTTGTCCGGCCCAGTTTCCAAGGGATCCAGGAAAAAACGGATAATCTTTAATTTTGTAACCGGAAGCATCTTTAGACATTTGAATAAGCAGCTCTTGGGCCTTATTGCCGTCTAACCCATTCGTCGTTGCCATACTCGGACCATCGTAATCAAGCAGAGTCAGTGGCGAGTGAACAGAGACAATTTTATCGGGATTAAAACGCTTAATGAGATTTACTTGAAAAACCGTTTCAGGTTCACTCAGTGATTTTATTCCCGGATTTCTGCGTTTATCTTTTCTAAACTTTGACATCCAAATCTGACGAGCCTCTAGCTGCCAGTCTTTTGTTGGAAAATTGCGGTTAACATCCACTCCACGGGCATTTACGCGAGTGGGTTTTCTCTTAAAATAGGAATCTGGGTTGACCAAAGGTGCAACTAGCACAACTTTATTGTGGAAATCTTTTTTCACTCTCTCTGGATCGGAGAATGCTTCTCGTAGGTAGTACATAAGATCAAAGCAAAATTTTACTGGAGTAATTTCATCTCCATGAACACCACACATAACGATAGTTACGTCTTTTTCTTTGAAGCTTGGTTTTTCTTCGTCACTTACATCGCCAAAAGTTGTCCACATGAGTGGATCACCCAAAACCGAGTTACGATAATGTTCCCACTTAAAAGATTCACATTGGCTTTCTTCCCAACCGAATTTTTTAAAACTTTTATCTAACTTTGAGCAATAGGTCTTCAGCTCAGCACTTTGTTGAATCGGGCCCTGTCCTTCTTGCGCAATCGCGATCAGTGGAAAAAGGAATGAGAGCCTAAACAGAATTAATAAATGACGAAATTTCATAATGGCGATATTATAACTAGGTTTGATCTTCGATTTCAATTCTTTTCGGCCTGACTAATATGATTAAAAAAGACTTCATTGTAGCTAGTAGGAATCAAAACCTTTATACCACTAAACGTTTACTGGAAGAAGGTGCTCGGTTGGGACTAAAGTCCCAGTGGATCAATCCGTATCAATTCACTCTTTCGCTTATGAATGCTCCTAAAAACGAGAAGGGTCTCTATTTTCATCGTTCGACTGGTACGAACTACGATGATTTTGATCTCATTGTCTCTGAAGCGCATGCACAAGCAGGTTATCAGGTCACTAATCCTGTTGCTTACATAAAAGATCTGCGAGCAAAAGATTTGCAGTGGCTTTTCATGCAAAAACATTCTCTCGCTTCGATCGATACACTTCTTTATCGCGGGACACTTTCTGATCAAACGTCAGATCAATTAAAAAAATGGACAAAAAAAGATGATCGTCTCATTTTAAAAATGGTTCGAGGCAATCAAGGTATCGGAGTTAATTTAATCCAAGGTCTTCCTTCCCTACTAAGCATTCTAGAAACTTTTCAGGCCATGAATGATCAGCGCTTCATCATTCAACCCTTCATTAAACATAAAAAAGAATGGCGCATGTTCATGCAAAAAGATCGCGTTTTAGTTGCGATGGAAAAAAAATTATCGTCAGATGATTTTAGAGGCAACGCCAAACGTTCGACTCCCAAAATTCTCAAAAAGTGTCCTTTAGAATTAGAAGAACTGGCCGTTAAGGCCTCACTGTTGTCAGGACTCGATTATGCGGGAATCGATATACTTGTAGATGAAAAAGGCGTTTATCGTTTACTTGAAATCAATCCAGTTGCCGGATTCGAGCATGCAGAAGAACTCTCGGGCAAGAACATTGCCCGAGAACTCATTATGCCGTTCTTATAAAAGGTAATCAAAGAAGTTCGATGGAATTTTTAGTAAGTAATAAAGAACTTTTTTCGTGAATCCCACTTGGTAAAATTCAGCTTCATTTACATCTTTACTTGTATCAAGGTGTAGACTTTCATCAATACGTGACTGAATATCCTCTCTTACTTTTGCTGCAAAATCTTTGTTATTTTCACATGTGATCGTCATTTCTACGTTGTAGTTAGCTGAACGTGGATCAACATTGAATGTTCCAATCACAACATCTTTATCGTCAAAAACAAATGTTTTAGCATGGACACCAAAGCGAGCTTGACCTGACATTTCCGGGATCACTTGATAGTCTTTTGGTTTGTTCCCTTTAAAAATGTAAGTCTCAAGACCTTTGTGAATCCACTTTTTGATGATTGTATCAAACACTGTGTAAACGTAGATGGCATCCGTTGAATTCAAGCTGTTTGTTAAAACAGTTATCGGAATGTTTTTCGCGAGTGCTGTCTCTAACGATTTTTTCAATTCTTCATTCACGATGAAGTATGGTGAATCAATAATCACAGATGATTTAGCGTTTTCAATTCTGCTGAAAAGATCGTGTTTTAAAATACGATTCTTTTTACGATTTTCTTTGTTCGCATCAGGGTACTCTGATTGATACACTAGGGATGAACATGACGTTTTATATTCTGAACTTAAAATTTCTTGTCCTTTAGAACGGATAAGATCTGTTTGTTTTGCATCTGTTGCACCCACAAACTTCTTGGCCGCTGCAACTTTTTCTTCCCATTTTGAAAGATCAAAACGGTAAGCATGCTCATCTTGACCACTGTCACGCATATATTTGCTATCATTCAAATCTGGTTTTTCTTCACGGGCAACTCGCTCACTTTTTTCCGACTCAAAAACCTTATTGTAGGTAATTTGCATATCATTAACTACAGCTCCCGTGAGGTGAACATCACGGTCAAGAAAGTTATACTCATGGCTTAAATCAAAGTATTCATCACCGATATTTCTTCCTCCTGTAATCGCTTCAACTCCATCAACGATAAGAACTTTACGGTGGTTACGATACTGACCAGAAAAGGCATTTAAAGAAGATGTTGTATTGAAGTACTTAACTTCAACACCTGCTTTTTCCAATTCGTGAGTATAGAAAGGTGAAAGATCACTTTTCACCATGAAATAATCCAGAAGCATTCTGACTTTGACACCCTGGCGAGCTTTTTTAAGAAGGACTTCAGTAAAAAGTTTTGCTGATTTATCCGTTCTATAAATGAAGTATTCAATGTCGATAGATTTTTGTGCTCGCTCCATCATTTGTAATCTTTCCTCTAAAGAGGCCAGACCATTATTCAAAAGAAGCAGCTGATGTTCCGACACATGACGGATTTTGAATGGATCCAATCCTTGAGCGAAGGCCGGACGACCCAAAGTCGTGAGGGTTACAAGTGTTGCAAGGAGAAGAGTCTTTGCTGGCATCTGCATAAAAGCTTCCTTTTAAAGTTAATCAATTTTTCCCATTTTAAGGCCTCCGGATGCCTTAAAGTGGTCACCGTGAAAAATTTTCGGCCCCTGTATTGGGAATTGACACCTGTGATTTCATAGAGATAGAGATTTTGTCGAAACCTTGGATTTTTGTTTGAACTGCCATACTTTTGCTCTTATACTATTACAAAAGGAAGAACAAAAACCATGTACATCTGCATATGCAAAGGAATTACGGAAAAGATGCTGCTAGATCAAGCTAGTGGGCCAAACCGTAATGAGAAAGAAATCCTCAAAAATCTCGGTATCGGCGACGATTGTGGTTCATGCGTCGTAGATGCGGTTAAAAAAATTCTCGACGGTCAAAACGTTTTAGATTCCAAATCCCAAAAATCACAATCATAATATTCCCAACTTCACACTAGTTTCAGGAGAAACCCATGAAAGGTAGCCAGGCGATCATTGACGCCCTCAATTCCGTTTTGACGAAAGAACTCACTGCAATCAATCAGTACTTCCTTCATGCACGTATGTTGCAAAATTGGGGTCTCGAAAAACTAGGCCGCCTAGAATACAAAGCTTCTATCGATGAAATGAAACACGCTGATGAAATCATCAAACGCATTCTCTTCCTCGAAGGCCTTCCTAACCTTCAAAAAATCGATCGCATTAGAATCGGTCAAACGGTTCAAGAAGTTCTTGAAGCTGACCTTCAAGTTGAAAACGAAGCTGTTCCTCACCTAAAGACATGTATTCAACTTGCAGAAAAAGAATTCGATTACGTATCTCGTGATCTGTTCCTTCACATTCTTGCGAGCGAAGAAGAGCATGTTGATTGGCTTGAAACTCAACTTGGACTTCTTAAGTCTGTTGGGCTTCAAAACTATCTACAAAGCCAGATTGAGATGGAGAAGAGCTAAAAAAAGCTGCCGCAGCAGCTTTTTTACCGCTTCTTTCACATGATAAGCATAACGTTTTCAGACGAGTTAGCTCTTCTGAAATTAAAAAGTTGAACAATGGAAATTAAGAAGAACTCTCTCATACTAATCAGCTTCCCCGTAGGCAGTTACCAATGTAACTGCTCTATTCTCTATTCAGATAAGACGCGGGAAGCGATCATCATAGATCCAGGAAACGACCATACGTTCATTCTCAAAAAGATCAGCGATCTCAATCTCAAAGTAAAAAAACTCCTCCACACTCACGCTCACTTCGATCACATCGGCAGAAGTACAGAAGTTGCCAATGCCACAGGGGCCACGCTCCATTTGCATAAAGGCGATCAATTTCTCTACGATGCTCTTCCTATGCAAGGAACGTTTTTTCGCCAAATCGTCGGAATACCGAAAGCGATCGATAGTTATTTGGAAGATGGAGAAGAATTTGGTTTTGAAGACCCTGAAATGAAAAATTTCCTTAAAACTATTCATACACCCGGCCACACACCTGG
>CAMLRB010000237.1 GCA_946482295.1 uncultured Bacteriovorax sp. | reverse complement strand
CTTTCTCTTTTCCCCATACGTCTAGATGTATTGGACTCTCTTGAGAAATGATCTACTAGTTGTCGATGTCCTGACCTAAAGCGTTCGGGGATCAGTATATCTATTGGTCGTCCTAAAATTTCAGAATTTGTGTAACCAAAAATTTTTTCAGCACCTTCATTAAACATGATAATATTTTGATCTTCATCAATTGAAATGATTGCATCAGCAGATATGGACAATATGCCAGATACTTTCGCTTCATTTTCTTTTGCTTTCAGCTCTTCAATTTCTGCGTACTTTGCAGCTTTCCATGTCTTTCTCAAAATGAGTCCAGTGATCACTACTGTAAAAAGTGAAATCTGTACACTCTCATTATACAATGAGAAAGCTACTCCTATACGGGATAAAATGCCTACTAATGGGGGGGCAAATATTCCAGTTAATAAAATTTTTCTCGCCATGCCACCACTATGTGTCTCACTCGTTAATAGTGACATCAGGCCTTCTTGAGGACGACTCAAAAGCAAGCTTAGAACTAGAAGTACAAATGTGACAGCAGTAGGTACGGCCATACCTATTGCGGGTGCATAAACTGGAAAGCCATAAAACTCTTCATTGCTAAATATGTAACCAGTAAATGCAATTATGGAATTAGCTCCAATGATCAACGCACAAACTTGTCCAACTTTTAACAAATAGGGAGTGCTAAAATTGTATAATAAGAGACAAATACCAAAAAAAAAGAAGTTAAAAGATGTCTGAGGAGAAGGTCGACCGGGAAATGGTTGTGTAGCTGTAGGCAGGGTATCGATAAAGATACGATCAACTCCAAGATCTAATCCAGTCAGATACTCACTCAGTGTAATTAATCCCAATGATAAAATGACCAGAATGAAAGAAAATTCTAATAATCGGATTAATTTTGAACTTTTCCCGTGCGAAAGAAGAATTGTGATAGCGGTGAGTGCGAGACCAAAAGCAGTGTTTGGTTGCATCGCTGGCAGGGCCTTAAAACCCTGCTTCAGAAGTTGTATATCAAGAATCCACCCTACAGCAGCCAGAAATGGAAATATCATTGACGAAAGACATAGAACTCGTGACAAAAAGAGGCAACGTTTAAAAATGTGCGTTTGGAAAGTTTGTTTTATCATAATGAAAAACGCTACCTCTACTTAGAATCAAAACCACCCATCTATTTGGACAGCATCTTTTGTGCCAGAAACGATTGTTGAATTTCTTACAACTCTTAATACTTGGATAAGGTGTGAGTTTGATGGCTTCAATTTTTACAGGAGAACTAAGTGGTCTAATGTCACTTAGTTCCCAAGAGTAATCCCCTGGCTCCCATCTCGTGGCCATTGCACTTGGGATGTCTGATTCTAAAAATTTTAATCATGGTTAAGTTAGGTTAATCAATGTAGACCTTTGTCCGAGCAACATTATTATCTTCATTTATTTCCTTTAGACGATTGTTAGGATCTACCACCGATTCAATCCAATATCTACCTGGGGGAACATCGGTAACATCTATCCATTGTCCATATAAATTTTTTCTATAAAAATCGGCATACCCAACTCCAATACCCTGAATGTCACTTCTGCATTTTTTGTACTCTGATTTTGGGTTGAAACCTGGAAGATTTCGATTATAAATAACACTGTTTCTGATACAAAAACTAATTTTCTCGCTGCTAGCAACGATAGTACCCACACCTGAATTAGGTGTAATATTTCTCAATCGGTAAACAGCATATTCTTTAAAATGAATATGATTATGCTCACGATGATATTCAAAAATACCGGCCAGTCTGCTTACAAAATTTCCATCACTCAAATAAATTCGCTGAAAGACCTCTCGATTTCCATTTCCTAAAATCCTGCCACCGCGCAATTCGAGTTTGCCAATTCCAACATTGGGAGATGAATTGGATAAACGCAAAAGCTTTCTTCCGGGTATAGTTTCAAAATCAATTCCATTATCATTTAATGCTGAAGGCGATGTTATCAGGTCAGGCAACAATTGAGTGGGTTGGGCAAAGGCCTTAGTTGAGATCAAACAGAAAACAGAGAATGAGATAAATGTATTTCTAGACATTCTTATTCCTTGGTTGAATGACAAACAAATTCACTTTCAAAGAAAAAATTATTTAAGTCAAAATGCGATGAGTTTGGCGCAAGCGAGAGTTGAACTTGCCTTTAGGGAGCTAACAGAAATACGTGAATAATGGCTCACCCAATTTGCATCATCGATATGAGCAATCGTAGATTGAAGTGTAGAGTAAGTATTTTTTAACTCCACTCCCAAATTTAGAAGTGCCAAATTGGCGCTTCAAAACTTCATATTCTTCAACTAGGCTTGGGCATTTGTTTAAGAGTTATAATTTAAATGAATACTCAATTTCTTCAACCTTTCTCCCATTGCGAAGTGCCGTTTTAAGAGATGGCTGATTTAAGCTTGAGATCGTCCCCCACAAGAGTTGAGAGCGGCCTAGCAACTTATTTGTAAATTCTTTTTGTATGTAAATTCCTAAGCCTTTACCTTTAAAAGAATCATAAAGTATCTCCTCAAGAATACAGACTCCTTGAATTCCATAATAGTCAAAAGATGATCCAGCAATAATTCCAGCATGTTTATTCTCTATAACGATTTTATAGAGAAGTTGATTGTTAATAGCTTCTTCAAAATCTTCCAAGCTCTCGGGTTTAACTTCGTCCTTTAGGTTGGGATTTTTCACATGAAAAATATTATACTCATTAAGATATTCATCATAAAACTCAGTGCTACTCAATTCGACAAGCTCAACTGTCTCCGCATGTTCAGGAAGATAGTAATCAGTAAGATTTCTTACTGAACCCACGATTGTATAACGATCGATCTCTAGCTCTGGCGCGATCAATTTTATTTCTGATGGTAAGTGAAAGTGAAAAGCAATGGGTTTAAAAATTGAAAATTCTTTCTTAATCAGCTCTGCTATACCCGAAAGTCTATCACTAGTAACTTCAAAATTAGCAATGATCGAAATAAATGGTTTATTCACATTTAAACCTCTAAATCTTATGCCTGCCATAATAAATTGGTCTTTTTCTACTTCCAGAATTCTTTCTCGGAAGTCCTCTGCGGTTGTTCCATCTAGCTTAAAGTAATTGAACCCTTCAATATACACCTCGGGCCGTGATAACTTTGCAAGCTCATCTAAGCCCGATGCAATTTCTTTTTTTAAGCCTTCCAAATTGTCTTTAAAAATGTCTTTTGACTTAAGTAAGTCAAATTTAGATGCAGTTAATGCATCCAAGTGTTTTTTAGTAATCACTATAATCTCCAAATAAGATTGAGGTAGGGACTACTTCTATGGACCTAATTATTTTCTTAGTAGGGTGAGCAGAAGATAGTCGTTGTGCTGCGATTGAATGAATCTTTCATAGACGACTCCTTTAAATGAGGCTAGCAAATTTTGGCTTTATTAACAGCTAAAATTTTTAATGTAAAATGAGTTCGATACATATTATCGGAACGTCTTGGAAGTATTCGTAATAAAAGGATTGTTCAAAAGGCGCATCCGATTGGATAAGTTTCGAACCTCTTGCTCAATTCTTTAAGTTCAATTTTACAAAAGATTGATCAAAATATTTCTTATCTTGCTTTATACCTTTAGTCTCAATTCCATACTCGGAAAACCCCACTGATTCAAAAATTCGTTTAATATTTGAATCACTAATGGTCACAATTGCTCGGAGATAATCAAGCCCCTCTATTTCATGGGCCATGAGTATGAGTTTTTCTAAAATTTTTGTTCCAATTTTTTTATGACGATGCTGAGGAACTACGAAAAATCCCCATACAGTAGCCTTATGCTTGACTGAAGATTTAGGTTCTCTTTTTAGACTTATAACACCAACTAATTTTTCTTCAATAAAAGCACCAATTGAAAAATCATTTTGACCACTTTTACCAAGTTGATCCTTTACTTGCTCGTCTGTGGCTTTTCTAAAATCATCTGCCCCTGTGCCAAAAGCTTCGGGATGTAGTTCTAGTCCTAAAAGGCGAACCTGATAAAATTCCTTACTGTCTGAGGCATTTAACTGTCTAATAATCATAAACATCTCCAAGATCAATACGATAAGTAAAAATCTATGAAAAGTAATTTGGAATGAAAAAGTTCGATAATAAAAATGGCGCACTCGAGTGGGGAAGTTTCGAACTTTTATAAGTCTTTTAGACCATAAGCATCGCAAAATGCTTCAAAAGCAACTTTAGAAAGATATTTTTTTGAATTTCTGAATTCTTCTTGGCGAATAAATTTATGCTCTGATTTTGAGCGTGGTCTTTGCTCAAGCCAATTGGCCAGTGTAATTGTAATTAGCTCAGATAGCTCTTGATCAGAAATTTTAACTTCTATATTTAAAAAACGATCCACAATAATAAAGTTCGAATCTCTATCAAGGTTTTTCCATAATGATTCTTTTTGATGAGCGCCAAATAAATAAGTTAATTTTTCAGCTCTAATGCCTATAAGGTCTTGAACATATTTTCGATTATCAAGTGTTGCAGGAACTTTTAGAAATGATTCAGTTCCATAAATGCTATGACAAAGACCTGCTATAGAAATCTCTTGATTACAATTCCATTTTTTTAATATTTCGTATGTGCCTTTCAGATGTGAAATTAATGTGGTTTGACCATGTTCAGTTGCTGAAACACCAAATCTTTCAAGAGCATTGATAATTTCATTCACTGAATTCATTAAATTATTTTTATAAAATTCGTAAGAAAAGTCATTACTAATAATTTATTAAACTTGTTTTAATCCTGAGATTTGTTCAGATCCAAGGAGTGCCGTGACGAACTTGAGTCGAAAGCAACAACGGCGGAGATGAATAAATATATGGATTAAAATGGCGCACCCGAGTGGAGGAGTTTCGAAACTCATGTGCTTTTTTACATGCTTGACCAGTCGCGCACACATAAAACAAATGACTTCCTTTTTGGATCCATTAAAATAGTCGAATGGAAAAACAATCTTGCTTGATAATCGTGAATGGTAAACCCTGTACGGGAAAATCTTATTTCCTTCAGAAGTTTTCTAAAGATCTAGACCTCTCTTACGTTTCACGTGATGAATTTAAAGAATTACTATTCAATGATCTTGGTATTGTAGACTCTGATTGGTCAAAGAAGTTAGGTGGAGCAAGTTACTCGCTACTATTTAATGTATTTGAAAAGTTACTTAAGACAAA
>CAMLRB010000236.1 GCA_946482295.1 uncultured Bacteriovorax sp. | reverse complement strand
TCGGTGTTGGCCAGTTTCCAGGCATTACAGGAAAAGATTTGGCTGATTCATTTTCAAAATACTTTGGCAAAAAGATTACATTTGAAAGTTTGAAGCCTGCTGAATATGGAAAATTGTTAGTGCCATTGTTTGGAGAGATCGCGGCAGCCGGTGTGGAAGAAATTTACAATACAATCGAGAAGTCGAAGGAAAACGTTATTAACCGAAATACAAGTGCTCAGAATGTTTTAGATTTCAAACCTCGCTCTATAGAGCAATGGCTTTCAGATATGGGTATTCGATAAAAATAGAATAGAAAATATAACAAGGAGAAATACAAAAATGAGAAGTTTAAAAACAATAATGTTTATATTTATTGCTTCGATGTTGTCTAGTCACGCCCAAGCTGAAAATTTCAAAAAAGAGCCTACCGTCACTCATGCATCTCAGGTGAAATGGATGCCGATGGTTCCAGAATTAGGAGATAAAGGGCCTCAGATGGCAGTGGTTTTCGGAGATCTAGCAGCAAAAGGAAAACCAATTGGAGTGCTGGTTAAGATACCCGCAGGAACAGTGGCTACCCCACATACCCATAGTTCGGATTATTGGTCAGTCGTCATTAAGGGACAGGAATCTAATTTTGATGGTGACGTAAGCAATGCGAAGCCATTACCAGCGGGTTCGTGGTGGTATCAACCTGGCAAAGACCCACATGATAATAAATGTTTTGAAGGTGAAGATTGTATTTTGTTTACTTACTATGAAAAAG
Organism: uncultured Bacteriovorax sp.; assembly: GCA_946482295.1. The sequence goes on along the minus strand of CAMLRB010000236.1, from coordinate 4,525 downwards.
GGATGGACATTTCTTTTCTTAATTCACAAGTAAAGACAAAAAAATAGATAGGTTCAAATTTTCAAAACTGACTTACTCGCATAAATGAAGGTGGGGTTGAGTAAAATCAACCCCACCTTCGCACTTCATTGCGCTAAAACATCTAAGCTAGTAAGTATTTCACGTGGCACTAGGGCGTCGACCGCTATGGTATGAATTGCGTCACTAACGGTTGCACAAGCATCTGCAACGATGGACACTTTGTACTTTTCAGCACTCTTCGAAAGAGCAGTGTGGGTCACGCAGTTTTGTGTCATCATCCCACACAGTACAATGTGTTCGACACCGAATCGATTTAAGACAGCTTCAAGTTCCGTTTTATAAAACGAGTCAGCGTATTGTTTGTTGATCACTGGGGCACTCGGAACCGCTTCGAGAATTTTTTGATGTATCATTACGCCGCTGCTTTCAGGGGTGAAGAATGGAGAATCAACACCAAGTACATGTCGGATAAGGACAACGGGAATATTTTGTTTTTTAGCTAGGTCGATAAGTTCTAACGTTGTATCTAATGCCATTTCTGGATTCCACAATGGAAACTTTCCACCAAGAAAGTATTCGTTTTGAATATCTATGACGATTAAAGCTTTTTTCATATTCACCTAAAATATTTTAATTAGAACATCGGATTATTGTTCGCACGCCCATCGGGCATTGGCATCATGGCGTCCCAGTGCTCTGCTAATTTGTTGTTTTCTATTCGGTAAATATCGATAAATCGCCATTCTTTTCCGGCCATTTCATATCTCGAATGAAGGAAAACAATATCACCTTCGGCTGCAATATGTTTGAAACTAATTTTTTGCTTTGGCACGCCTTGAGAGATGAGCATTTGCAAAAGCGCTTTCACTCCTTTCGGACCGTCCGCAATCGTTGGATTGTGTTGAATGAAGTTTTCTGTCATATATTCATCTACTGCCGTAACATCTAAATCGCCAAAAATTCTTTGGTATGCCGTTGAGACAATTTGTTTGTTGCTTTCTTCTGTTGTCATAAGATTTCCTCTTCTTTTAATAGCTGTTGATCGTTTATTCTAGCGGCCCCAAAAATTATCTTCAGCTTCTTGATCTTCAGAGAAGAGCCAAACTTCTTTTATTTTACTATCTTGAATTTTCAATAGATCGACTCCCGCCATCGACATGCTTTTTCCTTCACGTTGAGCTGAAAACTGAATGATGACAGATACTAAGTCTCCATTTGCCATAATATGTTTTGGCTCAAGCTTTAATGTTCCTTGGGTAATTTCCATCATTTTACCCAAGTGGGGGAATAGCTCTTGTTTTCCTTTATAAGTTCCTGAGGCTTGGTGATTACCTGGTTGGTGCCAGATGACATCATCAGCGATGAGTTGTCCGACTTTCTCCATTTCTCCCTTAGAGAGGTGGTTGAAATAAGATTCAACTACCTTTAAATTTTTCTCGTCTGTATTCATAGATGGCTCCTTTTTATAAGTATGTTAATCCAAATTAATCTGCTACAGTAGTGGCATAAATGCCATTTATGAGGTTATAAATGCCAAAATTTAAAAGTGTGAATATTGGGATACTTGTTCATAATCGATCCGCTCTTGGCGTAACAATTTTAATTAAAGAAATTTTTGAAGCCGCGAATTACGTCTTAGGGGCCGAAATCTACAAGATAGAATTTATTAGCTATAAGAAGCGAGTCTTTAGAAACGGTATTTTCCAGATACAATTACAAAAGAGTAAAGAGAAGTATGATTATGTGATAGTTAGTCCATCTCAGGGAATGGACGAAAATATGCTTCTTAATTGGCATAAAGAAAGTGAACTTCTTAAATCGTTGCATGAAAACAATGTTGTGATTGCATCAGCCTGCCTAGGAGTTTTGTTTTTGGCCAGCACTGGAGTACTTGATGGTAAGCAAGCTACAACTCACTGGTCCTGCGAGAGCTTTGTAAAAAAGAATTTCCCGAATGTTCAATGGAAAATGCAGAAGATGCTTTGTGAAACATCGTCCACTATCACTGCTGGTGGCTATCTTGCTATTGTTGATCTCACTCTTAATATTATTTCAAGATCAAGCGGAAAGAAGGTAACTCAAGAAATCGGAAAACTACTTTTGGCCGACAGTACGAGAGAAAAACAATCTATTTATGCGGCTGAGTTAACGGTAAACACTCAAGAGGTAGATCAGTTTAAAGCTTTAGAAAAATGGATTGATTTGAATATTGATAAGAATATTTCAATTCAGGAAATGGCAGCCCGTTGTGGCATGAGTTTGCGGAGCTTTCAGAGAAGGATCACCTCATCTTATGGCCACCCACCAAAGAAGTTCCTTCAATTGAAACGGGTTCAGAAAGCACGTTTACTACTAAGTAATTCAAAGTTGAGCATTGAAGATGTCGTGTCACAAGTGGGGATGAGTGACGTTTCTTCTTTCAGAAAAATCTTTTTGCGAGAGTTCGGAATGACACTATCCGAATACCGACGACGACTATTTTAGCTGCCTAACCCGCATTCTTATGGCTTTTGGCCACTTCGATGCCTTGGATTCTTGAATAAGTTGAAACTGTGCCTTGCGGACTTGGTTGATGACTGCTGGAAGATTGCCACTGGCAACGGCGGCAAAAGCCAGTACGACTGCGATTTTGATAAGACTGTTCATTTAGTCCTCCTATTATTTGGTTTGTTGGATTGGTTAATTTTAATGATTCTTCTGACCACGCATGGACTCCATGATTTGCCAGTTCGACTAGGAATCTTTTGGCAATTCAATTCTTTTGCAATGGCATTCCCTGAAAGCCCTGATTGGTGAAGCTTCATAATTTTTCTGACAATAATTTGTTCTTTTGGATCAATGATGAGTTGACTATCAAGGTAGGCATAACCGTATGGCGTGTGACCACCGCGCTTAGTATGTAGTCGATCTATGTGGACTGAATTTCCATTGAGAGGATTTCTCAACGCCATTCCGCTTTTTTTCAAAGTTTCACGCACGGTAGATTTTGGAATGCCTGTTCTCTCTTCTATATCGCGTATAGAGAGTCCTCTTTCATAAAGAGGAGCACATTTTTCAAATATTCGCGCTGGTGTTTTTACAGAAAGTTCAATAAAGTCATGATGATAGTGGGGTTCGCCTGTCGATACCTCACCTCCACCAATTTCTTAGTTATTCGAACCCGAACATCCGCGCAGGATTTTCGGGTTTTTCTGCCTCAAGCCCGATGACTAACGGGACATTGCGCGTGCTTGTGACGACATGCAGTTTTTTTGTTTCACTCTATTACGTACAACTTAGCTGCTGGCAATAATATTGCTTCCGAGTAATCGGTTAGCGCTCATGCCGCAAAGCCTGAAGCGGTGCTATAGGCACGGCTCATCTATCAGCCCCGAATGTTACCGAGGCAAATTACAACATTACACATACAACATAAGGAGAATATCAAAATGGCTAATAAAGAAATTGAAGTTAGAAAAGAGAACAGTCCCTCACAACAAAATCTGGTGCCCGAGTTTGACCGCATGTTTGATAACATGGTGGAGCGATTTTTTGGATCTCGGTTCGGTTCACTTTTGGGTGATTGGCCTGAGCTCACTCGTCGTGGAGCAATGACTAATATCCAAGAAACCGATAACTCTTATATTTTATCCGCCGAAATTCCAGGAGTTCCTCAGGAAGATATTCAGGTTAACGTGAACGGAAACCTTCTTACTGTGCACGCTGAACACAAAGAAGAATCTGGAAGTGAAGACTCAGAGCGTGGTTATCGCAGACAGTATCGCTCTTTTCATCAGAGCTTTTCTCTTCCGACGACAATTGATCCTGAAAAAATTGAAGCTAATTATGAAAATGGTCTTCTTGAAATCATGATGCCTAAGACCGAACAATCTCAGGCTAAAAAAATTGAAGTGCAATCCGGAAAAGGTGGTTTCTTAAATCGTCTTATCGGTAAAGGTGACCAGAAAAAATCACAAGAAAAAAAAGATGTAAAACATTAAAGCGAAGCCAAGAAAGGAAACCGCACAATGAAATCGTTCAAAAGTATAGTTACACATAGAATTTTTATTGCGCTCGTTTCCTTTCTTGTTGGCGCAGTCGCTTTCTGGGCTTATCAGCGTGCGGCCGATAAAAATCGCGTATCGCAAGATCAATCACGCCTGACGTCTGAGGATAAGTTCCTCAATGACTTTTTCAATAAAGATTTCTTCGATCGGTCACGAGATCCGTATGAAGAAATGAGACGCATGCGAGAACGGATGTTGGATCAATTTGGCGATCGAGATGGAGGAGCTTTTGACGATTGGTACAAAGGGCGATTTGGTGGAGGCGATGTCGGCGAGGTAACTCAGCGAGAAGATAAAGATTTTCTTTATCTTGAAATCAATCTTAACGGACAAACCCCAAAGAATTTTGATGTGAACGTCGAAAACGGTCAGGTAGTCATTTCAGGAGAAACTGAAGATAAAAAACCTGATGGTTCGCTTATAAGTTCTCGCTTTGAGCGATCTTTTCCTGTTCCTTC
>CAMLRB010000235.1 GCA_946482295.1 uncultured Bacteriovorax sp. | reverse complement strand
CCACCAGCATAAATTGTGGCATCTGGGGCATTCACAAAAATCCCCATAGTCGAATAGCTGTTATCGAGATTTCCTTCGTTAAACCCTACAAGTCCACCTGTCTTATATGAAGAAGAGATGATAATCCCTTCAGACGCAACTTCATTTATATTCGAGTTACTTCCAGATTGTCCTGCAATTCCGCCAATTGCATCATCAATGCTTGAGTGATGTTCAACTTTACCGCGAAATTTTACTTTGCTAATGTAACCATTTGTGTAACCAGCGATTCCACCTAAATGTCCACTTCCTCTAACTTCACCTTCACTAATTAGTATACGATCGATTCCTGAATCTAAATTAATCGAACCAGCAACTCCACCGACATAATTACCACCCACACCTGTGTTTTCTTTTCCTTCTATATCAATATTTACTAATTTGATATTTTCTATGTACGAACCATTTCCATCAACTTGGCCAGCAATCCCACCGACTTGAGTGTATCCTGATACTTCTAAATTTTTAAAGTTAAGATTTCTAATATGGCCTGTATTACCTAGCTTACGAACAAAACCTATTTCAGATGTATTTTTTAAAAAAATGCGCGAGTTATATATCGTTTTATTATTACCAATAAATGTACCTAAGAATTTATGTGTTGATGTTGAGCGTGTCGTTCCACAAGTTCCAGAGAACGCTTGATCAAGTGGATTTAAATTATGGTGTTTATCGGTTATAATTGAACCGACGATACTCGCGCATGTAGGTTTAGAGTAAGGCCCAAAATCCGCCTTATTCATATCTAAATCATTCATCAACTTTAAATGATTACTGGCATAAGCAAGTGAAGAGTTAATTTCACCTATTTGATTTATTTGCCATTCATTGCAAATTTTATAAGGTCTATCCGCATTTCCTTTACCACCAGCAAATGGGTGTACGCCAATTTGGATTGATTTTCCTTCATAGCGATCGCACAGTACTGACCGTGGTATCGAGACAAGATGCTTAATTGCAGGAGTAGAGGTCGTCAAACCACTTGTGCATAGATTGCTCGGAATATATTTTGTTATATGGGGGCGAATTGAAGTACAGTTAGTTCCATCCCAATCCCCTAGATAAGATTCACAATAAAGTTCCTTCTCGTGATTAGAGAGACCTGGTATTTGGCTTCCGTTGATGACATTTGAACATGTTTGTGTCGAATGAATAACATGGGCATTTGTGGCAGAAGCAGCAACGCCCAGTCCGCCTAAGAAAGAAATAGTGTGCATGCCTTTAGCTTCAGTTGTATCGCAAGTTGTAGATCCCAAAAACATTTCTACAGATCCAACAAATGGAGTAACACCGTTTCCACTCGGAAAATTTATTTCTAAACCTTTACTAAGAATATCTGTTGAAGTTGAACTGTCGATTGTTTTACATGTTCCATAATACGCATCAGGCATAAAACCGTAAGGTGCGCCAGGACCTTTTTTATAACTTTGAAATTTAAATCGATAGGAAACAGCACTTCCTTGATTATCTCTTCCACAATACCACGGAGAAGTAGCAACATTTACTTCATCACATTCTTCTAAAAAGATATCCGCAAATCGAACTATCAATCCCGCTGCCGAGTAAGAACGACCACCTGAAAAATCTGTGTCTGCACATGTAGCATTGTTCAAATTCATATTGAGAGTAACTTCAGTTCCTGAAAGTTTTGAAAATGTTTTCGCACAATAGACTTTGTCATTCATTGGTTTACCAGTATTTGATGTATCCCACATCAAAGCATAAAAAATCCAATCGCCATTAGGAATATCTAAAGTTTCTTCAGTTCCTGAAACGTTTTTACCAAACATCTCACCGCTAGAAGACTTACCGAAAAGCATCGCTCCACCTGAACCAACACCATTTGTGATATTTACAATACCTGAAAGTGAAAGTTTTAATTTTGCCGCAGTTTTCTCAGGTGCTTTTGAACACGCACTGAAAGCAACTGTTAGGGTGAGTAAAAGTAAGTGTGCATATTTCATATTTTTAGCCTAGTTAAGGACTTCAACTATACTAAGCTCGTATCGGAATTATAAAAATTCAGCTGAAAAATTAACGGTCTGGACGATCGATTAAAGATCAATATATGAAAAAATGCCAAGGATTATTGCCAGATACTTAGCCTTTGAATCTATAGACTCTGATATCGTACATTTGAACTTTTTCCAGCTCGATCTCAGTTTGGAACTCAGATGTGATTTCTTCGTATCCTCTCAAATCACATTCTGAATTTCTCAGGTAATAACGTACGACGACTATGGCCCCAGGATTTAAACCTGGCTTAATCTGATGCATGTACATACGTTCAATCTCTCCACCAAAATAAGACGGAACGTCACTAAGTGAAGCGAAATCAAATTTTTGATCTCCACGAGAAAGCGCTTTTATAAAGTCTTCCTGGAGATAAGAAACTGAGGCCTTAGATTTTTTTATTCTCTCAATAGACTCAGCATTCGCCTCAACAGGTACACCTTCCAAAGAATTTATTTTTCCATGAAAACAAAGATTCAGGAAAAAACTTTTTTGTGCAAGATCGCGGGTAAAAAGTCGGTCGAAGGCCTGAAAATAGTAATCGAAATGAGAAAGAGGTGAATTCTTTTTTATAAAGTCACCTTTGTATAAAAGGGCATTGAACATGGCCTTGTTACCAAGAAGATGAAGTAGCCCTTTCCAACGTTTCATGGGAAATTCATTTTGATAATAGTATTTTTGTTCTTCAAGTGAATCAAATCGCATTATTTTATCATGAAGAGGAGCAAGAAGAACCATATTAATCTTAGCAAAAAAGGCAAAGGTTCTCTCCCACTTTCCGAGATAGAGAAGTGAACCATAATTAATTTCATGAAAAACCTGTGAAAAAAAAGCATAGGCCGCATCTGAAAGCTTTAACGATGTAAAAAGTTCGCGTCTTTTCGTTTTGTGATTATCATCTCCGTACGGATAGTATCCCCAGAAAAGAAGAAAATCTTCAGGCGAAAATTCTTTGTACGTATGAAAGCGAAGCTCAGCGAGAAGAAGCTGTTCTTTTGAAAGATCTCCAAGCACGAGGTGTTCGCATTCATCATGCATTAGTGGCAATGAGCGTCCACCACTTCCGCAAATAGAAAAAATACTTTTAGGTTTATGCTTTTTAATAATCGCAATTTCGACACTCGTATCTTCGTTTCCAAGAGTATAATTCAAACCAGTAAAATACTTTTGTCCCATCTCTATGATCCTTTTTTCTTTTTCGTTTTCAATTTATTGACGGCGTGTTCACGACAAAGATTAAACTCTTCATCACTGATAAAACCAGCATGTCCCATAATTTGAGAAAGGCGCACACCGTGCTCTTTGGCCATTTTGTCTATCTCTAAAACTTTTTCATAATTAATGTTTCTCGATAATGTAAAAGATTCTAATTTTCCATCCATGGCAAGAAGGGCCGTTTCCGCCAAACAAGCGTAAACGATTTTTCCTTCCAATCCTAAATCCGCTCTGATGTTTACATCACCAGGGAGAGTAACTTCTCCACTGGCGATAACGAGAACATCTGGGCGCTTAATTGCATCCTCTTCTCGTATATCAAACGGACGAGAAACATCACAAATTACGCAACCTGGTTTAACTTTCATAATATCCAGAACCGTTTTTCCTTGTCCTGAAGTTGTCGTAATAATCAAATCGCATTTGTGAGAATAGTTATCTGCGTTTGTTGAAATTTCAATTTTAGCATTTGGATTAATGGCGAGAATTTCATCTCTTAGCTCCATCAGCTTATACGCTCGTGGGGCCACGATAATAATTTCATCCCAAGAAAGAGCAAGAATCTTGGCAGAAACTGCCCCAATACTTCCCGTTGCTCCGACTACCATTACGACGCCTTTAAAGCGCGACTCTTCTTTTTCAACAAAGCCAAGTTTTTCTACGGCGAGTTTCGCTGCCCAAAGAGTGGAGGCCGCAGAGAGAGAATTTCCGGTGGTGACAGGAATTGGACTCATGCGATCAATCGTTACACCGGCATCACCTACGATTTTTGTGTAGGCACCAAGTCCAATTATTTTCGCTCCTTCCTGATCAGCTTTTTCACAGAGCTTTAAAATCTTTTTGTAAACGACGTCTGGTTTACTCTCCATTAGTTTTTTAGGAGTCTCTGTTACTGTATAAATAAGTCCTTTGACTTTTTTTCCATTTTTCTCACTGACAACCCCGTCAATATTCCCATAGAAAAACCCAGGAATATAAGTCATCGCCTCTTCCGCGATTTTCTCAAGTGGCTTCGAGTGATTTTTCAAAAACTTCAGATATGGGTGCTTAAAAATATACTTCGCTGAAAGTGGATGGATAACGAAAGCGAACTTTGTTTCTTCTTCGCTGTTTTCGTTAAAAGTTCTCAGTTCAGGAGTGAGCTTCATTTCCTCTACAACTTTAATGACATCATCTTGATTGACGAAATCACCTACACTTTTTTTAAGCTGAATAATCCCTTCCAAAATAGAATAATTTAGTTTTGGATTATCAGTAAATTGCGGAAGACAAACAAGCGCTTCATGCAATCCAGACTGTTTGAGTTTTTGTTCAAACTGAGGAGAGACAATATCAATAATAAGTGTCTTTCCTTTTAAATGCGAAAGTTCTAAAAAGTTGATATTTGCTTCATTACCAACTAGGACGTTACAACTTAAAAATTCATCCAGCGCGCGATTGAGTTTTCTATTTTTTTCATTAAATTCTGGAACAAAAGTTTTTTGAACCTTCATCATTTTTAAAACTGGTGCAAGTGTTTTTAAAAATCTCTCCAGTGACACTTGTCTATGAAGGGTCATAGGAATTTTTAAAAGAAAGAATGGATCGGCCATCACAACTTCACCAAACAGTTCAAAAAGAGGCTCAACAAAACTAATCTGAAGTCCGGCCGAATACATCCCTACTTTCTTTTTATGAAAAAAGTGTGGTTGTTTCAATTGAAACATTCTGAGTGCATAGGGAATGTAGACATCTTTAATAATCTGACCATCGACAATCGGAGTATATTTCGCGGCCGTTTTTAAACGGTAGCTATCTGGGTGAAGGAAGTTCCACTTCTTGAATTTGATTTTTTGAGGAATACCAGAGAGACAGATGACATCGCAATGTCCGTCATACTTCTTGATTAACTCTTCCGTTAGAGACACATCAAAGTTAGTCGAGTACTGAATCACACGATAGGTTTCACCGAAGAACGTGACTTCTTCATCGTAATTAAACTGATCCTGAGCAAAGGCCAGAGAAAGAATTGTTTTCATAAAAATGTTCTACTGAT
>CAMLRB010000234.1 GCA_946482295.1 uncultured Bacteriovorax sp. | reverse complement strand
GGCCACTTTTTGGGCCTCTTCAATATTGATATCGGCAAGGATGATAACAGCGTCACGAGAAGCGAATTCCTGGGCCATGAGTTTTCCAATTCCCGAAGCTGCTCCAGTGATAAGAATGTTTTTTTGTGCGAAATTTTTCATATGATGTCTTTTCCAAAAAAAAAGGGCAAGAGATGAACTCTTGCCCTTTGTGGGAACATTTAAAATTATTTGTTGAGAAGTTTTAAGTTACCAAGTCCATCAACATAGAAGCTTTGAGCATCACGCATTTCATTGAAGAGACCTCTTACTTTGTAAGAAATTCTAATGATCGCTGAAGCTACAGGCTCAACGTTTGATCCTACGTTGGCAACGTTAACTAATTCAGATTGAGCATCGAAGTTCATTGTGAGGGCCGCTGAAACTTGTGACGCTTGAACTGTTACACTCGTAAGGTACTTTCCGACATTGTTAAGAGAACCACTGTGTTGGAAGTAAACAGTGTAAGTGAAACCTACAAGCTCCCCTCCATAAACGTTCTTGTATGAAACGCGGTAGCTAGCAGCTTTTGGCATTGACCATCCGGCCATTTGATAAAGTTCTACATTTCGAGCATTCGCATCGAATTGAGGAAGAACACTAAGAGCTGGTGCTAATCCAGAAGTATTAATGACTGGACGGTTAGCATCGATAATTGGCCAGACTTTTTTTCCAATAGCAAGAAGGCCATCAAGAATCATAGCAATTTCGCCAAGACCTGTTCCGATAGCGGGAAGAGTAACGGCGTTTTTTTCACCTACAGTTTTCACAGGTGTAACGTCCACATGATCAATGACAAGGGCCGGATCATAAGCAACTTCTGCATTGGCAAAAGTGATTGAACTCGTAAGCATTAGAGCTGCGATCAAAAGTGATTTTAGCATGATGTCTCCCCTGTTAATTTGATGGAGGCACTATCGCTAATGGGACCTAAATTGTCGAGTAAACTTTGGTTAAAGTTTTGTGAGTTCACTCACAAAAACTTACAGAAGACGAAATGACGCTAATGACACCTTGCACGAGACTTATCTCGCTTCGGCAAAGACAGGAACTAACATGACTTTCGGATCGGCCAAAGGGGCCTGTTCATGCTGTTTATTGATCGCCGAAGTCGCCTTTGAATACACGACATAGCCGACTCCCATATCAACAAGAGCAATCACATAGCCGACGAGCTTAACTTTTGGATTATTCAATTTCTTCGACATTTTTTCAAAATATTCGAGTGCTTTCAAATCGAGCTGTACTTGCGAGTTTCCAATGAGTGTTTCCCAGGCCGTATCAAAGGCCACTCGAACCATGTCTGGGTTATCTTTGATCGCAACGTTCATGATGGTTGAGTTCCCCACGGCTACAGCACCAGAGGCCATGAAACGTGCTTTTGTAGTCTTCAGATTTTTTGAAACACCAGTCATCATGATCGATTCAGCGGCCATGAATGAAACGTTTTGTACGACTTCTTCATTGGTCAGAAGATTTTGAGCTACAACGCCAGGGTTGTTTGATTTAATATCATCCCATCTTGCAAAGGCTTCAGAGCCAATTTGGACAGACGAATTCATGGCGATGTATTTCCATTCTTTTCCAGCGGCGACGAGAACTTTTTTAGGAAATCGTGCAGTCTTTAAGAGTGAAAGGAGAATCTTTCCTTTTGTTTTACGAGCACGAATCGTGGAGATGAGTGCTTGTTTCCAAGTTTTCGTCGTGAGCGTAAGAATGGGAGCTGCCCCTTTTTTTGCTTTTGAGGTAAGGGCCATTTTTTCTTCCAGTGCTGCAACTTTTGTCGCGATCACTGATTTCTGCTTATAGAAAAAACCGTTGAATGTTTCTTTAAGAGTTGTCACGAAGGCCATTTCTGAAGCGATCAAACTCGTGCGATAGAGAATTTTTCCTACCCATTTCACGACATAACTTCCAGAGATCCATAATCCTATATCAGCGAGTGCGTATCCCCAAAATGACATTTTTCCAAAACGCTCCATTCGATTGGCAATTTCTTTGTAACCAATCGATTGCATCTCATAGTGAAACATCATTTGAGTTCTGGTCATTGAGAAACTCATGTCATCAAGATTTTTTTCAAATGCCAGACGATTTTCTTCCAGGTCCATGTAGTCGCGGAAAAATTCCGCTTCTACACTTGCTCCTTCATTCGCGGCCATCATCATGTAACTTAAAAGTGATGTCGTGGCTGAAGTGACATACATCATGAATGTCGATCTATATTTATCATTTAAAAGTGGTCCTAGAACATCTTTTCCATTTGGATCTTGTCCTTCTTTAACAACAACATCCATTCCGGTTTTTGTGACAAAAAACCAGGTATCGATTAATCCATTTTCATCAGTGTCGCGACCGAACCCTAAAAGCGGATTAATACTTTTATTCAAACGTGGAAGACCTCGTGCTTCAATACGTACTTCGCGACTTCCTAAATGATTTATAGAAGGTATAAGAGTGAGATTGAATGCTTCACCATCACGGTCTTTCAAGACGAGCTTCATCGGCCTATCGTCCCCCGCCTTATCTTTGGCGTGAGCACTAAAACACAACAATATGAATGTAATCAATAATCCCAATAGCTTCATGCCCATGGGAGATTGCAAAAGAAAGGCCCGAGTTTCAACCTGATTTTTCAGCAAGATATCTCACTGGGGTTGTCTAACTTTTTGACAATGACTAAGATCCAATCACATAATATTTAAATGAAAAAAATATTAAAAATCACTTCTCGAATCACCAATATCATTTGTCAGCTCATCCTCATCGCAGGAGCTTTTTATCTTCTCAAACAAGGCTCATGGGATAGGAAATTTCCAATGCCAGCTGATATAGGCGGACAAATGATGGAAGAGGCCCCAGCACCTGCATCGGCTCCGCGAATGATGGCCAAGAGTTCAGCAGCTCCTTCTTTTTTTAACGATGCTCAAGCTGCAGATGTTAAACCTCAAGCAAAAATTATTAAAACAGGTCGTATGGGACTTGAAGTTCAAGACATTCAAGAAACTAAAAAGACCATTTATGAAATGCTTGTTCCTTTTAAAGCTTATGTTTTAAGTGAAGATGAAGGGAAAGGTCCTGAGAGCTGGTATGCGAATATGTCGATAAAAGTTCCTGCTCAGCACTTCGATGCTCTTTTCGAAAAAATAACTGCGCATGGATTTAATATTGAATCGAAATCGGTGAATATCAGTGACGTTACAGAACAATATATTGACCTCGAAGCACGGTTAAAAAATAAAAGAGTGTTGATTCAAAAATACACAGCTCTACTCACCCAATCCCAAAAAATTGCTGACACTATCGAGATTAATCGTCAGTTGGAATCGGTTAGTTCAGAGCTGGAAAGCTTAGAAGGCCAAATGAAGTATCTCAACCATCAAATCGATCTTTCAACATTGGATCTCAACATTGTTAAGAGATTAGTTCCAACAGAAAAAAATAAAAATTTCTTCGATGATTTAAAATACGAATTGAGTGCTGGTATTAATGGGTTGAGGGCCACAATCCTCTTCATCTTCGGACTATGGCCGTTCATTCTTATTGGTGTTGCTGGATTTTTTGTTTACCGAAAATATAGAAAATAATTATTTCTGTTGTTCAGCGACTTTTGCGTAGATAAGAACATTGGATTTATCTACGCAGGCCTTTTCAAGCAATAGTATTTTTCTGTTCAATTGATTCACAAGAGTTTTAAATTCTGGGTTCGATTCAAGAATGCGAACTTTAGATCCTGTTAATACCTTATTAAATCCCAATACAACGTTGGCCATTAACTGAACGCGAACTTCACGTTCATCGAAATCAACTTCCATATCTATAGTTGATAAACCGTAAGAATCTTTATCTGTAATAATGGATTCATTTTGAAGACGAGGAGCTTTTTCTGAAGTTAGTCGATAGATGTCACATTGCTCTTTTTTATCATATCCGCGGACAATGGCCCCCATTGCTGACGATGAAAGGATTAACATAAGAATTAAAGCAGATAGTTTAGTTTGCATAAGCGACTCTCCTGATTGAGGTTAATCATAACCAAAAAAAAGGATGAGCCGCCTATTTCATGAAAAAATTATAGGTCTTATTGAACGAACATCACTCCACCGATCATCATTTCCATCGAACAACCGAATTTAATCTCGCCTTTGGCAAGTTTACCCACGTTTACGGTGACTTCTTTATCGAGTGGAAGTTCTACTCTGATCTTCTTCGAAGGAACTTCAATTTCACGCGCACAAGTAGCGTTTGTTTTACGGGTGATATTAAGAACAACAGGTACATCTGGCTTCACTTTCAGTTCGCGAGGCTCAAATCCCTTATCTGTAACAGTCATTTTGAAAGTTTGAACATTTTCTTTAGTGGCCCCAAAAACCTCTGTTCCAAAAATTAATGCGATTAAAATGAGTTTTTTCATAGTCTCCTCTTGATTGATAATCACTTAAAAGAATACGCTATAAGTGTCCATTTTGTGACAAAATTTTAAGTTTAGGAAAACAAATGAAAAAAAAGAAAACTATTGCGCTCATCGCCCATGATGGAAAAAAGGCTGAGATGATCGCTTTTGTAAAAGATAACCTCTCTTTATTTAAATCGTTTGAGATTTATGCGACGTCGACGACAGGTAAACATATCGAGATGACTGGGCTCAAGGTTAAAAAGATGCTTAGCGGACCTCTTGGAGGTGATGCTCAAATCTCGGCCTTAGTGGCCACGGGAAAATGTAATGGAGTGATCTTTATGCGGGACCCGTTGGGAATGCACCCTCACGAGCCCGATATTTATTCATTGCTTCGAATTTGCGATGTTCACGACGTGCCCCTTGCAACCAATCCAGCTTCTGCTTATTTGATTATCAAAGGGCTTAGTAAAAACTTAAGTTAACTCTTAACGAACGCAGAAATAAAGGTATTCGTCAGCATTGACTTCCCACTTCTCACGAACGGGAGTTGGATTTCTTAAACGAGCGGCGAATACTTTTCCATTGGCCATCGCCCATGTCTCTTCATTCATTCCTACTCCACCTGACCAGTCACCATAGCCGTTAATGATTTCGATTTCTGAAAGAACAGGTAAACGGGCATCTAAAGTTTTACAAGCTTCTTCAGCGATCTCAGGAGCACCTACGCGATCAACTGAACCATTGAGACCACCAACAAGCTCAATAGTCTTACTGCCTACTTTTAGTTTTGAGGGAAAACGTGTTCTTTGGAATTGTGTGAAAATTTCACTCGCAATTGTACTCATTACGTATTCTGGTTTTCCAGTAGCGATATAGTTCTCGCTCATGCCATTTCGCCCAATTAAATGTAAAGTGACTTGGATATCTCCTGCGC
>CAMLRB010000233.1 GCA_946482295.1 uncultured Bacteriovorax sp. | reverse complement strand
AAAAGTTGTTCCAGCCATTCATCAAAGTCTGCGACAGTTTGCAATGGCCTATCACTGAGAAAATAATCTTTGGTCTCTGAATTTTTAAAGATGGCTTCATCCGTTTCTGCGATTGATCCACATAGATTCCCTACGAGTGCAGGAAAACTCTCTGGATAAAGTGTTTTTAAATGCAAAAGAAGTTCTGCTAAATTTTCCTTAGTAAGAAAAGGAGCTATTCCGGCAAAGTGAATTGCTTCACATACGTTTTCAACCTGTTTTTTGATTCCTTCTCTAACAATTTGATTTTTAGGTTTTTCATGAATGGGAAATCGATTCAACCCCAAACTTGCACAACGATCAGAGATCATCAAATCATAACGATCTGATTCAGGAGTACTTAACCAAAGTTTTTTTAAGATGATAATTTTTGAAAATTCTAGAATTTGTTTATCGAGAGCTTTTTCATTAGTTATATCAATCTTGTGTTTATCTAATTTACCTTGCTTAGACTTTGTTAATTTATCTACAAATTGAGAAAGTGCTTCTTCGTCTGGATCGATTTGCTCTTGAAATTGCTTATACTTTTCAGGTCTGCAAAAGCGAGGAATAGTTCCTAGGATATCATTTTTTACTGTCGCAAATAATGTATAGATCACATCTTGTTCAGAACCTGGTTTACATTTTATAGTGTCGCTATCTTTTGCCTGAACAACTTCCAGGCTGACTAGTCCATAAAATAAAAAAAATAAACTAACAAACTTCATGCGCCCATCCCGGAATGCTGGTCGATGCCTATCACTCCACTTTTCGACAACTAAAATGGATCACTTTAAAAATGGAACGAGACTATAAAGATCTAAAAGGTAGTGAAGTTAAGGGATTATCGACAAATTCTTGATTGTCCTAATGAGTATCGGGACAGTTTCTAAAAAGAAACCGGAGTGATCGATCCAGCAATCCAATCTTTCTTAAGCAAGCTGAAACGAACTGAATCATAAACTTTTCCATCGGCCGCGGGCCACGCTTCACGGTGATGGCCTTCTTTAGCAAACAGGCATTTTTTGAAAAGTTTTTGCATAGGAATATTATCAGAGCGAGTGGTTCCTTCAATGCGATCAAGTGAGGGCCATCCATTAAAAAGGAAATCACACATCCACTGAATGGCCTGCTGACCTATTCCCTTGCCGCGAAATTCTTTCTTGAGACGTAGATCGAAAAGCGGATGACCGTCATCAAGATCATCCATATCAGTTAAACGAATGATGCCGACATCTTCTTCATCAAGATGAATCCAGAAAGTCATGTTCGATTCGCTGGAAAAAATTCCTTCGTTAATGAGTTCGTGAGCACGAAGAAGAGTCAGTTGTTCATTGACATGAAAAGGCCAAGACTCACTAGCAAGAAAGTCTGCGAGTTTATCTTGTTCGGTACTGGGAAGAAATTCAGTAAATGTTAGATTCATCTTTTAAATAAAAAGGGCCCAAAGTCGGGCCCATTGTAGTCTTAGTTTTTAATAATTAACGTTTTGGCTTCAGAGTGATTTGCGACAACTTCACCGTTTAATGGAGTAAGGGCTTCAATGTAAACTTTGTAAGTTCCATTAGCGACAGCAGGTGTTCTTAAACTAATGCTCATTTTTTCAGTTACAACGTCAGTCGACTTGTTCACGACTCTCACGCCAGCTTCGTTTTCAACAACGAGGGCCAATTTTTGAGGGATAACTTTGTAATTTGTAAGTGTAATATTGAAAAAGATTTTTCCCGTTTGAGGGCGAGAGAGATCAACTCCATCAAATGTTACAACTGTTTCAGGTTGAGAGTTATTGATTGAAAACTCACGAACGACTGAACGTTTGTTTCCAGATTGAACATAAACTTCATACGTTCCGTCCTTAAGTGATGTTGTATCAAGATTTACTAAACATTCCGTAGTTGTGTTTTGAGCACAATGAGAAAGCTTTTGAACATTTTGTCCTTTATTAGAACTGAGAACGATTTCTGCTGATGCCACTTTTCCTGAAAGAACTTTTAGATCAATTGATCCTGAAACATATTCGCGATCTTTTGGTGAAACGATTTCAAAGAAATTTTCTTCTTTAGAGGGAACGTATAACCAAGTGTTCTCTCCAATTCCCGATTTATCATCGTAAGAAATACGAGCAAATCCTTGCTCTCCCCATGAAGTTCCCCAGCTGTTTCTGATGATCCAGTATCTTTCAACGTCGTTGAATCCAACAATTGAAACAACGTGACCGCCTGCTACAGTATTGCTTACTGACTTGTAAATTCCTGAAGTGTATTCAAAGAAGTCATCATAAACTGTCATGTTAGTCACAAGAGGACCTCGCTTAAGGGCCGCTTTGATTTTCGCTGCTGAACCACCGTAACTTGTAGGTCGCTCATAGGTCGCGATTTTGTAGGTTCTGCTCGCCTGATTTTGACAAAAATTCATTTTACATTGAATGTCTTTTCCTGATTGTCCTGAAACATAAGGAACACATGATGAATCAACGATTCCACGATTCATGAGAGAATCAGCGGCAGCTTGAGCAAACCAACCAGAGTCGCAGGCCCCACCATTGCAGTTAAAGAGTTGTTGAGGTGAAAAACTTGGCGCTAACCAAGGAAGTCCAGCACTAATCCTATATTGAGATTCTAGGGTAGCAACTGCTCCGAAGGCCACACACGATCCACATTGACCTTGATCTAGAATTGATCCAATCCAATTAATTCCACCGTGATTTCTCCAATCATGCATATCTAGAGCTTTTGTGTGATCTTCAAAAAGGCGATCCCCTTCTGGTCTATCTTTCGATCCTAGAAGTTTCTGAACATCTCTATCGCTCATTTTAGATAGTGTTGACTCTCCTGCAGTCCACTCTGCTTTTTGTGCTTTTAAAACCGCATTTAGAGCTCGAGGTGTAAGACGTGCATGTGACAGTGAAGTCAATGTCAACGCTGTAAGTAAAATGAGAACTTTCATAAGCATTCCTTGGATCAATTAAATGAATGCTTTTAATTACGGATGTTGAATCTTACAGTCAAGCTAAGGGCGGAAGGTGTAAGAAAAAGGGAGAATTCTCTCCCTGATGTTAGTTTTGAATAATAAGATTTTCAGTATTTGAGAGTGACGAGTGCCAAGTGGCCCCTAAAGGTGTTCTTGAGATAAAGAAAAGTTTGTAGGTTCCGTTGGCATAATGGTTTGTTCTTAATCCCAATCGCATCTTGGGAAAAACTTCGGGAATGTCACGAGTGAGTACAGTTTCACCTTTTGCATTTTGAAGAATCATCTGCATTGTTTTGGGCATCACTGAAGAAGTTTGTACATCGAGATCAAATTCAATACGACCTTTTTGCGGCTTCGTTAGATCAACTCCTGCACTTCCTCTAAATTCCACTTTTGTCGAAGGTGCCTTATTGATGACAAAAAATTCCTTCGTCATGGACTTGAAACCATTTCCTAGAGCATAAACTTCATAGCGACCATCTTTCATTCGAGTTGTATCGAAACTTACCTGGCAAATTTTTGAACCTGTTTCATCACACGAATTCATCTTAGCGAGTTCACCTTCTCCACGTACGATTAGTTCGCCTGGAGTTGATTGAGTGTGTTCAACAATTATATTTTTTTCTCCACTCATATAAGAACGATTTTCTGGAGAGGTAATTGAAATATATTCAGGTTCTGCTTTGAGAATGAGCGAGTAGGTGCTCTCACCGACGCCTGATTTATCATCATATGAAACGCGCCCGAATCCTTTTTCTCCCCACTCTTCGCCCCATGAATTTTTAATAATCCAGTATCGTTCAACATCATTGAAACCGACGATCGTGACAGCATGCCCACCCATTCGGCGATTAGAGTTTGATTTATAAATTCCTGCTGTATACGTCATAAAATCTTCGTAGACAGTCATCCCAGTCACCACTGGACCTTTTTTAATGGCTGCCTTTAATTTTGCGGCCGAACCACCCCATGAAGATGGAGATGTGTAATCGACGATTTTAAGCGTTCTTTCACTTTGTCTTTCACAAAAGTTTTTTAAGCACTGAACATTTTCACCAGTCGCTCCTGATTCATAAGGAGAACAAGCAGCATCGACGACACCTTTCGTTTTTAGCATTTTCATGGCCGGAGCTAATTTCCACCCAATCTCGCAAGCTCCCCCACCGCAGTTAAAAAGTTGTTGAGGAGAAAAATGAGGATCAATCCAAGAGTGTCCTGAAGCTATCTTGTATTGAGCTTCCAGAGCAGCAACAGCGGCAAAGGCCACACAAGAGCCACAATTGCCTTGATCGCGCACAGGAGTCAGCCAGTTCACGCCATTAACATTTCTCCAATCCCAAACTTCCAGGGCCTTGGTGCGGTCTTCATATAAAGGAATACTTTCGGGGATATCAATGAGACCGAGTTTAAAGTCTCTCGCGCTGACGATGGAACTCATGCTTAAAAGCAAAACAAGCAATAACCTTTGCATCTTTCATCCTTGAAGATTGTGTGTTCTTTAATTGCAATGTGATTAAGAGTGAAAGGCAAATAACAAGATCTTACTTTTGATGATCTTAGACGAGTTTCTCGTTTGGTCCAAAGATCCATTTATGCTGCTGACCAATGACTCGGAAGAGGCCTCCGTTTTCTTCGTTCCATGTTAACACTTTTTTAAAGCGATCCATTGGGAATTCTTCGCCCGTATTGTAACAAGGAGTGAGAATGAAAGGGATTGTCACAGGTGACGTTTTTTCAATTTCAGCACGCGCTTCAAGAGTGGCCGCAAAATCTGGACCGTCAGCAATGACAGCTTTAAATTGTGTTTTATGGGCGTACAGCTCTTGCATACGAATGAGATTTTTAATTGGTGTACGAACACCTGTTGAAGGTGTTTTGAAATCAAAACTTACATAATCAACTAGATCGAAAACTTCTGGAACAACTCTAGTTCCGGCCGCTTCAATATTGACGTAGTAACCGCGGGCCTTTAATTCTTTTACGAGGGCCACAACGTGAGGAACATGTGAAGGATGAAGAGGATCTCCTCCCGTTACTGAAACGTTTTTAATTTTTCCGTTATACCCTTCATTATGAACTCTCGTCAGGATTTCCTCGAGTTCTGTTTCATAAGACTGAGAAAATTCCCATGTATCTTTTGAGTCGCAGTTCAAGCAGCCCACAGAGCAGCCTTGATAGCGGACAAAAATCTGCGGGCGTCCAACGAAGAGACCTTCGCCTTCTGTCGCACGGTAAATTGAATTGATCAGGTGTTTAGACATAAATTTCCACAATATTCCTTAGAGTGTTTTTGTACTCCCCAGGGGCCATTTGCACAATTAAATCATGTAAAAAATACCCGGATTGATGCTAAAATAGACCTATGAAAA
>CAMLRB010000232.1 GCA_946482295.1 uncultured Bacteriovorax sp. | reverse complement strand
GTTTGGTGCTTCAAGAATCATCTTTGAAAGCATCATACGAACTTTTTCACCACCCGAAAGAACGTTTGTTTTTTTCTGTGATTCTTCCCCAGTAAAAAGCATGCGTCCTAAGAAGCCACGGACGAAAGATTCATCTTTGTCTTCTGAGTAATCTCTTAGCCAGTCGACAAGATTGTAGCGGCCATCTGAGAAATATGAAGTGTTGTCGGCAGGGAAGTATGAACGTTGAATCGTTACACCCCAAGTGATGGTTCCCGAGTCAGGTGTTGCAGTTCCAGCAAGGACATCCATGAGGGCCGAACATTGTTGATCGCTTCCAAGAAGAACGATTTTATCGGTCTTGCGAACTTGGAAAGAGATGTTTTTAAACAGTACTTTTCCATCCACAGTTTTAGTAAGTTTTTCAACGTTAAGAACATCCTTACCAAGTTCTTTCTTCGCTTTGAAGTGAACGTATGGATATTTTCTTGTTGAAGGCTGAATATCTTCGAGCGTGATTTTTTCAAGCATCTTCTGACGGGAAGTGGCCTGTTTTGATTTAGAAGCGTTAGCAGAGAATCGTGCGATGAACTCTTTGAGTTCTTTAATTTTCTCTTCAGTCTTTTTGTTTTGATTCGATTTCAACGTCACGGCAAGCTGAGATGACTGGTACCAGAAATCATAGTTACCTGTGTAAATTTTAATTTTTCCAAAATCGATGTCGGCCATGTGAGTACAAACTTTATTCAAGAAGTGACGGTCGTGGGAAACAACGATAACAGTGTTTTCAAATTGCGCGAGGAAGTTTTCTAACCAATGAATTGCTTTCATATCCAAGTGGTTGGTAGGCTCATCGAGAAGAAGAATATCTGGTTTACCAAAGAGGGCCTGAGCGAGAAGAACTTTTACTTTCTCTCCACCATTTAGTTCACGCATTTTTTTCGAAAGTAATTCTTCTTTAATCCCTAGACCAGAGAGCATTGTGGCCGCTTCTGATTCTGCTTCCCATCCGTTCATTTCACCGAAGGCCGCTTCGAGTTCAGCAGCGCGAACGCCATCAGCATCAGAAAAATCTTCTTTTGCATAAAGCGCATCTTTTTCTTCCATGATGTCGACGAGTTTTTTATTTCCCATGATAACGGTTTTTAAAACCTCAACTTCGTCGAATAAAAAGTGGTCCTGCTTTAAAACAGAAAGTCGCTGTCCTGGAGTGATAAAGACATTTCCTGTTGAACTTGGAATTTCTCCCGAGAGAATTTTAAGAAACGTCGATTTTCCTGCTCCGTTAGCTCCAATGAGTCCATAACAATTTCCCGGAGAAAACTTGATATCAACTTCATCGAAGAGTTTACGTGCACCGTATCTAAGACCAACATTTTGGCAAATGATCATTTGTATTCCTTATAGCAATTTTGTTGCTTCTTTTTAGACTGAAATCAAGGAAAAGTCAGTGGTTTTTCGTGAGTTCGGTGCAGTGAGAAAAAATTAAGGCTGTACTGGCCTGTTTTGGGCGGGTATTTTAGAGGAATGGATAAAGAATTGAGTCACGAAAATTACATACCTAAATATGAAACCGCTAGAATTGCCGTTGAGCGAGCTCGTGCCCGCGTGCGTGAGAACAATGAAATGGTCTCAAGGCTAAAGGGAGAGTCAAACATCGAAACAGAGACTGAAGACTGTCCGTTCGCCGACGCAGAAAATTTTTCCCCAGACGCCTCATATGCCTTTGATTTGTATAAAATTAAATCAACAAACGGCATTTCAGATTTTTTCAAAGACATCTTTGGAGTTTAACTCATGGCCCGCAAGCAAAAGCAAAAAGCTTTAAAATCGCACTTGTCACAGGCAGATATTGAGCTTGGTAAAAAGAGAATCTATTTTCTCTTGGCCCTTGTCGTGATATCGCTCATCCTGGCCGCGGTTAATATGCACTACTAATCAATCATCACACTTCACTAAGGAAAAACCGTGAGTTCATTGAAACCCGGACAACGCTATATGAGCGAGACCGAACCAGAATTAGGTCTTGGCATTCTCGCACACGTCGAAGCTAAAACAATCAAAATTACTTTTCCAGCTGCCAAAGCAGAGCGGACATACGGATCTAAAGGCGCACCTATTAAGCGCGTGATTTTTTCTGTTGGTGATGAAATTACTTTGAGAACAGGTGAGCGCCATCCAGTTGAATCAATCATCGATCATGAAGGACTTGTGGCCTATCTCAGTCAGGGACATGCTTACGATGAAAGAGATCTTTCAGATTCGCTGAGTTTCAGTAAACCTCAGGAAAGAATTTTCAATGGCACGGTTGATTCACCGGCCCTTTTTAATCTTCGTTATAAAACCCTCACCCATAAAAATAGACTGACGCAATCATCGGCCCGCGGATTTATTGGCGGACGCATGAATCTTATTCCGCACCAGTTTTATGTGGCCCACCAGATTGCAGATCGTCCTATTCCTCGCGTTCTTCTTGCTGATGAAGTAGGTTTGGGAAAAACAATTGAGGCGGGGCTTGCGCTTCACCATTTAATTCTTAGTGAAAGAGTAAAGCGCGCTCTCATCGTCGTTCCTGATTCGCTAGTGTATCAATGGTTCATTGAAATGCTTCGCAAATTTAATTTGTCATTTGCGACAATGAACCAAGAAACTCACCTCGAACCGAATTCAAATCCTTTCACTGAAAATGATCTCGTCATTGTGAATATTGGTCTTTTAAAAGGCGCAGAGATGGCGCGCAGACTGATGAGCGAAGCGAGTTGGGATATTATGGTTGTGGATGAAGCTCACCAGTTAAAATGGAACATAGATAAAGCTTCTATTGAATATAAAATCGTCGAAGATATCGCAAAAACTACAAAAGGTTTGTTGCTATTGACGGCGACACCTGAACAGCTGGGAATGGAAGGACACTTTGCTCGTCTAAAACTTCTCGATCCGGATCGTTTTTATGACTACCACCAATTTTTAAAAGAAATGAGTGAGTACGAAAAAGTCGCCGGACAGGCAAGAGAACTTCAACGTTATGCAAGTGAAGCCAACGATAAAAAATTAGCTGAACTTCAGGATCTACACGGCCCGGGAAGAATCTTTTTTAGAAATACTCGTGAGAGAATGGGGAAACACTTTTCATTTTTTCCAAAACGCGTGTTGCATCCTTATGCTTTAGAAAGTAAAGCTACGCATTTACTTTCGTTAGAAGATGAGGAGACGATTGGTCCTTCATTTGATTTGAAGCTCGATTGGTTAACAGAATTTTTGATGAAAAATCGTCGTCAAAAAATTCTTCTTATTACAAAATCCAAAACTAAAGTGCTTTGTCTGGAAAAACTGCTTAAGGATCGCATCGCGGGACTCAATATCGGCGTTTTTCATTCGGGACTTTCATTTATTGCCCGCGACCGTCAGGCCGCTTATTTTGCTGAAGATAACGGAGCAGAAATTCTTCTGTGTACGGAAATTGGAAGTGAAGGTCGCAACTTTGAATTTGCTCATCATCTTGTTCTTTTTGATTTACCTCTCTATCCAGATCTTCTCGAGCAACGTATCGGACGTCTTGATCGAATCGGACAAAATAGCGACATCAACATTCATGTTCCTTATGTTAAAAATTCTTACGATGAAATTCTCTTTTCATGGTTTCACCGTGGTTTAAATGCTTTTTGTCAGTCGGCAAAAGGGGCGAGTGTTGTTCACCTTTCACTCCAGTCGCTATTAGATGAATATTTGAAAAAACCACAGCTCTGCATGCCCGAAAATACTGTCTTTCAAGATTTTTTGATCACGACTAAAAATGAATTTGAAGTCATTACGAAAAAAATGGAAGAGGGACGAGACATTCTTGTCGAGTTGAATTCATTTAAAGAAGACAAGGCCCTGCAAATTATCAATGGGATCAAGGCCTTCGATGAAGAAGCGACTCTCGTTCATTATATGAACGAAGTTTTTCAAGAACTCGGTGTCGATATTGAAGATCTGGATGAGAGTGTTTTTTATATTCGTCCAAGTGACAATATGTATGTTCCTCACTTTCCGGGACTGGAGAGTGAAGGTCTTCGTATCACATTCGATCGTAAAGTGGCACTGAAGCGCGAGGATGTTGAATTCCTTACTTGGGATCATCCAATGGTTGTTGGAGTGATGGATCTCATTCTTTCAAACAGTTTCGGAAATGCGGCCATTATGGTTCGAAAAAAATCGGGAAGCACAAAAACATTTGTCGAAACATTCTTTAAACTACAAGTTGTAGCTCCTAAGTCAATGAGCCCGGAAAGATTTTTTCCACCGACTCCCATCCGCGTTCTCGTGGACAGTGCAGGGGAAGATTTCTCTTTAAAATTCCAAAAAGAAGATATTGATGAAAAGATTACCGCTGCTGATCCAGAGATGATTAAAAAGGCCAAATCGCTTCCTAAAGCGGCCGTCCAAAAAGTCATCAAGACAGCTCATGATATTGCTCTGGTTGAATCGCAGAAGATGAAGAGTCAGTATAAAAAAGATATGCTCAATCATCTCAATACTGAAAAAGAGCGACTTGAAAAATTAAAAGCGGTGAATCCGGTTGTAAGATCAGAAGAGATTGAATCGATCGCTAAACAAATTGAAACATTGTCGAAGTGTTTTGATGAGGCCGAAGTGATGCTTGATTCACTCCGGCTCATTTTTTAAGATTTAAGTTAACATACCTTCTTTTTGCAGAACTTTTTTAAAGTCATTGAGAAGGTCTAGACTGTAATTTCCTAACTCATCAATCATCATGTCTTTAATTGTCTGAGTAGGCGTCGTCTTATTCGTAATCGTGCGCTTATCATAGTTATTCACGAGGGATAAGATTTCTTCTAGGACAGTGAGTTTTTTCTTTTTATTCGGCCCTAAACCACTCAAAACTTCTTCATGGTTATTAATCAATTCCATGATACTTGGAGTGACGTGAACCTTGTCTTTTAAGAGTGTCGCAGCATCTTTTACGTGCATGTAATAAACGCGTTTATCTTCATGACCTAAAAACTTTTTCGGCTTATAAAAAAGCTGAATGTCGTTCTTATTCATGTTGATGATACCGATGTCATGGATGAGAGCTGCAGTACCTAAATCATCCAGCATATCTTCTGTACATCGTTTTGCTTCGGCCAGTTTGCAAGCAAGCGCACACACGTTGAGAGAATGTTTGATAATTTCTTCGTTTTTATCAACTTTTTTACCGAAAATTTTCTTAAGAGCATCAGGATTATTCTTAATAACCTGACGTAAACTTTTCGCCGCTTTTTCAGTCATACGATAAGCCGCTTCACTGCCAGGATCTTTCTGCATTCTTTCAATCGCTGAACTCGCAGCTCCCTCGGCCATGTCCACTTTTTCTTCAACACTGACTTGAGGATTTGAAAGTGT
>CAMLRB010000231.1 GCA_946482295.1 uncultured Bacteriovorax sp. | reverse complement strand
TTTACAGCTAGCAGGAAGCTCAAGTGTAACGTCTCCCGAAGCGGAAATAAAATCGACATCAGATCGACCTTCACATTTTTTAAACTGACCTGAAATATTTCCTGTGGCGGTTGTAATATCTAAATTCTTGAGAACATCACCTTTCACCAAAATATTGCCTGTTGAACTTGTAATATCTAAATGGCCAAGAATATTTGTCGCTGTAATGCCACCGGTCCCAGACGCCAGGTTATATTCTAGAAAAGTGTTCGCTGGTATATCTAGTGTAACTTTTGCCTCACAATGAGCAGTATTAAAAATTTTATTTCCACTGCCAATGATAATCTCCAAAGTCTCACCATTCACTGTGCGAGTTTCTGTACATTTCTCATCAAACTTTATTTTCTCAACTGTCGATCGAAACATCTTGTCCTGACTTCCACCATTGATGATAAGGTGTCCTTTTGCATTTGATACTCTTATTTTTGTAATTCCCGCTGCCGGGAATGTTTTCACACTTTGGGCCTCTACTGAAAAAAAAGAACTGATGGTCAGAGTAAGAAGCGCTATTTTCCATTTGTTCATCATAAACATTTACTCCCAGAATAAGTCGAGTTAACCTCGAGCAAGTAAGTGAAAATATCATAACAAAATTAGCGATAAAATGAATCAAAGAAATCTATTTTTATTTGTCCTCTGCACTCTTATCTGGGGAACAACTTGGCTCGTCATTAAATTTCAAATCGACTCGACATCGGCCATTGTTGGAGTCTTTTATCGTTTTGCGATTGCCACTCTTTTCATGTGGCTGATTAATTTAATTTTCATTCGAAAAAATTTTCGTTTTCCCCCTAAAACTCATTTTTTCTTCATGCTTCATGGCCTCTTTAATTTTTGTTTGAATTACATTCTCACTTATATATCTGAAAAATATATTTCTTCAGGTTTAGTCGCCATCACCTTTTCTCTCCTTATCTATTTCAATATGCTGATGTTGAATCTTATTTATGGCATTCGTGTCTCTAAAAATGTTTTGTTAGGGGCCTTGTTAGGTTTTTTGGGAATTACGCTTATATTCTCTGGAGAAATCCTCTCCATGGATACGAGCTCCAATGGTGTCTGGGGTATTATTATCGGAATCGTCGCTACTTTCTGCGCTTCATGTGGAAACATGGTCGCCTATTATCATCACAGAAAAAAGATTCCAGTTATGACTTTCAATGCTTATGGGATGATGTACGGCACACTCATAAGTTTAATCATTGGACTTTTCATGGGTGACAATTTCACTCTTCCAACATCATCTTCATTTCTTCTTTCACTCATTTATTTGAGCTTATTTGGGACCGTCATTGCATTTTGGTCTTATCAGACACTAGTTGGAGAGATGGGAGCAGATCGCGCGGCCTACACAAGTATTATTTCACCAATGCTGGCCGTTTTAGTTTCTTCGGTGTTTGAAAATGTACCGTTCACGCCCATGTTGATTATAGGAATTTTCTGCTGTCTGATGGGAAATTTACTCGCTCTTAAAAAGCCGCGTATATTAGAGCGCCCTCTTTAATACGATCAATCACTTCTTTGTGGATGCGCATTTCGAGTGCCGGACAGCCATAACTGCGTCCAATTTTATTTCCTGGTTTAACGTAGTCAGCTCCATGAATAACAATCGCACGCGCGCGGGCATTTGAATTGGTTTTTGAAAGTCCATCTAACCTCAATGAATAACCATTTTCACCAT
This sequence comes from uncultured Bacteriovorax sp., assembly GCA_946482295.1. Next base: position 3,669 of record CAMLRB010000231.1, on the reverse strand, counting down.
AGTAAGTTTCGGCCGTGAGAAAAAATCCCAGCGATGTTTGTTTCGAATCAATGATATTAGAAAATTTTGTGGCATAACCATCAAAGTCGGGATCTGAATTTTTTCCATGGGCCGCGAGATATGTTTCAACGTCGCCTGTATTCATATCGATGAGAAAAAACCTTTCTTCACTGTTATGGGCCTTGTAATCAATGACAACCAGGACTTCTTGATTTCGAATTTTTCCCTTGTTAATCTCGAACGAATCGAGTGCGGCCTTTAAATGTTGAGCAGGAATTTTTCCCTCTGGATCAATCCGCGAACGATCATACGCGAACACATGACTTGACCATAAGACCATTAAGGCGACAAATAAACTCAGACAAGATTGTTTCATCATAAGGATATTCTAGAGAAGTGCTCAAATTCTCCTAGTGGGAAAAAATTCTCACCATCACTTTTACGAATGATCCCATTGATTTTTTCGAATAGGAAAAGGGTTTGTTGCCAGGCAGAATGAATCCATAAAAAGACCAAAAACTAGTTTGTAAAAGGCACGAGGCCTTCATCCGAGACATCCATGGAGGATTAATGAAAAAAACCAAAGCACTCGCCATAGATTTAAAAAAAGAAATATTGTCCGTAGCTCTATCAGGTTTAATGATGGTAGCAGCGGCGATGATCATGACTGTGGCAGCTTGAACTCATAAGCGGGGAAATTAGAGCGTCCTCCCTCCACTGCTTTAATTCCCCTTTCTTTTTTTCAAAGAAACTTTTATTCTCGTCTAATGGAAGATTTAATCAGCAATCACTCAACACGCCTCTTGCAAGAACTTCACATCCTCACTCGTGAGGGAAAACTCAATCAAGATAGCCGAAGAAAACTCAAACAAGTTCACCACCTCTTTCAATTCATCAAACCCCTACTCGATGAACTTCATGCTGCAAAAAAGAATTATGCACTCGTTGATCACGGTGCTGGAAAATCTTATTTAGGATTCATTCTTTACGATCTTTTTTTTAAAAATGATGATTATTCGAAAGTCATTGGAATTGAAACGCGCAAAGAGCTTGTCGATAAATCTAAAGAACTCGCAAAGTCATGTGGGTTTGATCGTATGGATTTTCACAATCTCTCTGTACTCGAATCAAAAACAAGTCAGGCCCTTCCAGAAAATATCGAAATCATCACCGCCCTTCACGCGTGTAATACGGCCACAGATGATGCGATTGATTTCGCGCTCACGAAGAAAGCTCACTATGTTGTACTGATCCCCTGTTGCCAGGCCGAAGTCGCCACATTCTTACGTAAAAATAAGGCCCAATCAAAAAACGATTCTCTCTCTGAAATCTGGCGCCATCCAATTCACACGCGCGAGTATGGATCTCACCTCACTAATGTTCTACGCTGTTTGCAATTAGAGGCCCATGGATATCAAGTCACTGTCACTGAACTCGTTGGATGGGAACACTCGATGAAAAATGAACTGATCATTGCGAAGAAAAATACAGACGTTAATTCAAAAAAAGCGGCAGCGGCCCTCACTGAAATTCTCGAGCGAATGGGATTAACTGAACTAAAGGATCGTTTTTATCTTCCCGCTTGATCTCTCAATAGATATTGAACGCTGGAAGAAAGTCGGTCTCAACATCGTTGTTGTCATTGATACCTCTAAAGTAAAATCACTGGCCTTTTTGCCGGAAGAAAAAACACTCGTTGCTCTTTTGCATGGGGGTTGTGATCTTTGGAAATCGACTCAAGGTGATCTTGATCAATATGCTTACAATCAAATCGCTCATCTTCCCATCGCGCGACATTTTACACTCGATGATCCATTAATCCCCCTTCAACTCGTAGGACGAGAATTAGGTATCTGCACTCCCTCTCAACTTCTTATTGATATTCATTCGGAATATGGATTGTGGTTTGGATTTCGCGCCCTATTTACTCTCAAAGAAAAAGCACAAGAATTAAGAACCCATCCAAAGGCACGGGATTGTTGTTATGAATGTGTGGAGAAAATGTGTTTAAAGGGATCAACGTTTCGTGAGCAGCGGGCGCTCTGTCCTATAGGATCAGAGCACCGCTATACAGAAGAACAAATCAACTATCATGAAAAGATGGCGACTACTTTTCAACAACTCTCTTTAAAGCAGAAATAATTGGCTCCACTTGATTGTCGATAAATGTTCTGATGATGCCACCTTCGATGCGGTTATAGTCATCACTTTTGTACATAAGCCCTTTAGAGTGACCTAAGAGTAGCTTTGAGTCTTTTTTATCAAAACAAAGAGTGGCCGTGAGTTTTTCAATATTTTTTGAAACAAGATCACTTGAATTCATAAGATCCATCAAAAGATCAAAACCCATAGTACTTTTTGGGCAAAGAGAATCATTTCTTGTAATCGTCAAAATACCATAAACGTGAGCAGTCTTTTTAATTCCCAAAATATTTTTAGTGGCATCAAACTCAATAACGTTTCCATGAACTTCTTTATTCGTGATAACGGCATCGACTGGTTGGTATTCAATCAAAATTGGCTCAGGATTACCCAAGGCCTCTTCCGTTTTTTCAAGCACGTCAGAAGTTTTGAGTTCAAACTTCACTTCTTTTAAAGGAAACGTTCCTGCTGAAAAAGCAGTCGTACTGATAAAGAAAATGAGTAGTGAGATGTATTTCATGAAGTCCTCTCTGAGTTGAAACTTTTTTCAATCCAGAATAGAACCCTCATGATCAGTTGGATATCTGCTGTCAGTCAATTTAAGAAAAAAGATGAGTCTTTATTCGCACTCTGCGCGGTATCCCTGTGATAAGGCGATGCTCTCTTCGCTAAAAAAGACGCGTCGGAAGACTGGAACTTTCTCAATGTCCGAACTTAAACATTTGAGCGTGAAGTCTGCCACCATATTCGTTCCAGGATATCCTTTAACTTTTTGACGAAAAATATACCCAGGCAGCACTAATTGATCGGCCTTTAAAGCTCCAATCTCAGCAGCGGCAACATAAGTACTCACCACTTTTTTATCAAAAGGATAAATAAAATAAACGGCAGCTAAACCTGATTGCAACATTTCAAGATTTAGGTCGCGCCCTTGATAGATGATCTGCCCTAGCAGACGACCATTGCTATCAAGCGCTTTATCTTGGGTGCGAACTTCAACTTGAGAATTTAAAGGCAACAGTGAGCGAAGGTAATCACGTGCTTTTAGGGCCGCTTCGCCTTGTGTTTCACCTTGAAAATCAACCTCTGGAGTATCAACACCTAAAAGGCGCACTCGCTCTTTTTTGCCTTTTATTTCCAGTTGAAGAGTATCGCCATCATGAATGGATAAAACTTTACCCGTGATAGTAGAATGAGCAGAAAGTGAAAAAACACTTGAGAAAACTAAAATTAAATTTTTCATAAAAAGCTTATGCCTGATATGAATATTTTTGTCAGCTCACATAAGACCCATGAGTAGATTTTACCATCTTTAGTAATAAATCAAAACTTCGATAAGCTCATTACAAGCGAGGAGGAGTGTGATGGATAAAGTTTTAATGAGTGGTTTAATGGGTGGAGCTTCAGGGGCAATGGGATTTGCTCTCGCTCAGAAAATTCACGGAAAAGACGTCGGGGAAAAGTGTTATCCCCTCTATGCTCTCGCCTTATTCTGCACACTTCAGATTCTTTGGGTTGTACTTTTTT
>CAMLRB010000230.1 GCA_946482295.1 uncultured Bacteriovorax sp. | reverse complement strand
CCGGAATTGTAGAAAAAATTTGAGCAGAATGGAGCTGAGGTTGTCATTGGATGTACTTTGGTGATGTTAAGAACCGGACAGTTTTAGTCATCTTACTTCTTTCTTAATGCCATCTTTAGTCTGACCATTATCATCAATGTCCGGCTCGCTATTTGTCTTGATGAATTTATTGAAAAGTCTTTTAATGATAGGAAGAACATTAATCCATCATGGAAGATAGCATTATGAAGACATTTCTTGTTGCTGGAATTTTATTATTTTCATTATCAAATGGTGAGGCCCAAACAAAAGCTCGTCGCCAATTCATGCCAGATACTGCCGTTCGTGTCCAGATGAACAACATCTCTCAAACGATTCGTGATATGGGGCCTTATATTGCATCTGAAGATGCCTTCTTGAATAAAAAAAATAAACCTATCATTGAAAAACGTCTCTCGAAACTCACATCAGACTTTAAATCAATGAAAGCGCACCCGGTGATTTCAACTCAAGGTTTGAGTTTAAATCAAACAGTTATGACTGATCAACTGGACCAAACGCTTGCACTTTTTAAGGCCGATCGTAAATCTCTCGCGCGTGCCAAGTTTAATTCCGCCCTCAATCTCTGCGTTTCTTGTCACACTCAATCACCCGGAAAAGATCTTCCAAAACTTTTTGCAGATAAAGACATCAAAAAAATGAAGCTTTCAGCTTATGAAAGAGGAGAGTTGTTCTTTATCACTCGCGATTATGAAAATGCGATGAGCTCATACGATGAGTTTTTGATGAAAACGAAAAAGAAGGATGATGATGAATTTATCTTCAAAGCTCTCGAGCGCCAACTTGTCTATTTTGTAAAAATAAGAAAAGACTTTACGGCCGGAAAAGTACATTTCGAAAAATACGTCGCACTCAAAAAATTCAATGACAAAATCAACAGCGAAATTGGTCAATGGGTGAAGACATTAAGCGGGAAGAGTCTTTGGGATAATTTCAATGCTCAGGCCGTGACAGAAGAAGAAATGGAAAAATTCATGAAAGGCTTCATTGCTGATGAAGAAGAAGGGCCAATCTTCACGGTTACAGATTCTTCAGAAGTCTACGATATGAACCTTTCGTCAATTCTTCTCGATTACTATAACGCTCACCCTGATACGAAACACGGAGCTAAGATTCTTTACTGGCTCGCGATTTTAGATAAACGTTTAAATGACGATCTCTTCTTCTCTATTGGTGATTACTATCTTCTATCCTGTATGGAAAAGTATAATAAAGATCCAGTCGCTAAAGACTGTTATGAAGCTTACTTGGAAGATTTGGAACTAAATTACACTTCAGGTGATAAGAAAAAATCTCTACCGACTGAAGTTCAGACAAAACTAGAAAATTTAAGAAAACATATTAATTACCAATCACCAAGTGAAGAAGAATGAAGATTTTGTTAACAGCTGGTTTGTTATTATCAACAACGTTGTATGCGACCGAAGAAGCTCCCTCTGAATCTAAAATTGTAATGGATAGAGTTCATGAATCATTTGTAAAAATTATTCCGTATGTATACAGTGAAGAGAAATTATCAGCTCTAGCAGATAAAAAAAATGACGCTGAAAAAGAAGCTGTCATTCATACGCTCAATGATATTTCTAATTTCTTTAAAAGTGCTAAGCATGTTGATACATTTCAACGCCCTGGATTCCGTCCAAGTTTGCAGACTATCGAAACTCATATGCAGGACACGATACTCTCTGTAAAAAACAACAATTCTGCTTATGCAGGAAAACGTTTAAAAGCGATGACGGCCATTTGTTTATCGTGCCACTCTCAACTAAGTAGCAATGAGTTTGCAAAAGATGTACCTGAGGCTTCGAAAAATCTTTTTTCTAGACCATACGATTATGCTAATTACCTTCTTTTGTTAAGACGTTTTGAAGAAGCTACTAAGCAATATGAAATCAGTCTTGAGCAAAATCTTAAAGAGCAAATTACGCCTCAATCGCAGGAAGAAATTTCAACGGCCCTTAAGCGACTTCTTAGTATTCACACTAAAATGAATATTGATCTTAAGTCCGCAATAGAATTTGTGGAAAAATACAAAAAGAAATCAAACCTGCCCAAAGTAGCTCACGATAATCTTCTAATGTGGGAGAAGTCGCTGCAAAAATGGAAATCTTTTAATCTCAAAGGAAATTATAAGCTCGTCGATAAATTTATTAAAACGAACTTAAAACCTCTTGATGAAAAAAAAGACGAAGTCTTAGAAGGCAAACATGATGTTACATTGTTGATTTCTTCTGGTTTTCTGGCCCGTCATTTAAATGAACGTCCTGATTCTAAACTCACCCCAGAAATACTTTATTGGTTGGCCGTGGCCGAAAAAAGACTGGGAACCTCATATTTATTTTCACTAGGTGATCTTTATTTAAAAGAATGTATTCAACGTTATCCGAAAACGGCCTATGCCAAAAAATGCTATCAAGAGTATGAAGACAACACTGTGTTTGGATACAGTGGTTCAGCAGGGACGGATATTCCTGAGGATGAAAAGCAGGAACTTAAACGTCTAAAAGGGCTCTTGAAGTAGCTTCGCGCATAGATTTTCTTGCGAATTAAGTCGTGCTTCATTAATATGACAAGAGATTGAAACATTAAGGGAAATGCATCATGGAAAAAAAAGTTAAGGCACCTGAAATGCCACCAGCTCCAATCATTAACGAACAAGGGATCAAGATCTACCCAACTTCTTGGGTACCTCAAAAAGGACCTTTAGAGCCTTCTCGAGTTCCTACAGCTCAGCTTTCAAACCTTCAAATTGAAGTTATCCACGTTGTGGTATTCGGTCTTATCGTGTTGGCCCTTTATTGGTCAATGTGGGTTAATGCTAAAATGAATAACGATCGAAAATAGAGTGATTTTTAATGGCAGCGAGGCGCAGACATCGTTTTTGTGCCTCCAGCTTTCTCGCCGGCCCAAGCACTATCAACATCTTTTACTCTCACTCCAATCGTCACTAATCCAATCAAAATGAGCCCCATCGCAAAAACTTTAGGTAATCGCTCTTTGAGTGGAATCAGAATTTTTTTGAATAATTGAGGTGCAAAGATCATTGCTGGAAGAGTTCCCAACCAGAAGAAGAACATGGAAAAGAAGACGTGTGCAATTTCGCTCGCGCTGTGGGCAAGGGCCGCTTGTGAAAGGACAACACCATAAAGCAAACCGCAGGGAAGAAAGATAGAAGCGAGTCCAGTAAAAAATGATTTTGTCATAGTCTCATTTTTATAAATAAATCTCTTCCAAATTTTTCCATAAAAAGCACCAGAGAGGCGACCAATTTTAGAGCTGACCTTTGATGACAGATTTGTCTTTTTTCCAAGATAGCTTTCGATACCCCAGAGTATGAAAAAGCCACCGAGCATAACGGCAGTAAAGAGAGAAAGGGCAGGATGGTAGGCCGTTTTTAAAACGCTTCCAATGGCCGCACCAATACCGGCCAAAACCATATAGCCAGCAAGTCTTCCAAATTGATAGCGAACGACATCAGTTCCGTTTGAACAGCTTGCGGTCACTAAACCACCACACATTCCTGCGCAATGGAGACTTCCAGATAAACCGGCGACGAGGGAGACCCAAGGGAGAAAATCAAGGACCGACAAGTGTCACCTCCTTAGTGGAGAGTATGTTGTTCGATTGAAGATCCACTACATTTACTTTAACTTTTTTGGTTCCGTTAGATAGCAGCGAACGATCAAAGTTGAAAAAAAGAATAAATTTTTTCTCTGCACGATCAAGTTTCATGGAAGTTGATGGAGAGACGAGTTTGATTTTCGATTTTAATTCCGGATCCGCTATCTCAAACTTTACATCATAAGAAGTATTACCTTGATGTGTTATTTTAACGGAAAAATGATTTCTCACGAGATTATTTTCTACAACTGTAAAGGGAGCGCCCTGACCACGAATAAAAACTAATTGTAAATTTTCACTCGATTTTAAAAAGAATATGAAGAGAGAAATCAAAAACACAGAAACGATCATATAAAAGAGAGATCGTAATGAAAAAATACTCCATTTTTTGCCCTGAAGTTCGTTTTCGGAGCTGTAGCGAATAAGGCCTGTAGGTTTTTTTATTTTAATCATGATTTCATCGCAGGCATCTATACATTGAGTACATGCGATACATTCCAACTGGGTGCCTCGACGAATGTCGATACCAGTTGGGCAAACTTTCACGCAATTGTAACAGTTGATACAATCACCTTCTGGAAGCGTTTTTGCTGCATCTGAACCTCTGCGAGGTTCGCCACGTTTTTTGTCGTAAGTAATGACAAGCGAGTTCTCGTCCATAATTACAGACTGCATACGCCCGTAAGGGCAGACTATGATACAAAACTGTTCGCGGAACCATCCAAAGTCGAGCAAAATGATAGCGCTGAATATCATCGTTGCGGAAAAAAATCCTAAATTATTGAGAGGAGACTGTAAGCTCATCTGCAATAATTCTCTTGGACCGATAAAATAACCCATGAAAGTGTGAGCAATATGTAAGGAAAGAATAATGAAAATAATCCACTTGAGTGAACGTTTCATTATTTTATCAAATGTCCAAGGTGCATTATCCATTTCTTTTCTTTTGCGGGCAGGGCCTTCAATGAAGGTTTCTATTTTCATGAATAGACTTTGAATGAATACAGTCTGTGGACATCCCCAACCACACCATACACGGCCAAATGTGCTTGTGAGATAAGCGATAAAAAATAAGGCCGATGTGACAATGAGAAAAATAAGCATTGGATCAATACCGTGAAATATTGACCCAAAGAATGTAAATTCACGAGTGAAAATGTTGAGCATGAGTGCAGGTTTGTTATTGATATAGATCCAAGGAAGGATGAGATACACAGCAATCAGAACCCAATAAACCCACTGCCTTCTTGTTTTCCATTTGCCTTCAACTTCTTCAGGATACAGATAGACTCGATGACCTAATTCATCTGTAGTCGCGAGTCTTTCTGGATCTAATTCAAACCTGTTTTTTGTCATTCTACCTTGTTTCCTTGAGGTGCTTTACCTCCAGGCTGATTTGTGTTCTTCAAGCTTTGTACATAAGCTACAACTTGATAGATTTCATCAGTCGAGAGAGTTTCATTCCAGTTAGGCATACCATTTTCCAAAACACCATTATAAACAATTGGAAAAATTGTTTCTGGAGTTGCCTTGGCCCATAACCAATACTCATCTGTTAGGTTAGGTCCAATGTCACCTTTACCTTTTTCTAAGTGGCAGGCCACACAGTTATTATTAAATATTTCCTCTCCTTTTTTAAGAGCATCTTTGGCCAAAAGAGCAGCATAAACTTCCTGGTTGAAAGACCCATGCTTTTTCTTTTCTTCCGCCATAATGGACTGAACTCGCGCATAATCGGCCGTGAATTCCTCTCTTAAAGATTTACC
>CAMLRB010000229.1 GCA_946482295.1 uncultured Bacteriovorax sp. | reverse complement strand
TTACGGTTCTTTCTTTTGAGGGGCGATAATGTTGTTTTCATAATAGATGTTTTTTAAAGTTTTTAACTATATAATACCGTATAGATACTGGTTTTTGAGAGTTTTTGGAATTTGATTGAAATGAGGGATGGTTTAAGGTCATCCACACATCACTCAACACCAATTTTTAATTAATTTTTCGCAAACTTAGGATTCCAATAGTTACTTTAGGAGGAATCTCAGTGTTTACAAGGCTTCCAAGAGTTTCATTTTGGTCTCCACCCGGAGAATTTTGATACTCAAGGGGCAATAGCATTCCAATAGTTATACAAAACGACAATAATACCTATCCAATTAAACAACTGTTAATCAAATAGATACTATTATCGTTGTGAAAAAACCAATTAGAATTCAAGCAGTTCATCATAACCGTTTGCTATGAGAAAAGGGGTTTCAGTAGTGACTACAGCATGTTCAGGTTCCCATCTTACATGGAAGAACACATTGTTTTGTATTGCAAGGTTGCGAAAGTTATAGTATTCTCTCGCTGTCATCTTTACTTCTGATATAAGTTGTTTACTCAGATCAATATTTTTCTTTGCCATAAGAATTGTTTTTTAAGAGTTATTAATGTTTGTAGTTTGATGATAGTAAAAGAAGGCAGGATAAGAGCAGTCACTTCGCGTCTGTACTCGCGGGTTGATCCACCCCTATCCCACCTCTCTTACAGGAGATACCCACCTATTCTATTTTAGCACCATGATCGGATAATTATTGGGCTTGCGAATAAACCTAATGTCGCGTGTTGGTTTGGTGGGTCTCAACCAGGATAGCGGGAATGTCTGGACCGCTCCGGTATTTTTACGCGCACTACCATTCATGATAGGCACTTTGATTTCAGTTGTGTGGCGGCACGTGGGCAGGAGTTAATCCAGTACATCTACTATTGGGGGTACCCAAACCTCAAGATCCCATAGGAATAATAACCCCCGCCCAAGCCACCCACCGGCCCCGAAGGGCGTGTGAATTTATACATATGCAAGTTATTTTCAATTTTTTTAATATCCTGTTTCCTGAACCAAAGCAGCGCGTAAAACCGGGCGGCAATGATCTTGTACCTCTATGGTGTCCAATTGAAAAAACTTAGCTTGAAAAAACTAAAAACCGTGAGCATTATCTTGAACCTTTACTGCGGTGTCATTCTCAAAATAAAAGGGAAGCCCCCGAAGGAACCTCCCTTTCTCTCTTAAAACAAATCAACCTGCGGCAAGGATGCTTTGAACTTCTCGTCCATGTCTTTGGTGTACAAACCATGAACATGAGCTTCAGCCTCTTTGCGGCTAACTTTCAGCAGGAGCATACGCTGGCGGATCATTTGTTCCAGGGAATTCTGGAGCTGATCTACCTTGTTGTTCACCTCGCTAATCAGCTCGGATGCTGAGTAGTTCAACCGTGCAGCGAATCCCCAAGGGAAAGACTCCAGTGAGTCAGCCTTGAATGGCATCACGGTCTCACCTACAACCAGGTGTTTCTCAATAGCGAACAGGCGGCTGTCATTGGTGAAGACAAACTTGTCACCGTAAGCAAACTTGAATCCATTGCGTGAGCGCCCGGCATATACCAGCTTAAGCAGATCCCCGTACTCTTCGGTCTTGATAACCTCAGCCTTCTCAGCCGTAGCAGGAGTTGGCTCGGTAAAATCCGGATGAGCGAGGATCTCAGCAACCAGGGCATCCAACTTTTCCCCAGGTGAGGAAGAGAGGGTAGCATTGGAAATCTTTTCAGCAACAAATTGCTTGTTCGCCTTGATGAAGGCAACTTTCTCCTGTGGAGTTGTCAATAATGTATTATTCATACGTCAAATATTGCGTGCTAAATAGCACAAGGTTAAAAGTTACAACACTGTTCAGGCAAGTGTCCAACCAAAAATTACAATACTCTTTATGTAGCCTGCGCAGCAAGGTGCGCTAGCACTAAAGTCGAAGACTTTGAGTTTAGAATAGAGGCCAAGTGAAGTAAAACCTGGAGGTCCAATCTCCAGGTCTACATATGCTCTATCTGTGCTTTTGGACCTCATCCCTTGCACGCTTGGAGTATTCCTCCCGAAATTCTTTCAGGCTTGTAAGCCGCCAGATTTCATAGGCCGCATAGAGGGCAGCTACAACGGCAACACTGGCAACAATCAAACAGCTCTTGAAAGTGGGGTCGATAATCTGGAAGATCAAGCCCAAGCTGAGCAGCAATGATATACACAGAAGTGCAATAAGAATAATTTTTCGCATAAGTTTATCTTCTTGGTTAAAATTCACGTGTGAATTTGAGTTTAGAATAGAGGTGAGTGTTAGTGATGGGAGTTAGTGAAATGTGCCTATATACATTTCTATTAAGTTAGTTTAGATGACCTGCAGGTGAGCAACACTCATCCTATAGTTGTCCAGAGTGCTGATTTCTACTAGTGTTCCTGTAGGAGAGGTTGATACCTGTCTGATGTTCTCTCTCCCTGAGAATAATTTTCCTGAATTTCCTGCTGAAAAATCTTTGGAAAAACTTTACACCCAGGGGGTAGGGGTCTTTGGGCGAGAGGGTGGGGGTTAAAATAAGAGGACCCAAAAAACATCCTATTACAAAAAATTTTTTGAATACCATGTTTGGAGACATCCAGAAATAAAATTTATATATTTGATGTAAAATTTTTTATATTTATGATACTTTTACTAAAGCCAGATATTATCCCTTCTCATGTGTTTGTTTTTATTAATGAATCAAATAAAAAAGTAAAGGAGTCTATTTATAAGTTTGAACTTTATGAAGGTGAATTCGCTGAACTTATTGATATGCCTAAAGATAGCTTGGGAATTCATGATTTCTGTGATTATGTTAATCTATCAGTTATCAGGATTAACTTTAAAAAGGGTGATTCCTTAGCGCATCGCTGCGCTGTTATCACTCATGAATGTTTTCATGCTGTGGTCAAGATTTTAAATAACATGGGAGTTAAATTTAAAATGAATGTATCGGAAGAGCTTTATGCTTATTTCCTGGATTATCTTGTTGAAAGAGTTATTAACGAAATGCTTAAATCATGGAAGTAAAAGAAACTGTTGCATTTGGATTATCAAATTATGCTCATGAATGTCTTTTAAGAGTTGAAAAATATCACGAAGAATTTTTATCTGATAGTGAATACAAGAGATTTGTTGAGCTTGTTTTTACAGAAGATCATGAGTTGATTTATATGATTAATACGATAATCAATAAAAGAATAGGTGAAAAATATCAAAAACGTCTTAGCGAATCTGAAAGTTAATTTGTATATTTGTATGTCTGCGACCAATTAAGGCCGGATATAAAAATATATAAACATGAAAACAAGATTAGCGTTTGATCTGGACGAGCAAAATCGTCCAATCATTGAGGCAAGACTTCAAGAGTCAGAAGACCTCAGAGACAAAGTGGCACACAGATTTACTGATGTCATTGGATTTAATAGTAATATCTGCTCTATTTATTGTGAAAGGCAAAGTCCAGATGGAGTAAAAACTTACACAATTCGTCCTATTTCTGGTTTATTTATTCCATATGAAAAAATGATGGAAGAAGATAATAGAAATAAACATTTAATTGACGAAGATCTCATTATACGACTTTTAGCAGAATTAAAAAAGGCAGCTTCAAATGAATGCGATTTAAAAGATTTAAATTCTTTGATGATGGAATTAGATTCTGTTAGAGGTTACGCTCAAAGTTCTCCTTATTTAGATTTAGAACAAGTAAATTTGGATCAAAAAACTTCCTAATTAATTTTTTTAAACTTGCTCACCCCGCTTCCCATCGAACAGCGCGCTTAGGGTGAGCTTTTTTATTTTCTTTATGATTCATATTTCACAAAAAGAGAGAGAACTATTGGCCGACATGCAATGTGAGTTGGAAAAGCTACTTCTTTTTGGAGAGAGAAGGAGAAATGAATATATAAGTCTTCATAATGAATTAATAGCAAAAGTAAAGGAAGGACTTCTCCCTAAAGAAGTTTACGATAAGATCAGTAAGTTGATCTTATCTGATGATATCGAAGTACAAAACTTAGGGACTAAAATAGCAGAACAATATGTCTAGTACTACTTCTTATAAATATGAAATTTGGGATGTAAGTCAAGGTTTTTACAAGGACAGGCTCAAAGCAATGCTTGAAAATAAAATCATTGACAAAGAAACTTATGAGAAATTATATCCATTAATTTGGAGTAGTGATGTTGAAATTCTTGCAATGGGTAAAATTTTAGTAGATAATGCACTTAATGAATACTTAAAAGATGATACAATCAAAAGGATTATGGGCTCAGATTAATGAGAAACATAAAACAAATTATACTCAACCAAGTTGGACTGAAGAATCCATTAAAGCCTATTTTAGAATTAATGAAGTAAAACTATTAAGAGAAAGGGATTTAATTACAGAAGATGAGAAAATTAAGTTAATTAATCTTATAAAAAGTGACGATCCTGAATCAATAGAATTGGTAATGAAGATATTAAAATTAAAGAGAAATGAAATACATTAGTCCTAATAATAGATCTACATTTTGGGGATTGAGTACTGGTTGTATAGTATATGATCCTACTCGAATTTCAAGTATTATAATCGATCCAAGTCATATAACTTCAACACCAACGCATCTAAGATATCTTTATATTTTACAGAAAAATAAAAAATTCTTTAATCAAGAAGAGTATGAAAAATTAGAGAAATTGATTTTAAGTAAGGATTCAGAAATTGTAAAATTAGCTTCATGTATATTACATGAAAAAATAGAACAAGTGTTAAAGAGAAAATCCTTTTTTTATTAAATTTTTAGATTTTATATTTAACTCATGTAAAGATTTTCCCATTTTCTTTACATGTTCTTATTTCATGTAAAGCTTTTTTAATTTTCTTTACATATGGATTTAAATACAGATTACATGATTTCACTTGAGTTTGATCGCTATTTAAAAAAACTTATACGTATTTATGATAAAGGCGAAACTGGCATGACTGCCAGAAGATATAGAGATTTAATACATATGCTTAGTAATGTGGATCCTGAAATCTCTAAAATGGCAAAAATTATCATTGATAATCTGTACAAATAAAGATATTTACTATCTTTGCAAAATAGCGAGGTAGACTGGAGATGGCCCCAGCTTGGTCTCATACGCCAAACCACGCGGGTTCGAATCCCGCTCTCGCTACAAAATTTTCTTAAAAAGTTTTTGATAATTAAATTTAATTACTATATTCGCAGTATGAATAATTTTTTCAGACATCAAGTACAACCGGAACAGAGAGAAACTCTCCCTGGAAGCACTTGTATGTAATACTTTAATTTTTTGAGTTACAGCATTGACCTCCAGGATTTCTTGGAGGTTTTTTATTTTATATACGTGTGGTGCAGTTGGTAGCATACCTGCTTTGGGAGCAG
>CAMLRB010000228.1 GCA_946482295.1 uncultured Bacteriovorax sp. | reverse complement strand
AAGATCGAAATTGGAGTTGGCACTTTTACGTTTTGCCAGATCTCTTCCATTTCGTCATTCTTTACTGCGACACAACCTGCGGTCCAATCAATGCGAGGAAACCAAGTATCAACAGTTTCCTGATCGATTCCTTCTAAACCTAAGTCACGTAGGACATCATCAATCTCAACAAGATTATTTGGCATTCCATGAACGAAAATATCACCACCAGGATTTACACCTTCGCGACGGGCACGCTCGATGTCTTCTGCGTTTGGGTAGGAAATATGAATGGATTTATAGAATTTAGAATTGGGATTTCTAAAGTCGAGAATGTACTGACCTTCAGGAACGAGGTTGTCTCCTTCTTTTCTTTTAGGATCCATACCACCGCGACCAAGCATAACTTTATAAGTCTTCATGACTTTTCCGTCAGCTAACATTTGCATGCGATGTTTTGTTTTATAAACGCGAACTTCATCAACTGGATAAGAAGCAAATGGAAGTTCTTGCGACAACGAAGAGAGCGAGGTCATCATGACCATCAAAGCGAAAATTGTTTTCATGATATTAGGCTAGCAGACTATCTTTTTAGATTCAACGTCATGTAAATATCGTCAATAGACAATCCGTTCACTCGGATTTTATCTTCGAAGTTATATTGTTCGATGAAACCCACAGAAGAATAAAGTTTGCGAGCAGGAGTATTGTGAGCAAACACACTGAGATCCATCCAATGAAGTGACGGTTCTGTTTTTGCCCAGGCAATGGCCTCTTGAAGAAGTTTTTTGCCAAGACCTTGTCCCCGATATTCGGCATTCAATCCCATACCTAGTTGTGCTCGATGAAGTGTCCCCAAAAATAAATTTTTTAAATTGAGATGACCGACAATTTTTTCCCCATCGAGGAGAATAAAACATCTTTGCCACCCAACTTCAGTGACAGCAAGAGGAATAGATTTTTCTTTTTCACTTAACTTTCGAGTGACATCCCAAACGTGATCAAGAGGAAAAGGGTGAGCGGGCAATCCCTCGAAGGCCGGCTCACCCATGTGTTTTATCTCATGGGAGACTAAGGCCGGCACATCTTCAAGAGTTGCTAATCGAATGTTCATTAAAAATACTTTTTACGGAAAATGATTTCTTTTCTTTCTGGACCAAAAGCGATGATCCCCACTGGAATACCTAAGAACGTTTCAATTTCTTTGATATATGCATTGAGCTCTGGAGATAGGTTCTCATTCGTTTTGTTTGTGAAATCATCTTTAAAAGGCTTCATTGTTTTATAAACTGGTTTTGCTTTATAAAGATCAATTCCAGGATAAGCAACATCAATTGTTTTTCCTTCGTATTCATAGGCCACACATACTTTTAGCTCATCAACAACACAAAGGATGTCGAGTTTGGTAAGAGCAAGTGAAGTGAGGTTAGAGGCTTTCACAGAATATTTTAGAAGAGGAAGATCAAGCCATCCACAACGACGTTTACGTCCAGTTGTTGCTCCGAACTCTTTTCCAATTGTCTGGATTTTTTCACCGACATCATCGAAAAGTTCAGTAGGGAAAGGTCCTTCACCAACTCTTGTTGTGTAGGCCTTTGTAATACCTAAAACTTCCTGAACAGAGGATTGAGGAATTCCGGCACCAGTATAAACACCACCTAATGCTGTCGATGAAGATGTGACGTATGGATATGTTCCGTAATCGATGTCGAGAAGAATTCCTTGAGCACCTTCATACAGAATTTTTTTACCATTTGTGACTGCATGATCGAGAACTGAGAAAGTATCACAAACGTAAGGTTTAATGATTTTTCCAAGATTGAAAAGTCGTTCAGCTTCTTGATCAATAGTCGGGAACTCAATATTGTATCTATGTTTGAAAAGAATTTCTTTTTCACCTAGATTGCGGGCCACTTTCTTTTTAAGGGTCTCAAGATCAAAAAGATCTTTAAGTTTGATCGCTCTTCTACCCACTTTATCTTCGTAAGCTGGTCCAATACCTTTTCCAGTTGTTCCGATTTTTACAGAACCTTGCGATTCACGAGCAGAGTCGAGAAGTTTGTTGTAGCTCGTAATGATTGTCACGTTTTCAGAAATTTTTAAATTATCTGAAGTGATTTTAATTCCAGCAGCAGCAACTGTTTCTAGTTCTTTCTGGAAAGCTTCTGGCTCAAACACAACTCCATGACCAATAACAGAGACACAGTGTGGATGGAGAATTCCCGATGGAACTAAGTGAAGAACGATTTTCTTGCCATCAACGATAATCGTGTGACCAGCATTGTTTCCGCCTTGATAACGAACAACAACGTCGCATTTTTCACCAAGGAGATCAGTGATTTTCCCTTTACCTTCGTCGCCCCATTGAGAACCAATAATTGCCAGAGTTTTCATTATTTTGCCTTTACTTCGTTTAGAAGTATTTTGTTGACGAAAAATTCTTTAATTTGGAAAACGGCCATTTCACCTACGCGGAATTGCGCTTCTTCTGTTGAAGCACCAACGTGCGGTGACATGATCAAGTTAGGAAGTTCTGTAAGTTTAGAATTCGATGGAAGGGGTTCAACCGCAAAAACGTCGAAACCGGCACAACGAATTTTTTTCTCTTTTAGAATATCGTAAAGGGCCTCTTCATCAACAATACCACCGCGAGCGGCATTGATGAGAATTGCATCTTTTTTCATTAAGTTCATAAGATCTCTCGTGATCATTCCTTTTGTTTGTGGAAGGAGCGGAGTATGGATCGTAATAATGTCACATTTACTGAAGATTTCTTTTAGATCTTCGATTCTTTTTGCACCTGGTACTTCAGAATGAGCATGAGGATCAAAATAAAAAATCTCTGGTTCGAAACCTGAAATTCTTTTGGCAACAATTTGGCCGATGCGACCGAAACCAACTATTCCAACTTTCTTTTTCCAAAGCTCAAGTCCAGTCAGAGCGTTTTTCTCCCACTTTCCTTCGTGCATAGTTTTATCCGCAAATGGTGTATTGCGAAGACATGACATCATAAGAGCAATGGCATGTTCGGCTGCAGAGTTATTGTTGGCACCTGGAGTGTTGGCAACTTTTACACCCCTTTCAGCGCAAAGTGCTTTATCGATATTGTCTGTACCTTCGCCTGCGCGAATAACAATTTTCAAATTTGGTGCGAGATCGAGAAGTTCTTTATTGACAGTTGTTGCTGATCGAATAATCAGACCTTCAACTTTAGGCAGAAGTGTTTTTAATTCGTCTTGCGAAACCTTTGAACTCGGATGCACGTTAAGTTCTGTGCTCGTTTTTAATTCATCAAAAAGTGATTTATCAAAACCGTCAGGAACGACAATAAAAGGTTTCATGGTTTTACTCCAAATAAAGAGGTTGCTAAATGAATGTGGGGATTCGCCTCATTATAGGAGAGAGACCTAGGGCGTGTGAAGTAAAAAATGACTAAATATCTGTGAGGAGATTTTGCAAATGATCAGTGAGCTTATGGAGATTTTCTGGTTTGAAATCGAGCGAGCGGTAAGTGATACCCGAGAGATCAAAAATCTTTTTAGCGATTCGGTTAGATTCCGTATTTTGATGCTTGTCTGAAAGATAAATCACTTCTTTTACTTTAGATGAGGCAATTAATTTAGCACATTCATGGCAAGGAAAGAGCGTAACATATGCGCGGGACCCTTCCAGTGATCGTGAGGCGTGCAAAATGGCATTAGCTTCACTGTGAACAACATAACCGTATTTTTGGAATTCCAGAGGTGCCGAAGGGTCTTTTCCCCACGGAACTTTCGTTTCGTCGATTCCGGCCACGAAGCCGTTGTAGCCCATAGTGATTTGATGATTGTGTTTATCGACAAAAACTGAGCCGACTTTGGTTGCTGGATCTTTGGACTTGAAGGCCGCAATCATAGCCTGAAGCATGAAATATTCATCCCAAGAAAGCGCAGATTTCACAGGAACAAAGTTAATTTTCGGGTCCATTTTCGTTTCCATTTCGCCTTTAAAAGTGAGTTTTATAGGGGCAATAGTCAAGAAATTTAAAAAGTTTCTTGTACGATCTGATTTAAGTCGTTACACTTTAAAGGAATACTAATGAATTGAGGTTCTTATGAAAACTGATTTTGATACATTGCGTGCATTAGCTAGCTATACGATCAACAATCTTAAAGAAAAAAAGCTTATCGAATTTCACCCAACAAACCGTGAAAATTTGATTGAAGCTATGGCCACTGAATACGGCGTAAGCTTCGCTACAGACGAAGATGTACGCGATCAGGCCATTGAAGAAGTTGAAGAAAAAATGGGCGTTGATAATCTTCCAGAAGACGTGACTGAATCAGAAATGTTCAACCACGCTCGTAAGGAAATCATCAAGTCTTTCAACGGTGAAAACATCGGTGGTTTATACCTGGTTGAGTCGCTTCACCAAATCGCAGTTCGTATGAAAGATTTCATCCTTAACTGTGAACTGATCGATGACGTTTACGGTGCTGATGAAGACCTCATCTCTTTCCTTGTTGCTAAAATCAGACTCTTCTCACCAAAAAAGAACTAATTTTTACCTATAAAGCGTCGATCATGGGTCATGACGGCGCTTGCTCATTTTAAACTCACAATACTCTTCTTATTTTCGACTTTTTCGCTCGGCTATTCGGCTGAAAATAAACTCTATTTTCTTGGCGGTGGGGGCGAACCTTCTGGTCCTACCACAATCTTTGATCATCAGATTGAAAGTGTCGCAAAATTTGTGGATTCCAAATACAACAAGTGGAGCATGAACTACAGCTTCAACGGTGGCCACACACGTACTGAGAAATTGCTCTCCACCAAATTCAAAAAAGGAACCAACTATGGTCCTTTTACAGAAGAGAATTTAGAAAAGGCCTTGAGTCCATTAGAAGAAGATCTTTTTAACCAAAAGTTTGAACCAGGCTCGCAAGTCATGATTGTGATTAATTCCCATGGCTCAGCAAAAATGGTTTCGGACAAAAGCCATCAGATCGCACTTAAGGGTGGAGCAGCGACAGATTTAAAAACACTTAAAGGTGCTCAGGCCGTGAGCTTAGACATTCTTGAAGAAGTTATTCAAAGAGCTACTGAGGCCGGTGTTAAGCTCGCCATTCTCGATTTCAGTTGTTTTTCAGGAAACACCCAAAAACTCGCTAATCCAAATGTTTGCATCATTAGTTCAACTGGTGAAAACCAATATAGCTACAATGAAATTCGAGATCCAGGGGATACAGATCCTTTTACAACTTTCTCTTCTCGCTTTTTGACTCAAATGCGCCCGGGAAAAAATTTAGAAGAAGTTTTTCTTTCAGCGAGACTAGGTTCAATCGCTCCAGACTTTCCGATGATTTCAACAGAGTCAGGAAAAATGGTCGATGATCTTCTGTATAAAATAATGAGCCCCTATCTCGTTTATAACGTGAAAGCGCATGATGATTTTTACAAATCATATGATCTTAAAAATCTCTCG
>CAMLRB010000227.1 GCA_946482295.1 uncultured Bacteriovorax sp. | reverse complement strand
CTTTTTAGGAGTTCCACTTGCGTCGCAATTTCAAGTATATTCGCTGAGGATCGGACAATTCATGAGGCTTATGGGAGACGGAAGGAAGGCCTGAGCCTCCCATCCGGCGATAACAATATTACTACAAGGTAAGTGGTAAACTTACACCAACAACAAATTCATGTGTCGATATTTCTTCATCACCATTTAATTTAACAGTAATTCCGCTTGCAGTGACTTCATCCCAAACGCGATTTCTGTACATTAGGTTCAAACTTACAAAAGGAAGACCAGTAAACCCCACACCTAACTCTTTAGTGTTTCCTTTAAGTTCAGTTCCAGCAGAGTAAGCACCACCTGAATTATCATCTTCTCCTTTTGAACTGAAGTAATATGCACCCCATGCTCTAAGAAGAATGGGAAGATTGTAGCCAACAAATAAACCGACTTCGCTAACTTTTAGCTTATCATTTGAAGTCCCTGCAGCTGTCTTTGTTTCGAATTCAGGATTAGACGCCGTATAATCTAATCCGGCCATAAGGCCTAAATATTGGCCGCCAAGCCTTAATCCGTATTGAGTGCCGTTATAATCGTATTCTTCTTTAACACCACCAGAAGTCGATTCTCCACTTCCTTTAAGGTTAAAACCTAAATGGGGCTCTACAAGGAATGAAGCTTGTGCTTGAGAGGTCATAGCGATGAGAGAAATCGCAACTAGAACTTTTTTCATTGATTTCATGGAATCCTCCTTAATTTCAGCCGAAAAGACCTACATATCTTTTCAATCACTTCCTTCATTATGAACGACGTTTAAAAAAAAGAAAGTCTTTCTATAAACTCTACATATAAGTTTTAGCACGCGATTTTGTTTATTTAAGACGACCTTAATTTAAAAAATTTCACTCAATTCCCGAGCCATTTCGTCCGATAATAAAACACCGGAGGTCTTTATAAAAACGGCCATGCCCTACATTTTTTGCGGTATCAGTCTAGGACTTATTAGTCTTGCTTCCCTGCAAGCACCGAAGACTCATGCAGACCGCTCTTTGGCCGCCGTACACGATTGTCAGCAAATCGTGCGAACAATCACGAGCGCAAAAAACGAAAAAGATCGCTCTGATCAAATCGTTTATAAATTCAAAAATAGTATTTGGAATAAAATCATCAGTAATAAAGATTTCGAGCAATTTGATGAGGCCGAATATTTGCGCTGGCAAGAAATTTACAGAGACTCCAAAGACATCTCAAAATTAAATCCAGTGAGTATTGAACAAAAACTGGCGTTGATTGAAGTTCTCAATTCAAAACAGCTTATAGCTCTTGAAAGTCAAGGGCCGTCTCTAGCTGCAGACATTAACAAACTAAGTGCACTTAAATTAAAAAAACTCGCTAAACATTTAGAGAAGTGGGACTTAAGTTCAAAATTAAGTCGTAATGACATTAACGACTTTGCATCAGACCTTTTTATTATTTTAAAAGGCCCACCGGTTTCATTACTCGATTATTTCACTTCCAATAAAACGGCCCTACAAAATACCCGCCTCGTTCGTGTCGTCCAGGAAGATTTGTTAATGATGGGTCTTCGAGGAATGCTTGAACGTATTCCTGAAAAAGAGGCTTATAGCCGTTTTGAAAATGGACGCTTTTTAGTACAGAAGTTCTTTCAACATAAAGGGTGGAAGTATATGGTCCTCCCTTATGATCTTCCTTGGATGGAAAAACTTAAAATTCCTGATGAACTTCTTCAAAAAATTCTGGTTGATGGTCTTTCAGTTCATAATCGAGAACTTATTGAGCATCTCCATTCTCAGAACATGATCGATCATTATGAACGTTTCAGAAAAGTTTATCGCCCTATGGCCTTCACTGTTGGATTTCTTTTTTACTATCAAAAATTCAATGTGAAGTTTTATGAAGACATGAAAGAAAATCAGGAAGAAGAAAAACTTAAATTCATACAAATTGTTGAAAATATCAACGGTGTTCTTGAAGATGAGATTAGTCAAAATACGACAGATGATCTAAAACTAAAAAACGAGCAGTACTCTCGTCTTCTTCTGCAATTTCGTTTTCACTATGGCGAGGATCCTTCCCCTGAAGAAAAAGAGGCCATTAGAAAGAAAGTTTTCGATTCAAATTAAGCTTTGTATTTTTCAAATTCACTAAGACATTCTGGATTGGCCAAGGCCTCAACATTGGTGACAGGTTTTCCACTTAATATTTTTGTCACGGCAAGTTCAACTTTTTTTCCAGAACGCGTGTAAGGAATATCCTGAACGACATAGATTTCTTTAGGAACATGACGAGGAGTCGTATTTTTCTTAATCAGATCTTTAATCATTTTTTTTCTTTCATTGTTTAGCTCTTCATTTAATTTCATCTTTAAAAAAAGAAGAACATCGACGTCTCCCATTGTCGGACGACCAACGCAAAGTGAATCTGCTATAAATGAAAGTGTTTCTGTTTGACGATAAATTTCAGACGTTCCAATGCGAACGCCTCCCGGATTAAGAGTTGCATCTGAGCGGCCGTAAACAGTGACCGTTCCCTCTTTAGAGATTTTTACAAAATCGCCATGAGTCCAGTAACCTGGATTTTGATCAAAGTAAGCGGCGTTAATAAGAACGTTTGAGGAATCATTCAAGAAACAAAGAGGACGACTTGGAAAACTTTGAGCACAGACGAGCTCGCCTTCGGTATCGAAAATTTGATGACCTTTTTCATCAAGAGATTGAACATCCATTCCGAGACCCAGGCATTGAATTTCACCTCTATAAACTGGCAGTGTCGGATTCCCCAGCATAAAACAACCAAGGATATCAGTTCCTCCAGAAATGCTGGCCAGTAGAACATCCGCTTTAATTTTTTTATAAACGTAATCGTATTGTTCAGGAAGTAACGGTGAACCCGTCGAGAGAATGGTTTCCAGAGTCGGAAGGCCATTATCAAAACGAGCATTAGTATCTTCCATGGCCTTCAAAAATTTTGGAGACGTACCAAAGATATTGATCTTTTCACGATTAATGATTTCAAAGAAGGCCTGAGGACTTGGATGAGCGGGTGAACCTTCATAAAGAACAATCTTTGATCCGAAATAAAGTGAACTGACTAACCAGTTCCACATCATCCATCCACATGTTGTAAAAAAGGAAATTGTTTTATTTTGTGTGAGATCAGAGTGCAGGCCCAATTCTTTTACATGTTGGAGAAGAACTCCACCAGTAGAGTGAACTATACACTTTGGTTTTCCCGTCGTTCCCGAAGAGTACATGATGTACAATGGGGCATTAAAGGATACAGCGTTGAACTTCAGTTCGGCTTTCTCTTTTAAAAGCTCACTCCAGAGCACGGCCTTTTTAAATCGAGTGAGATCAACTCCCTTATTGAGAAAATCGACAATGATAATTTGTTCAACACCCTTAAGACCATTTTCAATTTCAACGAGACGATCGTGAAGGTCAAAATATTTACCACCGTACTCGTAACCAATAGCTGCAACAAGGACTTTAGGTTTTGATTGTCCGAAACGATCAAGCACGCCGGCCACACCAAAATCACTGCTCGTTGAAGTAAATACACATCCCAGAGAAGTTGTCGCAAGCATTGCCGTCACTGTTTCGGGAAGATTCGGCATATAGGCCGCTAGCACGTCACCAGACTTAAGAATTTTTGAAAGAGCGTGACTAATACTGGCCACGTCCTCTCTTAAAGCTTGATAAGTCACTTCACGCGAGAGACCTGATTCATGTGAAAATTTTAAAGCGACATGATGATCAGAACCATTCTTTAAAAGATTTTCAGCAAAATTTAGTTTAACGTTTGGAAACCATCCGTATGTTTTGAAAGAAAGATCCAGCACTTCAGGAGATAGCTCTCCTTCATAGCGAATGTTAAAAAAAGAAAAAAGTTCTCTCCAAAAAAGACCCGCTTCCTTCACGCTCCACGAATGAAGTTCATGATAATTCTGCAATTGGAGTTTAAAAGTTTGATTAATGTGTAAACGGAACTGATCCATGGTTGATTGTTTGATGCGACTTTCAGATGGTGACCAAAGAATCTCGTTAACCATGGATCATACTCACTTAAATTTTAGAGAACGCTTTTAAGCGCTTCATTTGATTTCGATTCAACTTCTGCATGCAAAGAATTTCCGTGCGCATCCATTGTGACTACAACTGGAAATTCAGTAACTGATAATTCCCAAATCGCTTCAGGAGATCCTAGATCCAGCCAATGAACAGCATCAACGGAATCGATTTTTTCAGCAAGGACCTGAGCAGCACCGCCCACAGCGTGGAAATAAACACATCCGTATTCTTTGCAACCGGCCAATGTTTTTGGTCCCATGCCGCCTTTACCAATAACTCCGACAATCCCATAGTCTTTCATGACATCGGCCTGATAAGGCTCTTCACGAATCGAAGTTGTTGGTCCTGCCGCTGTCACTTGATACTTGCCCGTTTTTTTATCTTGAAGGATAACCGGACCGCAGTGATAGATAATTTGGTTTGAAAGATCCACCGGTGGCTTTACGCCGTCGTGAAGACGTTTGTGAACCGCATCTCTTCCTGTAAAAAGTTTTCCAGTAATGAGAACCATATCTCCGACTTTCAGGTCGCGAACTTGTTCATGTGTAAACGGATAATTTAATTTTTTTAAAGCGTTCATATCAACCTCAGTAAAGCCATTTTTTAATTTTATTATTTGAAGCGAGTTCGATCCCTTGGCGTCTGTAGGCCCAACACATATAAGAGATTGAAACGAAGAATGAAGCTGGAAGACGATTAAGTGCTCCAATTTTACATCCTAAGAGTGTTGTTTTTCCACCGAATCCCATAGGTCCGATGCCCAATTTGTTCGACGTTTCCACGATTTCTTTTTCAAGTTCAGCGAGTGAAGCGTTGTCGTTTTTGTCATCGAGTGTACGAAGAAGTTGCTCTTTTGATTCGATATAACCTGCTCCGCGATCTCCCCCGATACAAATTCCAAGAACTCCAGGCCCGCATCCTTTTCCTTGCGCTTTATGAACAGCATCCAGAATAACTTTTCTTACGCCATCAAGATCACGTCCGGCCCCAAGAGCGGTGTGAGGAAGAGAATATTGAGCGCCAACGTTTTCACATCCTCCACCTTTCAACATAAGTTTTACTTCAACTGAATTTTTTTTATGTTGGTGAAAGTGAATGCTTGGATGTCCTGGCCCAATGTTAAGTCCTGAGTTTTCACCTGTCAGTGAATCAACTGAGTTTTGACGGAGGTAACCTTTCTCCGTCGCTTTAACAACAGACTTGTGAATCACATCCGTAAACTTTGTCTGATCAAAATTCATTGGGTGATAAACATAGAAAAGAACTGTTCCTGTATCCTGACAAAGCGGTTGAGATTTTTTAATCGCTAAATCAATATTCGCTTTGATGATGTTCATCGCGTATTCAGCTGTTGTATTTTTTTCTTCACGGTGAAGAGCTTCAAGAATAACTTTTTGAACATCATCAGGAAGAACAGCAGAAGT
>CAMLRB010000226.1 GCA_946482295.1 uncultured Bacteriovorax sp. | reverse complement strand
TCCCAGCCATAAGTTTTTAATCGGTTTCATGATCGTAAGTATTTAGGTTAATAATCCGATAGGTCTTACATGTCAGTTTTCAACAACTGTGCCTAAACCAATGGCTTTAGGAGAACTTTAGGATTTTTAAGAGGGATTTAAGGTTTGGTGGCAGCGTTTGCTATCGCTTCCCGAATGACTGCCACGCAGGTGTCAAGGTTCTTTTTGACATCAAGACTCCAAAACCGAATGACAGTCCATCCTTGAGATTGTAGGTGAGCGTTTACTTCTTTATCGCGTTCAATGTTGCGGGAGATTTTTTTGAGCCAAAAATCAGCATTATTGACCGGTTTCTTTTTTGTGTCGAAATCCTTGCCATGAAAAAACTCGCTGTCTACAAAAACAGCGACCTTGTATTTCTTAAAAGTAAAATCAGGTTTGCCAAAAACTGTTTTGTTGTTTTTTCTGTATCGAAATCCAGCCTGCCATAATGCTTTCCCTAATCGCACTTCTTCTTTGGTAGCCGTATTTTTAATAGCCGCCATATTTTTCGAGCGCTGTTGAGGATTGTGGACGTCCATTAAAATTAATCGATAAATAATATTCCTTGTCTACTTATATGCCTCGCTAATTTGGACTGTATTTCTGCTAATAATTGTTGACGAACTCTAAATAAAGGACGTAAAAATTCTCCTTCGGTTAAAAGGTTAGTATGAAAACAACGAAAATCTAGAATTAAAAAGTAAAATTCCGCGTTGTATTCAAAACTAGGTGAAATAAATATGGATTCATGCTTGTCATCAATATATTGCCTATTTTCATTAGAAATAATTATACCACTTACAGCTCTGTCAAATTTATGATTATTCTTTTGTATGAAATCGCAAAGCGGGGTTACAAAGCAATGAACATTAATTATTTTTTTCCGGATATTTTCTCGTATTAGTTTTAGTTCATCAAAAACCAGCTGATTTATAGCCTTGGATTCGGCACCTTTATTCTCTGCTTTTACACGTTCTCTTATTATATTTGACGATAAAGACTTAGCGAGAAGATCATTAAAATAGGATTTCTGAGAAACATCTTTATCTTCTATTATGCTTCCAGGATAATTAAATATTTTATCATCAACAACAAGTAACTTTTTATTGATATAGTATTTATTATCAATGTCAATTCTTTCACCATCATATTTCAATTCTACAGCATTATCAATTTTGTTAGTTGACGAAATTGATTCTAAGGTATCTAAGAAAACCGAGTTAAATGCTTGATAACTAGCTTTAATTTTTTGCTCGTTGGTCGATGTTTTAAAGTAAGCGCCTAAATAGCTTGATCCAAACTTATTAATTAAATAGTTTGCATTTTCTTCCCAGTTTCCGCTCTGATTAATAGTTTTAAACACATCTTGCAAGGTTTTGTCGGTAGACGTATGGACAATATTTTCCCATTTTAATAGATAATTGTATGAAGGAAATTTCTCGATTAGCGAGTTAACTTTCTCGAATAATTCTTCAATCTTTTCATCAAAATCATCTTGGCGCTCTCCATCTAAGTTAAAAAAATTATACTTATCGGCAGAAACATATCCAATTGGAGCTTTATGTTTTAACTCATTCCTAAATATATCGTCTTCTAATAAACTTCTGTGATGCTCATGCCTGCTCCATAAAACTATCACATATGGGTAGTTAGTTGGCGAAATTACTCGGTTAAGAACAGGGAGTAATTTTGCTTTAAGAACTTTATTTTCGTGTTCACTATCATCAATTAAATTGATGTCTAAAAATAATAACCTAATATCATTGGAATTTTGCCCTTCTTCCGGTAGATACTTTAACTCTCCGGAAAAATATGTATGAGGCAACTGTTTCTTTGATAAAATCTGAATAATAGGCTGGGCGTGTCTAAATTGGTCATCAATAATCGCAACTCTCCCATTTAAAGGTAGATTCATAACTTATTTTTTTAAAGTAAGACATATAATAGCTCCAGTACTAAATTCTGCAGGTAAGATAAAATCACTGTTTTCAGGAAAAAAAAGTCTGCCATTCTGAGCCTCCATGATTTCATTCACAATATGGAGACCTAAGCCTATGCCTCCAGTTTTCGCAGTAACAAAAGGTTCAGTTGCGTCCTCAGTTGGAATTAAAAATCCAGGTCCATTATCGGCGGCGACTAAGTTTAGATAATGCTCGTCTTCAAATAAATTAATGTAAATTTTCTTTTGATAATCTTCTTTCTTTTCTATGGCTTGAAAGGATTTTTGGTCAAGCCAATAAATAGAATTGTCGATTATGTTCATCAGACTTCCTATAAGTAGATTCTTGGCAATTTTTATTTTTCGAGTTCCGTCAAATTTTTTATACTCTTTTATTAGTTGTATGTTATGTGATGACAGTCTATATTCAGTGTTAAATAGTGCTTGATCGATTATCTCAACAATATTTTCATTTTGCTGATTTGATTTCCTAATTATTTCTGCATATCCATCAATTAATGAGGAGAGGTGCTTTACAAGATTTAAAACTCTTTCCGAAGCATTTTCAGCTTGTAAAACTTTTTCAATTTCATAAATTATTTTTTCAACTTCATGAACTACAACGGACATACTCAGGCCTGCACCAGCAGCTTTCAGAAGATTTTCACTTACTTTTTTATAATCAGATTCGATCTTAGAAAAATATTTTACGATCTGGTTTTTAGTTTCATTATCTTCCACTTTACTTTCAACATAAACTTTTGCCTCTTCTAAAGTTGACATAAGTGGAGCAGATTTAGGGGTCGGTCCATAAACTTCTTTTAATAGCCTCTTATCACTAACTCTTAAAATTTCAATTAAATCTAGGGCATATAAAATAGCATTTCTAAAAGCCCTGTATGCATCATTTTCAACAAAACCTTCCCGATTAGTTTTCTCAATTAAGTCTGAACTTGTTCGTCTATCTAAATATACTGCTCCTATGATAAGATTATTACTTACGGCTTTTGTAGGCTGTTGAAAACGCCGAAAATCGAGACTAAGCCAATCATTTTCAGGTTCGCCGTAATCATAGACTCTAAGCCCATCTCTGAAAACTTTTACACCGCCATTAGTTCGTAAATATTTTTTAAAACCAGTCTTATCTGAAACACCAAACTTTAATATGAATGAATCTAAGTCAAAAATATGTCCTTGAAATCTAACCTTCCCTATCGCATAATTGTTTAGTGAGAAAAAATCTTCTTTCCCATGATCATTTCTAAATCGTAATGTTTCGAAATTATTTATAAAGTCAGAACCCCGGTCTATTTTTCTAGGGAAAACTTTAGTCATTGTAGGCCAAGGAGTAAATTCATAATCAAATGCTACAATCGAATTTCCTTCCATCGTTACGTCAAATCTAAAAAGAGAATATTCTTTAACGTCTTCCCACTTTAACAAACCTTCAAACCACCAAGGTTTGTCCAAGATATCAAAAGACGGTTTAAATGTGTTATTGTTTTCAAATGGGGAAGCTAGTGCGGTTATTGATCTTTTTACCTCACGTGCGACGCCCCTCTCCCATGTTTTTCGTAACTTACTAATAGAAATATTAGTTCCTGTTCTTCCGTTCTGAAAGATCTTGGGAACATCACGGATTAGAATTTTAATTGGTACATCTTCTAGATACTCATAATTGCTGAAATCGGTCCAATCTATTTTAACATATACCTCATTTGAATTAGCAGCTTTAGTAGTCATCTCAATAACGTTTCCTAGCTTGTGGACCCCAAAACGCCCTATTCCTTTTTCGCCTATAGGAAGTCTTTGAAATTTAGGTGACATTTCTAAGTTTTTCATTTTTTGGGACTTGAAATCACTTCCAGGTTCAAGCCAAACATTTTCCACAATATCTGCAGTCATCCCGTGCCCATCATCCTCAATTATGATTATACCAGTTATAGGATCATCTATGTGTTCCATAGAAATGTTTACATAAGTAGCATCAGCGTCATAGGCATTTTTTACTAATTCAACTAACGCAATATTTTCATTCTTAATTAGCTGATCCCCTAATTGAAGTAATAGTCGTGCCCTAGGTTTGAATTTAGCTTTGATTTCCCTATCATCACCATAATAGTTTGTTTGATTTTCAGACTCATTGTCAATACTTAGAGGCAATAAGTTAGTTTTCTGGATTATGGCATTGTCACTTTTTCTACTCAGGCCAAATTCATTCAAAAAAGAATCAATATCATTCTGGTCTGAAATAAAAAAACCTTGATAGTTTTCATAATCAATCATTGAAAGAATAAATAAATTCCCTAAAGAATTCTTATTCATATAATCAAAGCCTCTACCAAAGTTTGTGATCCGAAACTCATTTTTGGATTTATAATATTTAAAATGATTATCTGTTACTTTACCATTAGGCCATGTAATGGAAACAGTGCGTTCAGTCTTCTCCTTTGGTGATTTACCAGGGAACATAATTTCATTAGCTTTCTTAGACACAAGAATACCTGACTGATGACTACCTGTGTTACCAGTATCGTTAGGCCTTAGAAACTTAAAGAAATTAATCTCGTTGGCACGGACTGCCGATATTGCCTTACTTAAAACATCCATATACTAAAATGTTAAACCGCATTATTCAATTGACGTGCTAACTCCAATAAATTTCTTTCTTCTATAAATTGAGTTAGATTTTCTGCCAATGCACTAATGACGGGTACGGCTACAGAGTTTCCAAATTGTTTATAAGCTTGAGAATCCGACACAGGCTGCTTTAATTCGCCATTATAAAATTTGTAACACTCCTCTGGAAATCCCTGAAGCTTACAGGCTTCCAAAGGGGTAAGCCTTCGCGGTCTTCTTCCCGGTTGCTCAATTAATATCTCTGCACCATCTTTATGATATCTTGCAGATATCGTTCTTGTAATCTTGTCTACAAAAGGAGCTGAAATCATGCCATATCCAAATCCATTGCCCAATCCTTCATGTTTTGTTTTGTGCCTTTGTAAAGTGTCCCAGGTTCCGGGACCAAGAGTATATTTCTCACCATATGTTTCCTGAATTTTCTTTTCAGAAAATAAGATATCGTTTAATTCGTAAATTCTTTTTTCAGGTGGCACTGGAAAAAGATTCCTTATTTCATTCCTTGTAATATTCAAATCACTTCTAAAGCCGATGAAAAAAATCCTTTCCCGATGTTGAGGTACCCATCTTGAAGCATCAATTATTTTTGAATCAAAAGTATATCCAATATTCTCTAATGCTTCATTAATAATTTGAAAAGTATTCCCATTATCATGGCTTTTTAAATTTTTTACGTTTTCTAATAGAAATGCAACAGGTTGTTTTAATCTGAGAATTTCCTTAACTTTAAAAAACTCTGTGCCTTGCGTAGGGTCGTCAAAGCCATGTAATCTTCCAAGACTATTCTTTTTTGATACTCCGGCTAAGGAAAATGGCTGGCAGGGAAATCCAGCTGTCAGAATATCATGATCAGGTATTTCGTCCTCTATATTTTGGATATTATGAATATTTCCGAAAGGCTTTTCCCCATGAAAAGCCTGATATGTTAGTTGAG
>CAMLRB010000225.1 GCA_946482295.1 uncultured Bacteriovorax sp. | reverse complement strand
AAACCGGAACAAGAGTTTCATATGCGAGTTAGAGTAATTAGAGGGGGGATGCATGGATTAATCTATGCTCTTCGCCAACTAAGTTTCATGAAACATCAGGGAATTATTGCCCAACTATTTTTCCACAAAGTCCTGCGATGGATGGTTCCTTTTTTCCTCATTCAACTTTTTATTGTGAATGTTTTCTGTTTTCTAAATCACATTTCTCCTATCATTGATATGGCCATGCTTTTGCAATTTGCGTTTTATCTTTTTGGTGTTCTGGGACTATTCACACGAGTTCCAGGGCCTTTAGGTAAAATATTTTCATTTCCCACTTATTTTATTGTCGTGAATGCAGCAAGCCTTAGGGCGATTTACCTCACACTCACGACTGAACTCGAGGCCACATGGGAAACTAATGTCTACTGAGGTGAACATGAAAAAATGTCTTTGGGTCGTTCCAAAACTAATCTTTCCTATTAGTGATGGTGCTCGAGTGGCGAATCAGTCATTGTTAAGCTCGATCCGTCCGCATTTTAATGAACTGCATATCATTGTCTATCGCGATGAACATGAAGATGATTTACATTTAGAAATGTATCAAGAGCAATTCCGGCCGAATAAAATTCATGTCCTTCCAAAACCAAGAATGCTGGGAAAGTGGAGAAAGATGTTCACTCTCTTGCTGAACTTCATTCAAAATCCCGATATGCCAGTCACTGCCGGGCATTTTTCTTCTTGGCATTGCCGTAGAGAGATTCGTCGTATACTTGAATCGTACAAATATGATGTTCTCGTTTTTGATGGTTTACACCCTTATAGTGCTTTTCTTGATTTAGAGTATGAGGGGCTTTTACCACCTATTGTCTACCGCGCTCATAATGTTGAACAAGATCTATGGTCAACAGCTGCTTCTAAAACAGACAATCCTTTTAAACGGATACTTCTTCTTTGGCAGGGGCAAAAGATGGCGGCACTAGAAAAAACACTTATTAGAAAATCTAAAAGGGTGTGGGCGATTGCCAATGAAGATTTGAAACGTTTTGTCGAAATCACGGGGCAAAATAATATTGAACATGTACCTGTTGGACTCAACTTTTCAAAAGAAAAAATTTTTATTCCGAGTCCCGTTCGTTCTCAAAAAATAAAACTTCTCTTTGTTGGAAAACTTGATTGGGCACCCAATGCCGATGGCCTGCGATGGTTCCTGCATGAAATCTGGCCATTCGTAGATCACCAACGTCTTGAGCTAAAAATCGTAGGCGGTGGAGAAGCTTCATGGGCAGAACCGTTTTATACATTTCCCGGAATACGTTTTTTAGGATTCGTAAAGGACTTAGATTCAGTCTATGCAGAAGCTGATTATACTATCATTCCGATTCGTTTTGGATCGGGAACACGAATAAAAGTAATTGAGAGTATTTCCAAAGGCGTTCCAGTCATCTCGACTTCGATGGGTGTGCAGGGAAGTGGACTTTCTGAAGATCAATTTCATAAAGCAGATGATGCTAATGAATGGATTCGTATTCTCAAAAATCTGGAACCAGAAATTTCAAGAGAAAAGGCCAAAGAAGCGTTTACTACATTTGAAAAAATTTATAGTCCAGAAATAATCGGACACAACGCGTACATTTCTTTGCAAACTTAAATTTGATAGAAGGCTTGAGTTTTATACGCCCATTTATTAGGGGAGAATCGATTCTCCACTTCATGGGCATGTTCTTCGGCGTAATTTTTCCAGGCTTGAATATTTTTAAGCGATTCCCATAAAGCTGTTGTCCAAAGTTCGGGATTTGAGTTCTGACAGAGGTACCCATTCAAATTATGTTTGATGAGACTGCTTATAGCACCAACATCATTGGCCAGAACTGGTAAACCAGCGCTTAAGGATTCTATCAAAGTCATAGGCAATCCTTCGGTGAGACTAGGCATGATGAGTAGATCAGCACCAATGTAAAATTCGGCAGGATCCATAACATGACCCAAGAGTTTTACCCTTGATTGAAGATGGTTTTCACGCAAAAAAGCTTCTATCGCAAAACGTTCAGGTCCCTCTCCTAAAACAAGAAGTTCAAAACGATCACGATAAATAAGAGTAGACCAACATTGAAGAAAGTTCAGAAGTCCTTTTTCCGGGCTTAATCGACCGACATAGAGTAGTTTGAGCATTTCATGATCATTTGGTGCCAAAGCAAAACGACGTTCGCGAATTTTTGACATATTTTTAGTCGATAACATATTATCGATGACGGAAATTTTTTTATAAGGAGCTAGAGCTTCCAGCAATTCTTCTTTCATTCTTTGTGAAACTGCAATTACTCGATTACAGGATTTCATGAAAGTAAAAGCTAGTTTCTCATACATTCTAACTTTTAAAGTATGGCCGGTATTTCCATGATGTGTGTGAATGTGATGATATTGCCCTCGAACTAAAGCACAGGCGATCAATGCTTTAAAGCCGTGGCTGTGGAAAACAAGATTACTGGGCTTTTCGTGATCTAAAAATTTTTTTAATGAATATTTTAATCTTACTGGTAGTAAAAAATCATAAGCACTGGAAGAATTTACAATGATTCTATTTACGAACGGCGGAAGAATCTTTTCGAATTGTTCAGCATAAACGGGAACACGTGTTTCTCTTATGATGATAACGATAGGATCGAGACCAATTTCATAAAGAGCAATACTACCAGTTTGAACAACTTTTTCCGCACCAGATATTATTCCAGGAGCAATGACTAAAATGGGACGGGCTCTTTTTTTAGACTTCATAATTAGCTTCCCATGCATTCAACGTTTTTATGGTTTTAAGCGCGTTCACTATTCCTAGATAAATAAGAGCATAGATCGGGCCAATCACAATAAACCACATTTTTTCTGAAGCAAAAAAGGGCCTGGTCCCAAAACAAAGGATAGTTAGGAGTAGGTTGACACAGACGTAAACAGATAACCCTCTCCATTCAATGATTTGGGAAATTTTTTGTTTCATTGTTTGTGATGAGAAGAGTAGACCAGGGACTTTTGGCAAAAACATAAATGTCATTGAAGAAATGAGCGCGCCAATGGGTCCAAACAAACGTGCACTCAAGGCCACAACAAGAATGGAGAGGGGCGTAAGCGCCAGATAAATTTTCAACACCCATTTGGAGTTTCCTGTTGCTCTTGCGACAGCATCATGGGGAATGATGAATGAGAGATAAGTTAGAGCATAAAGTTGAAGATATTGGGCCGATTCTGCATATTGAGATGTAAAAAGAATTTCAATGATAGGTTTACTAAAAATAATTAGGCCAAACACTGCAGGTATCATGAGGTAGCCAATGTCTTTCTGTGCTTTTTTATAGGCCTTGGACATTCCATCATAATCTTCTTCGTGAAAACTTTTTGAAAGATTAGGTACAAGCACTTTTGATACTGACATCTCGAGAAGATAAAGGGGAGGGACTAAAAGGCAACCCATTGAATAAAACGCATATTGAGTGGTGCTTAGTTGAGATGACAATAAAATGAGATCTATTCGTTCAAGAAAGAATCCTAAAGCACCAGCTAGAGATAAAGGTGCGCAATATCGCCATACTTCTTTTAAACGCTTCCAATTAACTTTAAATCTAAAAATATTTTTTTTGTGTCCGAGAGCAAAAGCAATCATCAACTTTAGGCCAAAGAGAATGGTGAAACTCCAAAACGCGACATCGATATCACGATAGATCCACACTAATCCGACAATGAGAATTGATTTGATAATTTCAAAACCACCATTGAATAAACTCCCTTGTATACCCTTACCTTTGGCGATGAGATATTCACCAAAAAAAGAGCCAGGCGCACTTGTAATTGCAGAAAGCAGTAACAAAATAGTTTGCTCAGTAGAAAGGGCAATAAGATGGGCAATTTGCAGTGAGAAGAGAAGTCCTATGAGTGCGCTCATCAAACTCAATATAAAACTCAAGATCCAGGCCTGTTCAATATATTCAGCATGATTATCTTTTTTTCCTATCCAATAATAAACACTGTAGAGAGGTCCTCCAGCTAAAGATAGATAAGTAATAGAATGAGCGTAGAGGAAGAAAATCTTATAAAGTCCAATATCATGAGGATTTAAGAGCCTCACTAAAACAATTGGCAAAAAGAGATTGGTAAGAGCAGAAAGTATGCTCACTAAAAAAACCGGCCAATGCCCGTGTTTGAGAGCTCTTAATGTCATCATGCTTGGTAAATCTCAAAGTAATTTTTAACCATTTTTCCAACTGAAAAAAAATCTTCTACTGATTGCCTTGATCGCTCAACCTTTGTTTGAAGCTCCTGCGGATGAGTCAGGAGGTAATCACATTTATCTAAGAAACCTGTCAGGTCTCCCAATTGGAAAAGATCGACGTAAGCTCCATGGTTATTAAGAGTTTGATGCCCTGGAATGTCGCTGACTAAACATGGTGTTTCAACTGCCATCGCTTCTAAGACAGCTACTGGAAGGCCTTCACTTTTCGAAGCACTGACATAGAGATCTGCACCTAAGTTATAATCCGACACCATTTCCTGACCTCCCACTATTTTTATGTTTACATCTTCTTCGCTTTTACATTCATTGAAATATTTGTCTTCTCCGGATGGACCAACAATGAGCAATTGATACTCAGGACGCTTTTTAAAAGCGTTAATTAAAAACTTCTGATCTTTTAGCGGAACAACCCGTGACAACGAGAGAACGATCGGGCGATCAAAATCTAGATTATGTTTTTTACAAAGCCAACGTCTTTTTTCTTTTTTTAATTCCTCTGTGATCTCTCCTTTCCAAGTTTCAATTCCATTTGGAACATAATGAATTTTCGACTTGTTTAAGTTAACTTCTTGCATGTAGAAGTTTTTAATTTTGTCACTTACTGCTATAACGTCATCACTTATTAACGTCGTTAATTTTTCGTAAAGTTTTATTTTTTTTGAATGTGTCAGATGATCTAAACCATGCGTTGTATGTATTAATTTATAATGTTTTTGACCTTTGATTTTTTTTAATAATGTTATAGGTGCGAGATACATGAGTGGATTTAAATCATGCGTATGGATAATTTGAGCATCATGACAATCACTCATCATTCTTTTAAAAAGCTGCCAGTCATAACCTGGTTTTTTTGAAGGAGGCGTAACAACATTAATGCCGTGTCGCTGGAAGTAAGGAACCCAACTTCGTTCATGATCATAGACATAGACGTTTACATCATGCCCATCCTTAATTTGAGCTTTGGCCAAATGAAAGAGAATTTTTTCTAATCCTCCAATTCCGAGGAACTGTGCAACGTGGATGATCTTCATAATTAGTTGACTCCAATGCTTTGACAACGTCATTCCCGTTGGCCTAAAAGACCTACAACAAACAACCAACTTCGGACAGGAGCGTGGCGTGAAATTTCCTACAATTCTTTTTCTTTTTTTCCTCTTTATTTTAACTGCATGTTCTAGTCACAATGTGGAAGATTATCCGCGATACAGCGATCAAGTAGCGCGTTTAATGCAAGAAAAGAAAAATGATATGCACTCAAGTGAATTGGAAAATTCTGTACCAGATCTTTCCAACATTCCTATTTATATGGCACCTGGGC
>CAMLRB010000224.1 GCA_946482295.1 uncultured Bacteriovorax sp. | reverse complement strand
AAAACACTCAATTATCTCTTAGAGGATGAACATATGTTACCTGAAGAAATGCAAGCGACTCTCGGAACCATTATCTTCTTTATCGCGGCCATCATCATGATGTTCATAAAAACTATCTAAATTTCACTTTAATTCGCGCTTTTTTTTCTCTACAATCTCCAATAGTTTCATTGCGTTTCGCATAATGATCAAAAAAATTCTATAGGGGAGAAAACGATGACTAGCGAATTAAAAGACATGGTTTCTACGTTGCGATCTCGTGCTACTTCGAGACAACCACGAGAATTCAAAATTCCTCTCGACAATTTAGGCCAGTCGAAAAAAGTAAGTGATTACTATGGGGAACTAACTTTCGATTTCAAAACATCAGAGGACATTTCTGATGTAACAAAAAAAGAAATTATGGCCGCTCTTCATGAAGGAAGAGGAATCAAAAAAGATCACGCTGAAGCTGTTGCTAAAGCGGTTACAACTTGGGCCGTGAAAAACGGTGCGACTCACTTCTGCCACTGGTTCCAACCTCTCACTGGATCGACAGCAGAGAAACACGATGCTTTTTTCAGCTTCAATAAAGAGGGGAAGGCGATTGAGAGATTATCTGCTTCTCAACTTATGCAAGGTGAACCTGATGCTTCGTCTTTTCCAAACGGTGGATCACGTTCAACGTTTGAAGCTCGTGGATACACAACTTGGGATTTAACATCACCAATGTTCCTTATCGAATCACCTAACGGGAAAACGCTTTGTATTCCTACAGCGTTTGTTTCTTATATTGGTGATGCTCTCGACGTAAAAACTCCGCTTCTTAAATCTGTTTCAAAACTCTCAGATGCTGCAACTAAATTCTTAAATCTTGCCGGCCATAAAGATGTGAAAAATGTTCACGTCACTTGTGGAGCTGAGCAAGAATATTTTCTTGTGGATAAAGCGTTTTATCACGCTCGTCCTGACCTCGTTATGACAGGAAGAACACTCTTTGGTGCCCTTTCTACTCGTAACCAACAGCTAGAAGATCATTATTTCGGGATGATTCCAGATCGCGTTCTCGCTTTCATGCAAGAATTAGATTACGAGCTTCACCGCCTAGGGATTCCTGCAAAAACACGTCACAACGAGGTTGCTCCAGGGCAATTTGAATTAGCTCCAATTTTTGGTGAAGCTAACATCGCAGCAGATAACAACCAAATTGTTATGTCGACGATGAGAAGAGTTGCAGAGAAACACGAGATGATGGTTCTTTTACATGAAAAGCCATTCGCAGGTATCAACGGTTCAGGAAAGCACGTGAACTGGTCTATGAGTTCAGACACAGGTCTTAACCTTCTAGAGCCAGGAAGCGAGCCTCATTCAAACGTGAGATTTCTTGCGACAGTGGCGATGATTGTTGAAGCTCTTCACCGTCATTCAAATCCACTTCGTATGGCGATTTCTGGTGCTGGCAATGATCATAGATTAGGAGCAAACGAAGCGCCTCCTTCTATCATCTCAGCTTACTTGGGTGATACACTTGATAAAATTTTCCGTGCCATCATGGAAGATAAATCATTCACTCCTACTGACAACAACGTGATGAACCTTGGAACAAACCAACTCGCTCATCTTCTAAAAGATAATACAGACAGAAACAGAACATCTCCGTTTGCTTTTACTGGAAATAAATTTGAATTCCGCGCAGTGGGTTCAAGCCACGCGATTGGTTTCCCAATGACAATCCTAAACGCTGCTGTAACGGATGTAATGAATGAATCAAATACATTCTTAGAAGCGGAACTTGCTCGTGGACAAACTGTTGATCAAGCTCTCATGACTCTTACAAAGAAATTAATGGGGCAATCATATAAAGCAGTTTTCAACGGTGACGGATACTCAAAAGAATGGGTAGAAGAAGCAGCAAGACGTGGTCTTCCAAACCTTCGCACAACTCCTGAAGCTCTTAAAACGATGACTGATCG
Source organism: uncultured Bacteriovorax sp. (assembly GCA_946482295.1). The sequence continues at coordinate 3,700 of CAMLRB010000224.1, read as the reverse complement.
TGAACAATACAGCTTCCTTGTTAAAGGCGGAATCTTCACTCATGAAGAAATCATCACTCGTTACAATATTCTTCTTGAGCGCTATATTAAGATCCGTGAAATCGAAATGGAAACGATGATCGATATGATCCACCAATTCGTCATCCCATCAGGCCTTGAATATAAAACAATGCTTGCTCGTTTGATCACGACTCAAAAAGATGTAGGAATTGCTTCTACGTTTGAAGTTGATGCTTACAAAAAAGTATCAGCGAAGATTGATGAAATCCATGCTCTATCAACAAATCTTTCTCGCGAACTCGCTGAGCATGATCATGATCACCAAAAACATGCTGAAAAAATCGCTTCAGAGTTAATGACAACTGTGACTGCTATGGCCTCAGTTTGTAACGATCTTGAAGAGCTGATTCCAAATCACTTCTATGCCCTTCCTAAGTACTACGATATGCTATTCCTACGATAATATCTTAAATGATCTTTAAGAGGGCTCCTTCGGGAGCCCTTCTTTTTTGGCAATTTTCAAATCCGTCTAAATAGTGCGTATATCAAACTGACTAGGAAAAAACGGTCATCTTTTGAAGAGTTGGCTTAAAACAAAATAAATGCTCATGAAAAAATAAAATTAGTCGTAAAGTGAGACATCCATAATAACTAAAGGACCTAATGAGGAGTCTCAAACATGAAAATGTTCTTTATCACTGCGATGCTAGTTTTCTCTACAACACCAATCCATGCGAAGCTAAAAATCCTTACAGAAGATGCTCCTCCTCTAAATTACGTAAAAAATGGTAAGCCTGATGGAGTTTCTGTGGCCATCGTTAATGAACTTCGTAAGAGAACTGGTGAGACTTCAGAAATTGAAGTCGTTCCGTGGGCGCGCGGATATGATGATGTTTCGAAAAATCCTGATGTCATGTTATTTTCAACAACACGAACAGAGGCCCGTGAAAATTTGTTCAAGTGGGTTGGACCGCTTGCTCAAAAGCGATGGGTTTTTGTGAAGAAGAAGGGAAGCCCAATTACTATTACATCACTTGACGATGCCAAAAAATTAAAATCAGTTGGTGCTTATAAAGACGATGCTAAAGAGCAGTTACTAAAAGAGAAAGGATTTACAAACGTTGACTCTGCTTCTGAAGATAAACTGAACTTCAAAAAACTAACGATGGGAAGAATTGAGCTTTGGATTACAGGCGAAGATGACCTGAAAGACCACGCGAAATCACTTGGCGAAGATCTTGGCCAAGTTGAAATTGCTCACGTTGTTGATGTTAAAAAACTTTCAATCGCTTTTTCTAAACAAACTAGCGACGACGTTGTGAAGAAGTGGCAAGCCGCTTACGACTCAATGGTGAAAGATGGAACTCTTAAAAAAATCCACGAGCAATACGGTTCGAAGATTGATTAATTAAATCGAAAAAGGCACCCAATGGGTGCCTTTTTTATTTTCGAAGGGCAAGAATTCCAAGATTTCTAGGCGAGAGTGACTCTGTAAAATACTGCTCGAACTTCACGTCAAAACCTTTTTCTTCCAAATAGAGACAGCGATCGAGTTGCAAATAAACTTCCAGTGCTCGACCTAATTGCCAACGAATAATGTTACAAAGAAACATCATGCGTAGCTCACGCTGAACTTTTTTTGAATGATAGAATTGATCAAAATCTTCCGCTGTATAAGTATGACCTGGTTTGATTTCATCTAATTTAAGTTTCATGTATGACGAGAAAGGTTCCCAATACTTTTGCACTGGGCATTCTCCCACATCCGTAAAATGCGAATCATTAAATTCTTGTAAGAAAAAAAGATGCAGACCATAACGATAATTTTTCACCCGCTCTTTAGTTCGATAAGTTTCAAAACGCATTTCTGCATGAGAGCGAGTGGCCAGAGAGAGTGAGTAGAGATTCAGGCGAACAAAATTATTTTCTTTATAAAAAGCTGAAAGTGGAAATTGTTCAGGAGGAATGCGGTAGTAACAACAACCAAAATTAAGCAGTCCCTGATTTTTGTGGGTAATAGTTTCATTGATCAATGTTACTGCCAAAGGTCCACAGGTATGTAGACCCAGGCTTAATGACTGAGGATGAAAAATTTTTTCAATTTTTTCAAGAGGTCCTTCTGCTCCAAAAGTGTGATTGATAAATTCAACATCGCTTGCTCCTTCGAGTTTGCGAAATTTTTTTAAACGTTCCTGGCCGATTTTTTGAAACTCGGCATTTTGATCAAGCGAGAGAGATGGAATTTGGTGATAGTGCGAGAGGACGCGCGAGAGGTGTCCCACCCCACCACCGATATCGACGACGTAGTTAAACTTTTTTTCATCACGGACACGTTTTAAAACGGGAACGATTTTTTGAATCTCATGACGTTTCTTTTTTTTAACACCATGAAAGGCCCAATCTTCCAATGGATATTCTGGCGTGTCTGGAATAAAATCAATGTTCGTCAGTTCCATCAAGGTCTGCATGAAGTGATGAAAAGATGTGCCTTCAATTTTTGCTGGTACACGTTTACAATCGACGTCAAAGAGCTCCTCTTGCGTCAACGTATCAAGTAAATCAATCCACTCACAGGGATAATCCGCGATGGTTGATGGATACTCGTTCATAATTTCTTCACGCCACATAGGAGCGTACTGAACAAGGAAATCCTGGAGCTTTTTGGCCTGACTTTTAAAGTTCATTTGGTAATCTTAGTACCATGTTTACGCTTAAAAACAAAATAGTTGCGGTTTTTGGCATGGGAGTTTCTGGACTCTCGGCCTTAAGGTTTGTTCACTTGTTAGAAGGTAAACTTCTCGCCATTAATAGTGGAGAAGTTTCATCTTGGGCCAAACCTGGCGGCGTACTCGATTATGTCGATCAAAAAAATTGTTTTGCTGAAAATGATCCGGGCGTAGCTGCGCATCTCTTAAGTGCAGACCTCGTTATTCTCTCTCCTGGCATTCCTCGCGATCATGTGTTGATGAAGCCCTTACTCGATCGCAACATTCCCATTTGGGGCGAAATTGAGCTCGCTTATCGCTACCTAAAATCTGTTGAGAAACTCTCTCCGATGATTGGGATAACGGGAACAAATGGTAAAACAACGACCACAACTTTTTTAGGTGAAATGATAGAAGGTGATCATAAAAGTGTTTTTGTAGGCGGAAACATCGGCGTTCCATTTTGCGATTACGCTTATGAAGTTCAACAAACAGGAAAGAAGCGTGATTTCATTTTACTCGAGCTCTCGAGCTTTCAGCTTGAAAGTATCGATGAATTTAAATTGAACGTGGGAATGATTTTAAATCTCTATCAAAATCATGGGGAACGTTATACGACGATTGAAGAATACGGCCGATCAAAATTTTTCCTGACAAATAATTTTACTGAAAATGACGTTCTTATATATGCGGAAGATTTTCCACTCATTAAAAATTGGGCGCAAACAGTTCCAGGAAAAAAGATCGCCCTCAATACTGCAAATCCTAAAATACCATTCGATACAAAAAACTTCAAACTTCCCGGCGTTCACAATCGTGTGAATCTTTCGTTCGTTATTGCGGCCGCAGAAACTATAGGCCTCTCGAAAGAGGGGATTCAGAAATCCATTGATAGTTTCGCTGGTGTTCACCATCGTATTGAATATGTGAGCGATGTAAAAGGCCTTCCAGGTTTTAAAGTTTTTAATGATGCCAAGAGCACGAATTGGGATGCA
>CAMLRB010000223.1 GCA_946482295.1 uncultured Bacteriovorax sp. | reverse complement strand
GTTTTTATTCTACTCTTGATCACCCCGATCATGCTCATTATAGAGACATCGATCTGAAGGGAGATCTTTTGTTGAAAAAAGAAGCTGAGCACATGATTAGTAAATGTGCTCAGAAATTTAAGGTCGACATTTTAGTTGATGAAATCATTCCAGATAAAATGGGATTAAGTTATGCTCAAGTCTAAATCTACAGTACTTGCTGTTTGTTTGACACTTGTTCTCGCATCGACTCCGTCATGCTCTAGAAACCCAGTGACGGGAAAAAAATCTCTCCTACTCACAAGTGCTGCTGATGAAAATGCACAAGGTGATCAGGCCTATCAAGAAATTCTAAAAAAAGAAAAAGTCGTAACAGGAACACCTCAGGCAAAGATGGTGGAAGAAATCGGAAGAAAAATAGCGTCCATTGCTAATAAGCCTGACTTCCAATGGGAATTTAAAACAATTGAAAGTGAAGAACCAAATGCGTTCTGTCTTCCGGGTGGAAAAGTAGCCGTTTATACTGGCATCTTTAAATACGCCAAAAATGAAGCGGGCCTAGCAACAGTTATGGGCCATGAAATTGGACATGCTCTCGCTCGTCACGGTGGTCAGCGTATGAGCCAAGCAATTGCCACAAATGTTTTGATGGCGGGAATCGCTGTTGTTGGTTTAGGCAACATGGAACCAGAAAAAAGAAATATGATCATGTCGCTTTTAGGTGTTGGCGCAACTGTCGGTGTGATTCTTCCCTTCTCGCGTGCACATGAAACAGAAGCGGATGAAATTGGTTTAAAAATGATGAGTCAAGCAGGATATGATCCACGAGAATCAGTTGAATTTTGGGATCGTTTCGCACAGGCGTCTGGTGGAAAAGGGCCTCCGGCCTTTTTATCTACTCACCCTGCGAGCGATAAACGCAGAGATCGTTTGAAAGAGATGCTTCCTGAAGTCTTACCTCTATATGAAGCTTCTTCCAAATTAGGTCTTGGAAGAAGCCTCTAAAAATCTACTTCTTAGCTTTTTTTGCTTTTTCCTTCTTCGCTTCTTTCACTGGAGTGACGGCCTTGGGTTGAACTTCCGGGTAATCAAGACTCACAACAATTGGGAAGTGATCTGAGTAGCCCATCTTTTCTTTATTATCACCATCCGCATTGAAACGCTTTGGTGCAAGAATAATCTTGCGGTCTTTTTCGTCATCAGTGCCAGTGAGTTTTGACAATTCTTTAATCGCAAATGAAGGATTGTGAATTTCGAAAGTCGACACTTTAAGATCCATATCTTTTCCATCTTTCAAGTTTGAGTTGATGAAAAATTGATCAAGCATATTCCACTGATCTTTCGGTGAGTAATAATAAGTTCCAGGTGACATTTTCTTTTTTAAATCTTCACTGATTTCTTTATTTGCATGAAATTCATCAGCGACTCCCGTGAGGAGGTTGTCTTTGAAAAGAACCGTGGTGAACGGATGAGGATTATTTTCCGGGATGGTGTTGAAGTCACCCATCGCGAGAATATTCATTTGTGGATTCTTCGCAAGAATTTCTTTAATACGGTTAGCGAGAACTTCGGCCGCTTTTATTCTCCATGAATCAGGATTGGCAAGTGAAGGCCAGTGATTCACAAAAAGCGTAAGTGGGTAAGTATCATTGATGAGAAATTCAACTTCAAGAATATTTCGTGAAGGATAATCAACAGGAACAACGTGCTCTGTACGAGAGATTTTTTTAATGGCAGGGTTACTTTTATAAAGAAGAGCTACGTCGACACCGCGGAAGTCAGGGCTCTCAGTAATTTCTAATTGGTCATAACCAAGTTTTTTTCCTAAACGTCCTACGATCTCAGCATTTTCAACTTCGATTAGTCCGATAAAATCTGGCTGCTCCTTGCGTGAACCAACAACTTCTGCGATTTGATTGATTCTCAAATCAACTTTAGCTTCCGTCCAGTCCGTGTCGAAACATTCATTACGACGGAATTTGTTTTTTTCTTCCTTACAGAAATCTTTTTTGCCTGGATAATCTTTTGGCAAAAGCGTCCAATCGTTTTTATCTTTTCCGTTCACGACATCGTGTTTGGTATCGAAAAGATTTTCTACGTTGTAAGACATTACGTTTAACGTTTTGGCATGCAGAGGGGTGCCATAAGAAGTTAATAGAATGGCAGCTAAAAACAAAAAGTGTTTCATCATGTGTGGGCCTCCGGGTATGAGGCTTAAAAGCTAGCAGAAAGTGCAGTATGTGACTATAGGTGACTACAGTTCTTTGATGAGCTTTAGAACATCTTCGTGATGAGATTTGGTTTTGACATCATCCATTATATGCTTGATTTTACCATCAGGGCCGATGATAAACGTAATGCGATGAATCCCATCATAAACACGTCCCATGAATTTTTTTTCTCCCCAAACCCCATATTTATCGGCAATGGAGTGATCAGGATCAGATAGCAAATCGAAGTTTAATCCTTCTTTCTCCTGGAATTTGAGAAGTTTTTTAGGTTCATCAGGACTGATTCCCAAGACAACAGTATTGTTCTTCGCCCATTCTTTTTTGGTGTCGCGAATGCCACAGGCCTGAGTCGTACATCCAGGAGTCATTGCCTTTGGGTAAAAATAAACGACAACGTTTTTACCTTTCAAATCTTTCAAGCTTATTTTTTCATCATTTTGATTGAGGAGTGAAAAGGCCGGTGCATTTGATCCAACTTTAGGCATTGTCATAGAGAGTCCTTACCATTTATCGCGCAAATCACGCAGTTTGAGGAATACAGATTTTTTGTCATTATGAGAAAGATCGAGGTTTTTGACAACAGTGTTTTCTTCCAGTCGCAAAAACATATTTATTTCTCGCTCGGTTTGCATGGAATTGTGAAAAAAAGTTTCATCGAGATTGAGTGACTTTATATTTTCCAAAAAGTCCTTCGCCTTTGCATTTTCTTTTTCCACACTCAATGTGAATTCTAAATTTCTCTTGAGATATTCGTGGCCCGGGTAAATGATCAAATCATCCGGAAGTGTTGAGAAAATATTATCGATGGTATGAAACATGACAGTTGGATCACCGCTTTTACAGTTCCCTACTCCAGCATTGAAAAAACAATCTCCGGTAAAAAAAGCAAAAGGATGTCTATTTTTTTTCACAAGGACACCAATATGCGAAGCCGTGTGCCCTGGTGTATAAACACATTCCATCTTCCATACATTGTCCCCTTCATGGCATTCATGGATCACTTCATGATGATGCAGATCACGCGATTTATGAGAAACATGAGCAAGAGGATGGGCCCAGACTTCGCAGTGATGACACTCAATAAGTTCTGCATTTCCCGAGTGATGGTCGCAGTGATCATGAGTCGTAATGATGGCCTTTAATTTCCGCTGACCTAGCATCTTTTGAACCTCCGCAGCGCTAAAGGGATCAATACAAAAGATGGCCCCATCAGAAAAAGTGATGAGGTAGGAAAAGTTTCGTAGTGTATTCTTAAAGAAGATTTGCTCGACTTTCATAGTCCATACTATACTCGACGTATATTAAGCTTTAAAGCAAAGGATTCTCTAAAATGGATGCAAAATTTTTTACGACTCTGTTTCTCATTGTTCTTTCCATCAAAAGTGTTTTGGAAAGCGTGTTAGACAAAAGAAACATGAAACACATTCTGCAAAACCGCGATAAAGTTCCCGAAAAATTTGCGGGACATATTAGCTTAGCAGATCATCAAAAGGCCGCTGATTACTCAGTAGAAAAAATTAAAGCAAACCAAGTCTTTCATCTCATCGACCTCGTTGTTTTCTTAGGTCTAACTCTACTTGGTGGTTTAGAGCTCATCAATCGCGCCGTGATGGGTATGTCAGATAATCAATTAATCGATGGTCTTTATTTCTTTGCACTACTCGGAATTGTGACATCTATTCTTTCTCTCCCTAAAACCCTTTACTTCACTTTTGTCATCGAAGAAAAATTTGGATTTAATAAGACAACTGTTCGTACATTTTTAAGCGATATGGTTAAAGGGGCCCTCCTCGCTATAGTTCTTGGTGGACCGATCGCCTATTCCATTCTTTGGATCATGGAACGTTTGGGAGACAAATGGTGGATTTATGCCTTTGTATTCCTCACAACTGTTCAACTTCTTCTCGTATTCATCTATCCGCGTTTTATTGCTCCCCTCTTTAACAAGTTTTCTCCTCTTGAAGAAGGTGAAGTAAAAAATCGTATTCTCAACTTGATGGAACGTTGTGGATTTCACAGCTCTGGCATTTTCGTAATGGATGCTTCAAAAAGATCAGGACACGGTAACGCCTACTTCACAGGTTTTGGTAAAAACAAACGAATCGTATTCTTCGATACGCTTCTCAACTCGCTTGAAGCTGAAGAAGTCGAAGCCGTCATGGCGCATGAACTAGGGCACATGAAGAAAAAGCACATTATCAAAGGAATGATCAGAAGTTTCATCATCAGCTTCATTGGTTTTGCTCTTTTAGGGGCCCTGAAAGACAATACGGCTTTCCTCGCAGGACATGGTGTACAAACTGTCACAAATTATATGTCATTGACATTATTTTCAATGGTGGCCGGAGTATATACATTTCTTCTGACACCCGTCTTTTCGTGGATCTCAAGAAAGCATGAATATGAAGCAGATCATTTTGCGAGCGAAAACGCGAAGGCCACAAAACTTATTTCCGCTCTCGTAAAAATGTACAAAGACAATGCAAGCACACTCACGCCAGATCCGGTTTATAGTAAGTTTTATTTTTCGCATCCACCGGCAAGTGAACGCGTCCGTTATCTTGAATCGTTGTCGTTTAAACGTTAACTGTTAACTTAGCTTCATTCATGATGCTCTTTAGGTGATCAAAATACGGCTTGCGATACTTTTCAATCTCGTTATGAATTTCATGATAAGCGCCGTCGAAAACTTTTAAGTTAAAAGATTTATCGACGGTGCTGAAATAATTAATCAATTCTTTACTCCCCACAATTCGATCTCCATTTCCAACAGTCACAAAACTAGGACATTTTGAACGTAGGGGGCGGGAGAAAACTTTCTGCGATGTTTTCATGAGCTCAAAAATCAATTTCGATTCAAGTTTTAAACAGTTCAGTTCATCGTTTTCATAATCTGTTTTCACCCGTGCGTCGTGAGAGAGATATCTTAAATCCACCAGGTTCGAAAGTGGATGCGAATAAGGGATGTCGCAGAAAAGTTGTAACGCTTGTTGCGGGAGAACTTTAACAAGAGTTCCCAGAAATCCATCCGCCCCAACTGGAGGAGCGTTCACAATCAATCTAATGGGGTAATTTGCTTCTTCCACGTAATTTTGGATATAGGCACAGGTAATGAGTCCCCCCATGCTATGACCAAAAAGAACGTGTTTATCCATGCGGTACTTATCTTTCAGGAATTGGACGATTTCTTTAAGATCTTCCATGTAATCGCCGAAATCTTTGACGTAAGCGCGTTTGCCAGTACTCCTGCCGTGCCCACGTAAATCATATTGAAAAATATTGAAGTCATGTCCAAACATTTCAAAAAGGTATTGGTGACGCTCCATATGCTCGCCAATTCCATGAGAAGCGATAATCCACACTGGTGAGGCAGACTCTTTGATTTTTACATAGAGTTCAATTCCATCACGCATCTTTAAAAACTTTTTTTCCATGAACATGAGAGTGTCCTTTTTGTTTTAA
>CAMLRB010000222.1 GCA_946482295.1 uncultured Bacteriovorax sp. | reverse complement strand
GGTGTGTTTATGAGTGGACAAAAGAAACTGGTAATAGATTCATTAAAGAAAATCCTGAAGTCGAAAGGGATAACCTATGAAATGCTTGCCCAGAAATTGGGTTTGAGTCTTCCGGCAGTGAAGACGATGCTCTCTAAGGAAGATATGACACTCTCAAGGCTCGAACATATTTGTGAAGTCATGGCGATCAGGATGACAGATGTCTTCCGTCTCGTTGAAACGGTTTATGAAGGTGTTCCAGAGGAGTTATCACTTGAACAAGAACACTATTTTGCAAAAAATCCCGCACGTTTTGCTTATCTCGATTTGCTTCTTAATGGAATGACGATTAAACAAATTGAATCTCAATTCAAACTTTCTAAAGCTCAAACAGCAAAGATCCTCCGCGATCTTGAAAAAGTTGGGGTTATTGATTGGCTTTCAGATACAAAAATAAAATTGAAAGTTTCATCTGATCTGCGTCTAAATCCCAAAGGGCCTCTAAGAACTCTTTATGGACAAGTTGCAATCAAATCTTTTCTCGATAGCGATTTCTCAAAACCTCACGAGTATCGCGAATTCATGACTCTCAAGATTTCTGAGAAGACGATGAAGAAAGTAGGAATGCAAATCAGAAATATTTTACATGAAGCTAATCGTGAGGGAGAATTTGAAAATCAGACGGGTGTCAAAACTGAAAATGCTGGAGTGTATGTAGCACTTCGCGGTTGGCGCACGGCCGATGCATTTGGATTGTGATTAATATGATAATAAAAATGAAAGAAAATTTGAAAACACATTATCTTCAGGAACTTCAATCGTATATAACTGCAGTAGGACGAAATGATTTCACCTCAGCATGGACGCATTTAGAACGTGCTCACATTTTGGGGCAATTTGATTGGTTGGCCCACTTTCATGTTCATGTTTTGATGTTTAAACTTGGTTTAAAAACAAGGAACTGGTCCGAGATCTTAGGACAAATACCACGCATTCTTCTGGCCATTCCTGGATCATTAACGGGTAAAGCACCTCTTGGAAATGTGGGAACGAGTAGAATGGGAATTTTCACGCCTATGACGATTCCAGCAGATTTGGAAAAAATTTTAAGAGATTAGTGTTGGCAGCGCGGGCAGTGATAAGTTCCTCGACCCGCCATCACTGACTTGATCACTTTAGTCACGATGCCTTTTTCCATGCACATCTGACAGTGGGCCTGGTGAAAGACCACAAGGTGTTTGACTCCTTCGCCTTTAGAGCCATTAGCGTCCCTATAACCGCCGCTAAATGTGGTACCTTTGCCCTCAACCGCACCAGTAACAACAATATCAATAGCGGCCTTAATTTTGGCAATTTCTTCAGCATCAATGTTTCCTGTCAGTCTCGTCGGAAGAATGCCGGAGCGAGCGCAAATTTCCGAGGCCATATAATTGCCCACACCCGGAAAAGCTTTTTGATCCAACAGAAAGGGTTTGATGACTTTTTGAGGATAACGAAAGAAAAGTTCTGCAATCACATTCACATCAAAATCAGCGGAAGAAACATCGGCTGGAAGATCTTTCGTTTTTTTCAAAAAATTTTCCTCATTCAAAACATAAAAATGCCCAAAGCGGCGAGGATCAATATAGGTGAGAACTTTGAATTCACCTTTTGAATGATCAACGATTTCGATGTGTCCGTGCTTATCATTTTTTTTCACATGACTCATTTGCCACGAACCACTCATTCCCAAATGGGAAAGAACATGTCCATGTGGAGCGAGATCGAAGATGAGCCATTTTCCATGACGACGAATTTTTTTTATCGTCGATCCCTTAAGATCGAAATCTTTTTGTTTCACCATGCGTTTGGTGAGTGGTGAAAACGTCGCTTCGTCAATGTTGAAAGGTAAGATTGGGGTGATTTGATTTTTTATGGTTTCGACTTCGGGTAGTTCTGGCATAGGTTTTTATCTTATTAAAATTGTTCTTAAAAAATAGGTCGGAAATTTTCATTCCGACCTATTCCGACTTCTTGTTCCGACTAAAATATCAAATTTTAGTTATTTGTACCAGTTCTGAATCTTTTGATGCTTACCACGTTTTCAAAACTTGATTCCGACTGAGATTCATCAAGATTTCGAAGCGCTTCGCTTTGTTTCTGCTTCCGAATATGCTCCATAATCTTTTGTGAAAACTCTTTTTGATCGTCCTCAGTTGATTTTGAATAGTGATCAGCAAGCTTTAGATCTTTATGTCCTGTCATCGCTAAAACAGCATCTAAACCACCACCAACTTGTCTGGCGAGTTTTGCCATTCCATGACGAAGAATATGTGTTCCCGTATAAGGCACGCCACTTTTTCTTTGTCCTGCTCGATAATTAATTTGAATAGTCCCATAGTTCAGTGGATTGCCGTCAACATGAAAAACATAATCGTTAGCAGGCAATCTAAAAGCCTGCCTACGATTTAAAACTTCCATGATCTCATCAGTGATATAAACAGGACGTGGTTCTCGATTTTTTGGAAAGCCTTTTAGCTCCACAAACATTTTACTTCCAGCATCCCACACACAAGTATGTTTGATTAAAAGTCTTCTGTTCTTTAAATCGATATTACTCCACTGCATTCCTGCAACTTCTCCAACTCGGCCAGCACAATAAAATTGCATCATCGCAAGATCTCTATAAAGTGGTTTTAAAAAATCAAAAAAGAGAAACGCATCTTTGACATTAATTTGCTTTCTCTTATCTGGTAACGGCTTTATGAAACCCAACTTTTTATGTTTGGTCTTTACTGGATTAGTAAGTGGTAGTGCTTCTTTTTCAAATTGCTCACTTTGTTTGTACCAATTAAAAATGGAAACAAACATATTAAGCTCATTGTTTAAGTTGCATCTTCCGGCCTTGCCTCGTCCTGATTGGTATTCGTCATTACTGAATATCGAAACCCAGTACTGAACCCAATCAGTAATTTTCGATGGCGTGATCTGATCCATTGGCAAATGTTCGATTGTCTCTAAAAGTTTATAACGTCTCCTCCAAATATCTTTGGTTGAAGTCGCTAAAGTAGGAAAGTGCACTTTTTGCATAACTTCCCAAACTTCTTTTAGAGTTGAACACTGACTATCAGGAGTCGCTAGCTTGTAGCTTTTTCCATCAAAAAGTTTTCGCCATTGTTTGGCTTCGTAGGCTGACTTAAAAGTCGCTGAATGGAGTTTTCCATCGATTCTTTTTTCAGCAAGGTAATGGCCGGATTTATTGTTGACATAAATTCCAGGAACACCTTTGAGTTTTTTGTAATCACTTCTTCCCATAATTTTCATTCTCCTTTGAACCATGCAATGATTTCACTCGGAATGAATACTAGTCTTTTCTTTCTCCCTCGCGTCCGATACGGAATATCACCTCGACTTACGAGATTATAAATCGTACCTTTCGCATATGTAGTAAAACTACATACTTCATCAATTCCCCATATTAAATTGTTAAAGAGCTCGCTAGACTCTTTACTTACACCAAATCCCATCATCAATCCATCAATACTGTTAGCACCATATCCATTTTTATTCATTCAACTTCCTTGGTTCACCATTAATTAATTATCCAATCCGCATTCGCCTTCAAAAATCCAATCCTGACTCCCGCTCTCAGAACTTCGTGAGAGAGAGGGAGTCAGGATTAACGAGGACTTTTTAGTAGGCGTCCTCGCGGATTGGAGTTGAATAATTAATGGAGTTTATCTTCTGATTTTGAATTGAAGATAAAAGAGGAGAAGTGCTCACAGTATGAGCATAGGAGTGAGCAGGGGATAATTTCCAAAAATCAGGAAATTTAAAAACACCATCTAGGGTGAAAATAGTTGCTTCAATTGGATTTGTAATTACTTCGTCGTAAAGACTCGCAATAAGTTTTACGCTGTGATGATTCTTGGTTAGCTCTTTCCACTCAAGGAACATACTTTTTAAAATTCCCTTGTGAGTTGAAATGTACCAGACAAAGTTTAAATCTTTTTTTGCTAGATAGTTTTTAACGACCTCCTTGATTCTTTTTTTATCTTTAAGTGTGAGTTCCAATTCAATCGCTACCGATTTATTTTGTGTTTCTTTACTTGTAATAAATAATCCGTCGGGAATTAATTTCTTTTTTGCTTCTTCTCTGGAATTATTCTTATATACGAGACATTTAATTTCTTGCTCAGTTGTCCAATTTTGAACGAAGTTTAATTTTTCTAGTTTGAGTCTTAGCTCAATTAATTTTAGATCATGCTCTATTGTATTTTTGTTCCAGCTATTTTTAAAAGCCTTTACGCCAATCTTGTTGGCTCCAAGGTCAGTAATTGACCATAAATGTATTTGTGAAGTTGTGTTTTGAAATCTAGAAATAAGTTTCTCCTTTTCTAAAATTCTAAGTCGTCTAAGCATTGTGGTCTTTTTTGTACCTTTGAATAAGAGTTCTTCAATCATTACAGTTGAAAGAAGCTCATATTTTTTTAAGATAAGAAGAAGTTCACAATCTCTTTTGGTTAAAATCATTCACACCTCATACGAAATTTTTAATAACTGTCTCTGTCGCGGTATCAATTGGAATTAGAGCTGGTTGTCCAAGCCGCTCATTCAAAATTTTAAGGATCTCATCTTTTAATTTTTCCATCTCTTCATTTCGTGTCTGCTTATCTTCTTTGATGTAAACCTTTAATGCTCTTTCAAATTCTTTATGATGATAAATAAGTAATGAAGAGATTTCCTTTTTGGCATCCTTGAAGATATTTTTAATTTTCTTAAGCATGAGAATGATTCCCTTGGAGATGAGATAAAAAGTTCCAGACATAATTAATGCACTAATTACGATTGGAATCATTTTTATCGCGAAATTATCAATGATATTAAAAGGCCAACTATCTTTTAGTTCTGGATTAACAATTCGATTTAATCCCGAAATAAAAAAAGGGCCACCAAGCGCGGCAGTTGCACCTAAAATAGGACGTGGTTCATCTTCTCTGAACACAGTTACCTCCAATAGAAATTGCCAAAAAGATTCTTCTTTTTGGTAATTCATAAATTAATAGAGCTTCGGAATTTACTTGATGAGTCTCAAGATTTTTGCTAAGATAGTTACATAAACGCCTCCCATAAAGTGTTTCGCCGACACTTTTTACGAACGAATTTAAAAGCACATCACAAAAAAATAAAAAAATCGAGTATGAAAATCTTAAAAAAGCTTTCTTTTTAGGAAGTACTATTTCTTAACAATTTGATAATACATATTCGAATTAATATCTAATCAAGATTGAGAGTTAGAGGAGAATAAATATGATTCAATTTAATTGGAGCGATAAAACAATTGAAGAAATAAAAGATGAAATTAAAAGTAGCTCTCACGGATATCAACTAAGGGCCTATGGAATTTCAGATTTTATGATTATAAGAGCTAGTATTGTTAATTCAGAAAAACCACCAACTAATGTAGAAAGATTCTCTTATCCTCCTAAAGAGGTCTTAACATCTAACAATCGAGCTAACCAAAAATCTTCTTCTATGTTTTATGGTGCGACTACAATAAAAACAGCTGTAGAGGAGGTTTCACCAAAAGTGGGAGATATAATTTATGTTTCTTATTGGTGGGTAAAGAAACCACTTTTTGTCATTCCTGTAGGATATACTAAGGAGATTGTTGATAAACTAGGTTCTGATTTGGATATTAAAAAATATGTTGAAGATGAAGGATACCACAATGAGATTGCCAATCATTATTTAACGAAAATCTTCTTTGATGAATTTA
>CAMLRB010000221.1 GCA_946482295.1 uncultured Bacteriovorax sp. | reverse complement strand
GCACTTTTTTTAGCGCCAGGAAGACTGTTTTTAATGTTTGTGATAAGTTTTTCGAGCATATAGAAATTATAAAGGATTTTCATGAAAGTCATAGATGACGGAGTAATTAAATACGACCGGTCAAATTTTACCTACTGCCCTTCACTCGATGAAGAGGAAGTTCATTCTCTGGAATACTGGAGAAAAAAACTCTACAAATTAAATCTCATTGGTGAGTATCCAGAAGTTAATATTGGCTTCGGAAATATGTCTGTCATTCAAGATTACAAAAACCATTTTCCAAGTGAGCGTCGCCAATTCGTCATCACTGGAACTCAGACCGGTAAATTTTCTGATTTAACAGGTGCTCATTACACTCGCGTTCTCGATTACGACATTGAGAATTTGAAAATAAAAACGATGGGACCAATTGAGGCCTCTAGTGAAGCACTCACTCATGCTGCCATCTACATGGCCAATCCAGCAATCAATGTTATTTTCCACATTCACTCTACCGAAATCTGGAAAGGGATGATTGAGGATAATGCTGATTTCACCTGCGAAAGCATTCCTTACGGAACTGTTGAAATGGCCCATGCTACTCAAAAATGTGTTGCTCAAAAAACAAGAGGAACACTTTGCATGCGTGGACACGAAGACGGAATAGTTATCTATGGTGAAGATTTTGAAACGGTTGGAAGACTGACTTTAGAACTTAACGATCGCTACTGTTCACCAAAAAACTAGTAAATTGATTTCCATCGGGAGATAGCTGGATTCCATTCTGAGGAACTCCTTTCTCATCCATCTCTTTTTGATTTTGAATAATCCATTCCACAGGGCCATGCTCTCCACATTTCTCTGCCAGTGCATTGAGAACGAGCCCCATTGTCTTGCGGTAATTAACCTCTACTAGAGGATAGGCCTTCAACACTCCATTCTCTTCATAGATAAAAGAATCAATCTGGATATTTGATTGAGCACCTAAAGATAGGTAAATTTCCGCAATATCCCCAAGATCTTTTTGAAGTTCAGTTAAATCGAAATCATATTTTTCTAAAATAGTTTTTTTAAATTCTGAAATGGACCGCGCAGACATTCCGCCACGAAATGCGCCCCGACTAGAATTATAATTTTCAACCATGAATGAATCTTCAATTTCTCCTTCGTTCACGAGAAACGTTGTTCCTAGATCAAAAACTCTTTTATACTTAGGCTCAAGTAAGAGTGTTCCCTGCAATTTTAACTTACTCTCATCTAGATTATTCACTTCAAAACTTTGGTGACCAATACCGCTAAAGCTATGAGGATGTTTCAATAACCACTCATTAAATTGAGGATGTTTCTCACAATGAACTATGATTTCTTGGAAGTTTTGAACCCACTTTCCATGGGCAAATCCCCAATCATTTTCTTGGGCAATTTGGGAAGATGTCAGCTTTGAATTTAACTTTTTTTCTATCTCCAGATCATGATGGTGTCCCCACCATGGGAATGCGTCTTTGCTTAGAGGATCCAATACTGGAATAACAAAACCAAGCTTCTTCAAACCATCTAGATACACAGAAGAATAGTCCCGAACATTTTTGAGACGACTTGGAAGTTTTTGTACGAGAAAATAAACATATTCAAATTCTCGTCTGGCACGTAATGAAGCTGCTGAATTCGGATTATGGTTTGGATCAAAGAGATAGGATTCGTAATCAAGATCAACGAAAAACGTCTTCATTACCAATTTTTCCGATTTGTAACTTTGAATTCATCCCTGAATGCATCAAGTTCGTTGATGAAGTTTTCATCGAGGCCGGCCTTAACCCGAGACTTGCGATCGAAGTGGATACCCTTTCCACGTGCAGGAGTCATCACTCCGGGAAGATGCTCTTTATAATAATTCCATAAGTCTTTATCAGCACGCCATTGATTGAGCCAGTGAGCGCCAAGAGCGACGTGCGAGATTTCATCTTCAAAAACTATTCGCATAATCTTTGCTGTTTCAAAGTCTTCCACTTCCGCAAAACATTTTTCATAGTATTGAGCAAAGTCCAGATTAGCTGATTCAAAAGTTAGGGCCATTGCCGAATAAAAATGAGAAGGTGTTTTTAATTTTTCCATCGAGCGCCAGAAAAAATCATTCAGAGGGAAATCACCAAGTTCGACTTTAAAATCTTTCATGCGATTTAAATAAAGCTTTAAATGTTTTTGTTCATCTTGAATTGTTTTTATGAGGCCTTTTTTAAAAGATATGAGCTCAGGAGTGTCGGGATAAACAAGTAGGGCCGCGGCCATCATCTCAATTGCTAGCAATTCATGATTGGCAAAAAAATGAAGAGCTAGACCTCTTCGTTCTTCATGAATGAAACTAGCAGCACGAGGAAACTTCGTCTGCTCATTATCGAATTTTAATTTCTCCGCTCTACCCGGATTAGAGACAAGTTCATACTTTTCATTACTAATAATGATGTCGATGCCCTTGCTGGAAGTTAATTTATCTTCCAGCGAAGGACCTTCTAAAAGAAGTCGAGCATATTCTCTGTGATTCATGATGATATTCATGATTATCTTTTCGGCTTACCTGATTTTCCCTGAAATTTACGTTTTTTAGACGGCTTTCCTTGTCGGAAATTTTTATTAGTGGATCCAACTGCAGAGGCAAGGTTTGAATTTTTCTCACCAGGTTTCGTTGGCCCCCCACGTCTCGGGAATGGACGGCGACTAAAGCGTCTTTCTTTAAAACACTCTTCACAGATGGGAAACTTAGCCCCCTCTGGAAGCTTCACTCCGCAACTTGAACAAGTTGGCACGATTTTATCAGAAAGAAGCGTGTTCAATTTTTCAATAGCGAGAAGTTTATTTTCAAGTAAATCGCGATCGTCGAATTCGAAATTTTTTCCGTTAAAATGTCTCGCTAACCACTGGTAAAGCTCAACACATTTGATCGTAGTTTCGAGATAATCAATTTCATTAGAATTATGATTTATGTGTTCATTTTTAATCACTTCGTTCGAAACATATTTTTTGAGAATCCAAACATAGTATTGAACATGTTCTAATAAGCCTAGGTTTACTGGAGCACATGCAAACCCGAAGATTTCAGCTGATGAAAGCGAGTTTCCGTGATCAATATCTTCTACCGTTTCTGCAAGCTCAATCATCTCTTTTAGGTCAACACAATAAAAAGGTTTAGTGAACGTCATTGTATTGAAGAGGCGTAAAAATTCTGAGAGCTTTAAAATTGGAAGATTATGGCTAGAAAGAGCATTGTTTACTTTCGTAAAAATATCTAAATCTGGACCAACCATACCTTGCTTTTGCTGATCAAGAGTAGATTCAAGTGCATCTTTAATGTCAGTTAAGCCTTCTTCAACTTTCTGCAAACACGTCACTTTCCCAATTGGAAAACGTTGGAAACGTCCAGCACGACCAGCGATCTGCTTAATCTCGCTGACGGTAATCGGATGTTCCTGAGAATTAATATGTTTAGTAAGAGTCGAAAAAACAATTCGTTTAATTGGTAAGTTCATCCCCATCGAAATCGCATCTGTACTTACGATGACATCAGTAATTCCTTTATCAAATTTTCTGGCCTGTTCGCGGCGAACTTCCGGAGAGAGCATTCCGTAGATAATCGAAACTTTAAATCCCAGCTGTTCAAGGTCAAATTTATATCTCAAAGCATTTCGGCGTGAGAATACAATTAAGGCATCACTCTTTTGTAACTGAGAAAGAGTAATAGGGCGTTCTTCGACTTCCAGTTTAGTCATACGTTCATAGTTTCTGACTTCGAGTTCATCACCACAGAGTTCGACAATCTGGCGAACGAGATCAAGAACTGAGCCATCACCACAAACATGAACTTCATATGAGTGAAGATTTACCAGTGCACGAGTCCAGGCCCACCCTCTTTGCTTGTCTGTGATCATCTGAATTTCATCGATAACTGCACATGAAAACTCTTCATTGAGTTTGGCCATCTCAATTGTTGATGAGTAGTGAGTTGCACCCTCTATCTCGATAACCTCTTCACCGGTAAGTAGAGTCGTCGCCACACCTTTTGAGTTCATCGTATCGTAAAGTTCAGCTGCGAGAAGTCGTAGTGGAGCAAGATAACAACCTTTACGAGATTTAACGAGTGCTTCAATCGCGTGATAGGTTTTCCCTGAGTTCGTAGGCCCCATGTGATAAATGATTTTTCTAGGAACTTTACGGGCGTGCGAGTGAATCCAGAATTGTCCAAGATATTCCTGGAGAATGTTAGATGAAATATCTTTTCTCTTTAAAACGAGAATTGATTTAATGAGCTTCTTAAATTCAGCAACGAGATACTTTTCATGTCTCCAAATGTTGCTTCCAAGCTGCTTAAAGAAGCGTTGGTACTCTTCATCACTAACCAGATCGATCGAAAGTCCATCTTCTTGCAACTGGCGGTGGAAAAAGAGAATTAGATTGCGAGCGTGATTTAGGGCCAGTTCGCCAGGATATGTAAAAGTATCTTCAGTTAATTGTTTAACTTGTGCTTCAAGACGATTGAGTGAAGATTTTTTAAGTTTAAACTGCACACCTTGAAACTTACGATCAAGTGAACGTAAAAGATTCTGGTAAGAAACTGTGACGTCTGCAATGGCGCCGTCTTTTTGTTGCGCTACTTGTTCTTCAATTCGCGCTTTCGTTTCATTGATGACAGCTAAACACTCTTCATAAACAACTTCGCGTACGCGCGTTCTAAAATCCGCCATACAGGCCACGCACTGACAAGTGAGGTTGGCCGATTTTAAATCTGAGCTAAACTGCTCTTTTAAGAGTTTTTGAGTATCAACGTGATTGGCCTCTTTACTCTCAACCCATTTTTTTAAAACACTGTAGTGCAATTCAAGAACGGCAGGATTGAGTCCTCCATCCTGACCATAAAAGAAAATTTCTTTTTCTGGCATCAAACAATCATCAATAAAGATTAGTGAAAGAATCGTATCTCTTTGAAGAAATTCGAAAAAATTTACATATTCAGTATTAAATGTGGAAACAAGCGAAGGATATTGTTTAAAGGTGTTCCAAAGCGCCGTTTGCGTCTTTTCGATAAAATCGAGAATGATCGCAGCATCTTCAGAAGTACGAATGTAATCATCATTTTCAGCAAAAGAATGAATTTTAATGAGAGTTTTACGTTCAGTATCTAGAAGGGATTTGATGCCTTTATAGTCTGGGAGGGCGGGAAAATCAGTCGTGCTCAATAAAAATTCCTATTTTTTTGGTTACACGACTGAGTATAGCTTAAGAAGTTCTAATGGTCTAACACCTATCGATCTAATTCGACCA
This sequence comes from uncultured Bacteriovorax sp., assembly GCA_946482295.1. The sequence goes on along the minus strand of CAMLRB010000221.1, from coordinate 474 downwards.
CGTAGGCAAGACCCATTTTTGCAAATTTATAAGCATGATCAGCGTTGTTATTCGAAACCGAGAGCGTATCTCTTACTGTGTGTATATTGCGATTCATGTCGCCCATTCTCGACTCAAATGGCATAGATGCTGGGTATCCCTGAGCATGCCATGAAGCGTGATCAGAACAGCCATATCCGCATTTATCGTATCCCCATTTAACATCTGGAACATAACGATCAATGATTGTACCTAAGAAAGCATTTTGCGCATCGTTTGTGTAATCTCTCATCATAACGATGTCGAGTTCTTTAGTTCCTTTGAAATTCGTCATATCTAACTGAAGAACACCAATAACATTAACATTGCGAGTTTTGAAATCCTTAGCAATGGCCTTCGAACCTAAAAGCCCAACTTCTTCACCTGCATAGGCCATGAACTTGATTGTTTTTTCTGGTTGATAAGAGCTAGTGGCCAGGACACGGATGATTTCTG
>CAMLRB010000220.1 GCA_946482295.1 uncultured Bacteriovorax sp. | reverse complement strand
TGAGAAAAATGAAATACACATCAGTACCGAATCAAAAAAACATCTAGTTGTCACAAAAGATTTTGAAGATAGCTTGGCTTCTGTTCCTCTAAAAGAAAGGTTATCTAAAAGAATAGAGAAAGCAATTGAAGTAGATGCTAACTGTAACACCAGCAATAAAATGCATAAGGATATGATAAGAGTTATCCTTGAAAAAAATCTAGCTGATGATCCAACATATATACCCACTTATCAATTCCTTTCTTATTTCTATCAAAACAATGATAACGAAGCAGATCTGAAAAAAGCGCTAAGTATGGTCGATGCTGCTCTTAACCTGGACGCTTATTTTCCAGAAGGGCTCATTAGCCGAGCAGTTCTCGTTTGTCGGTTGGGGGATTGTGCGCTCGGAAAACAAATAATAGAAACACAATTACTCACTCAAGATCATTCTAAATTTTCGTATTATGTTTATCGCGGATTATCTTCATACTACGGCATGAGAGGCGATCGACAAAACAATCTTAAATATTTGGATTTGGCCTTGAAAAAAGCTGAAAGAACTTTTGAAAAGGCTGAAGCCTATGAAAGACAAGGTAGCTGGGCACGAACAAACAAAGATCTTAATAGCTGTATCGAAAATTTCAAACGTGCAATTGAAATAATCCCCGATTCGGCTTGCTATCACTACAATCTTGGATGCTGTTATAAAAAAAACGGGGAGTATGATAAAGCGATTGTTGCTCTAGAAACCTCTGCATCCATTAGTGAGAACTATTTCACAAGGCACGACATCGCTTTTTCTTATGCACTTAAGGGAATCGAATATTCTCGAAAAATGGATATGATCAATTCTAATAAGATGTTCGATAAATCCTTAGAAGCGGCCAAAGGATGGAGAGTTTATATTGACCTGGTTGAATTTTATTTGGGCATTCATCGATCTGATTATGCCCATAAAGCAGCGATAAAAGCAGCTGAACAATACGACGATGAGCCAAAAAAATTAGCAGGTTTTATCTTGCTACTTTTCAAACAGAAAAATACACAATACTCAACATTCATGAGAAAAATTGTAGGAGCAATGACAAATAAGTATCATGCAGGAGAATTGGGATATCACGTGGCCCATGATTTACAAAGTCTTCCTCATGAATCGCAGGCATGGATAAATGAAAGTCTTGTTCGTCTGAAAAGTATAAAAATCGATTCAGAGGACAAAGAATTGCTCATGCAGGTGAACGTACTAGTCACGAAATTTTATCTTTTAAAATTGTCTCTAAACGGGTCATTGCTAGATTTACAAAAAGCAAATGATCATTTGGCGATAGCAAAAGCTGCTAATCCACGTAGCCAAAAGGTTGTTGAAATTGAATTCTACGTTGGTGAAGCTAATCGAGGTTTCGGTAAAGGTCGATACTTATGGGACACGCGATTAAGTTATGAAATGGAATATGGATTGAAACTTCCGATGTGGATCGTTTATTGGATGTATAATGTTTTTTGAATACCATTCAATGTGATGGTTTAAATTTTATGATTTACTTACAAAATAAACATTTCATAGGCAAACCAACTGGAACTCGAATCTTTATTGGAAAGAAAAGGTATCTTCTGCTGCTACTTTATTTTGTCATATTGATAATGGACCTTTTTTTATTTGCTGGACTTCAAGAACTTGAAAAATATACATATGTGACTCATTTTATAGTGATAATGCCAATTGCATTTGTTGTAATGTCAGCGAATGAACAAATTCCTCAAATCATCAAGCTCGAAATAAACGAAAATTTTTTTAAAATCAAATTTAGAAGATTTCGCAAGCATGAAAAGCTAGTTCAGACTAAGGTAATAAAACTTGGCCATATAAAGGCATTAGAATGCGATCAATCTAAGAAGCATTTGTTAATTGAAATGCCTGATACTGTTTATATATACCAATGTAGACACATTATTGAGAAGGTAGGTGATAGTAAGAATGATGTTGATGTAACAGAGATAGAACGAGAAATTCGAAAGCATCATACTTGTGGTCATGAAGTTAATAGAAGTAAAATATCTTGGAGAGATCAGGATTTGTCTGATTTGCTAAGATTTAAATCGGGAAAGTGATATGAATTCTACTGAATGTTCCAACACACTTATTGGGACTACAGCGTTTATCACAGAGCACCCGAAAGGTGTGTTGACTGGCCTCTCGTTGCCAGTGCAAGTTTTAAAATTTTCGTTCCTTTATTAAGTTTACTTGGTTCCAACAATTTAAAAATGAAATCGATCCTATGAATACTCATAGGGTCTTTTAATAAAATCAGACACCCTCGATGTGACTCATTAAGATGGACTACATCCAAAAACTTTCAGGTGCTTCTATCGTGACTTGCTTATCTCGTCGGTAGTGGCGTTTCTCTCAAACATTTCTGGCCTTCACCGTTCGAATACCCGTTACTTTTTTGATGAGGGGATGAGTCCATTCTCTCCTGTGCCCCGGGCCTTGGTCGACTGGAGATGAGCTCTCCATCGATTTTTTACGATCCACAATTTAATTTTTATAATATCCATATCTTCTGTAAAATAAATTTACATTGCAGCTTTAAATTTGAATCCCGATGAGTGTGTTGGAAACTTTTGTTGTTATTGGCCTTCGAAGTGACATTATGGGATTGGTAGCTTGATCGGATAAGATTTTTTCTTGGCACACTCGAAAGTATGCCAAGAAAAAACTCTCTCACTTTCTTTAAACTTTATTTTAATAGATGTTGTTATGCGACGGCGAAACAAAAAGTATAGTGGCACCAGCTATTGTTATTCGACTTTGGCAAAACCAAATGTTGGAGGATTCATCTCGCACGTTGTTCCTCCGCCACCTCCACAAGCGGCATCTGCTGTATCACAAACTTTTCCAGTTGGGTTGACGACGAATTTTCCAATGGAAGTTCCACTCACCACTAATGCTGAAGTTAAGTTGAAACCATGAGCGGCATCGCCAATGCTCGTGGGTGGGTTAAAAGCATCTGATCCACCAGCTCCAGTATCACTTGATCCGGTTGAAAGATACATGGCAACGCGATCGTTTGTTCCCTGAACACCACAAGTGGTAGTCGTTCCATCTATCAACTTACTAGTACCACCTGAATCTGTTCGGCATACGTCGAGTACATTATCTATATTTGCCACGCAGTGATTAGATGTCGAATTGACCCCGGTTGCAAATTTAATATTGTCGGCGAATTCGATTACAACACAAGGATAAGTTCCGTCTGCAACTACGCCACTCCCAAGATTTGGTGATGACAAAAAATTAACTTCAGTTGGAGAATTACCATTATCAACGACCGTAATAAGATTTGTGCAAAGTGGACTGGTTGATACGGCAAACTTATAGACTTTTAATTTTAGTGACGTCGGTGTGATATTTAGATCCGCTGCAAATAACGGAGAAGTGCCTAAGGCAAAAACAACAGCAATTTTTTTAACACTATTAATGTACATAAATCTTCCTATGTAATTATTAATTGATCATGAAATGGGGATGAAAGAAGGGAATAATTTTTATTAAGAACCGCCACCTGTCAGAGTGAAAGAACTCCCAGATGTAGTTGTTGTATCTTCATTTTTTCCACAAGCAGTAATGGTTAACATGAGCGCGAAGATGAGAATGATTGCTCGCATTTTTTCCCCCTGGGTGAGCTTTTAATTTTTTTCATTATCGGTTCATGTTGTGATGGAGGCGTTTTAATTTTTCCTCAAGAGGAATTAGTCAATAAAACAAAAGGTTAGGAGAGATTGGGCGAATTAAAGGTAAAAAAAATATTTTTTTTTGCCGTTTATTCTTGGCATTGGCAGTGTGAAGTTAGCTTGGAACTGTTTTAACCCCCTCTAAGCGATAACCTTCCTAAAAGGTATAGACGTGTGATGTTTCTAAGTTTTTTAGATCAAAGGTGAATTATAAAACGAAATGAGGTGTCATCATACTTTTGGTTTCGCATCCGCATCTATTTTTTGTTTTAGCTTCCGACAATCGGATATATAAATTTAGATCGTTTTATTTGATTTTTTAAGCAACTGCGAAGCAAAAAGTATAGTGGCACTTTTTAGTTATCTTCTAGCGAAATAACTTTTTCTAAATTTCGACTATAGGCCTTAGAAACTTTTTCAAAAAGGGAATCTTCTTCATTTGATTTAAAAGTACTCGGCTTCTTTTTGGAAAATGATAAAGCTTCTCGTTGCGATAATTTTATTTTTCTTTCCTCTTCCGTTTCTGCATTCTGTTGGGATGAGGGGATAGTGGTCGAAAGTTGTTTTTTATCTTTTACGCTTGCGGGGGAAGCCTTGAGCGCTGAACTTAACTGTTTTTTGCTTGGATTCTTTTCTAAGGTTACATTTTTATGAAGGAACATTTTTGAAGTTGCAACTAGATCGGAAAGCGTTTGAGACTGCTCTTCTGATAGCCTGGAAACTTCTTGTGTAGGTTGAATTTTTTGAAGATACTGTTTCTCAATATTAATAGCATCCTCTTTTTGAGTGTTGTTTATATCTGCTTTAATGATTTCCAGATCGGTTGCTGAAACTTTTTTCTCAAGACTTTTGAAAAAAGCTTCATTTTTTTCTTCTATTAATTCTTCAACAGTTTTTAGCTCAGGATTTGTGCTGTCTTTAAGTTTGCTAACTTTGATATAATCAGCATTAAACTTTTTTAACATGGCCTCATTCAATAAAGCATTACTAATGCCAGGAAAAATCATAATTAGTAAAAAAAAATTAAATTTCATTAGATTGTTTCCACTATTTTAGTTTTTTCTACAATAATCTTTTCTACCGCTATTTTGATAGACGGGAGATGCCTGTATATTTCCCAGAAAGCAATAAAGTTTAACTTTTCCTGTATAGCCAGGAGCTGCATCGATTTCTTTGGCCTCTCCTTGTTTTAGATTAACCGCAATCGATGTATTAGGTGATCCCGCTTCACAGAATTGTCCATTGCCCTCAGAGAACGATGCCCATCGAAAATGCGAGCAATCACATCTTGAGCCTTGTTCTGAGCACCAAGTTTGAATATCAAGGTCTTCAAATGTGTTTCTAGAGAGAACGCCATTGTGACAACTAAAGGTTGCTTTATTAAGTTTTCCAGAATAATTATGAGAATTAAAATTTCCTTGGCTATAAATTGTCTTTTTCTCACCATGATTTAATAAGAGTCCACCAAACATATCTTTATCAGATTTATCCATCGCTGATGAATCACAAATTTTTGCTCCTGATTGTACACATCTCTTCCATGAACCATCTCGCTCGAACCCTTCATTACATTTATATTCCGAACATTCTCCCCATGACTTAGATTTTGCCTGGTAAATTTGAAATACATTTCCATTAGGAACCTCAGCGCATTTTTTCTTATTTATGCAGGAGCCTCCTTCATTAACATAACCATAACTGCAACCAGTTGATACTTTTGCTCCAAAGCCGTTTATGCTATCATCCCATGTTTCTAAAAATTCTGTTCCACCTTCAGATGTTACGCGTGTTCGGATTTTGCAATAATTATTAACACAATCACGTCCACTGTCGCAGGCACTATTGGCATAACATGTACCGGATTTATTGCCTTTCCATTGTTTCTGATGGCCGTTAATAAAAACATATCCTTCATCTGCACATTTTCCTTTATCGCAACTGATTCCTCCATTAGGCCCTTGTGGACAGCTTTGTATCAATGTAGGGCCGTCGTAGAGAGCATCTTTATAACAATGTAGACCTGTTGGATGACTTGGCGCCACTGTTAAAGATTGATCTCCACTTGTAACTTGAGTT
>CAMLRB010000219.1 GCA_946482295.1 uncultured Bacteriovorax sp. | reverse complement strand
GTGCAGTTTGCAGATAAAGTTCACCAAGGTGATTTGGCGATTGCCCTCAAAGAAACCATTGAAGCAGCGGCCAGTGTATTGGAGTATTATTTTCCAGCAAAAGAAGGCACACGTTCCAACGAATTGAAAAACGATCTTATTATCGAATAGGGGCCTTATGAAGTTCATCATTTTACTTTGGGGTATTTCAACGACAGTTTCTGCTGGAACTCTTCCTCACACAAAAGAAGACTTTTGTTCACGTTTTAATAATAACGAAATGAGAGTTCGGGAGTTTTCTTATGATCCAGTCAACCTCATGAGTTTTAAAAATGATGGCGGACTCTTTAATGGTGGTGTGTGCTGGTGGCATTCACGTTTTCAGCGCAATATCTTATATCTTGCGGTCTTCCGTCCTGAATTACAAAAACCAAGCACACGAGAATTAAAAAAACTTATCAAAGAAATCCGTCGTGGAGAAAAAGTTTTCACAATCCCAGGCTTTTCAAACTTTGCTGAATTTTCTAAATTCGCTCAAAAAGAAATCCAGGCCGAACTTAACGACTGGCAAATTTATGATGGAGTTGTGTTAGGAAGCTGGATGGATGGTCTTCAAGGTGACACTCATCTGGAACCGGCAAAACTCAAGGCCTCTCTCGATCAACTCTACACTTACGTAGAAACCAAACAAAAAGTGGCCTATCAAAAACTTCAGATAAAAGGCATCACATCTCACTCGTGGTTAGTGATGGGAATGAGATCAATGCCTAATGGTTACGAAGTGGGATTCATCGACAGCAACAATCCCAATCAATGTCAAAATTACAGCTATAAAAATGGAGAAGATAGTTTCTTCATTAAAGGGTATGGAAACTTTGTCCCTTATCTAGGATTTACGAGAGAAGAAGAACGTCTCGTCACAGCTGCTCGTACTTATTGCGGATTAAGTCTTAAAGAAAATATTCTCGCTGATAGCTGGCGTGATGATTATGAACGTGACCTGAATGAGATGAAGGCCATCAAGTGAAAACATTGATCCTTGGTCTACTCTTTTTAACAAGCGTAGCTTCGGCAAGAGATTTCATTCACGATTTTAAAAAAATTGCTATTCCTGGTGCTAAATGCGGAAATGGCGATCAATACTACATTTTTTTCAACAGTGGATCTTCAGAAAAATTGCTCGTTGAATTTATGGGTGGTGGAGTTTGTTGGGATAGACTTTCATGTACGGCGGTGATTCCAAAGGCCTGGATCTATCCTATCCCCAACGTCAAAAGTTTCAGCGTTTTTACAGCAGACAGAAGTTATAACCCCTTTCGTGATCACACGATGATTTATTTTCCTTATTGCACGGGCGATGTTCATGCCGGCGATCATGTTGAAAATTATAATGGTAAAAAAATTCATCATGTCGGTTACACCAACACTTTGCTTGCGCTAAATTTTCTACGCGATCAAAAATTCATAGACGATTTTAAATCATTTAACGATGTCACTGTTTGGGGAGCTTCCGCCGGTGCTATCGGAAGTTTGATTCATGGAAAACATATCGAATCAATTGTTTCTCCTGATGCTAAAAAAACGATGATCGTCGACTCTCCTGGGCTTCACTATGGAAAAGATTTCTGGAAAAAGTTTTCAAAACAATCGTTTAAATCTTTTCAGCGAGCATTTTCTAATGTTGGATTGGAAATTGATTATAATGACGGACATGTCGCTAAAGATATTGGACCCGTCTTCGAACGTTACCACGATTGGAAAATAGGTGTTCTCATGGGAACTCGTGATGTCGTCATGTCCATTGGCTATGGGGCCATTTCTCCTAAAGAACAAGAAAAATTAATTTTGGGACCAAAAGGATTGCCGGCCATCGCTTCTCACTACAGCAATTTAAAAGTTTGGTTAAAAAAAACATGGATGCACACTTTCTTTTTAGTTAAGAAAAGTGCGCACATGAAATCAACTGATGGAGTTGATGCTCTCGAATTCGCTGAAGATATTTATAATCACTAGTCCGCGCGATTTAAAACTTTAAAAGTAAAACCATCAAATTTTTGTTCTTCTACCGTCACCCAATCTTTTGCCTCTAAAGATGGAAAGAAAACGTCGGCAGCACCGTTGTAAGGAACTTCTGATAGATAAATTTTTTGGGTGTATGGCATGAAGATTTCAAAAATCTCACCGCCGCCGATTACCATCATCTCAAAATTTTCAACATTCCTTTCTTCTTCTAATTCCAGCGCAAGATCAAACACCATGAGTGGATCATGAACGACGATGACTCCTTCTGGTGCTTGCCATTTTTCATCGCGGGTAATAACCACGTTTGTTCTGTTGGGAAGAGGTTTTCCAATGGATTCATAAGTCTTTCGACCCATGACAATCATTTTTCCCGATGTGATTTTTTTGAAATTTTTCAGGTCCTCTGAAATGTGCCAGAGAAGTTTGTTATCTTTTCCGATTTCGCCTTTTGGCCCTGTGGCCACCACCATGCTGACGATCATATAGCAACCGGCGCTTTGATGTGGGGATGTGGATCGTAACCCACTAGTTCAAAGTCTTCAAACTTGAAATCAAAAATGCTTTTTACATTCGGGTTAATCTTCATCGTTGGAAGTGGACGACACTCACGTGAGAGTTGTAATTTTGTTTGATCAATGTGGTTAAGATACAAGTGGGCGTCCCCCATAGTGTGGATGAAATCACCGTATTGTAATCCTGTCACCTGGGCCATCATCATCGTGAGAAGCGCATAAGAAGCAATGTTGAAAGGAACACCTAAGAAAATATCCGCTGAGCGCTGATAAAGCTGACAAGAAAGTTTTCCGTCGGCCACGTAGAATTGAAAGAAAGCGTGACAGGGAGGTAAGGCCATCTTTTCAATTTCGGCCACGTTCCATGCAGACACTATTAATCTTCTTGAGTCAGGATTTTTTTTAATTTGATTCACGACGCTTTCGATCTGATCGATAGTTTCGCCGTTTGCTCCCTGCCATGATCTCCACTGAGAGCCGTAAACAGGACCCAAGTTTCCTTCTTCGTCCGCCCACTCATCCCAGATCGATACGCCATGATCTTTAAGATATTTAATATTCGTTTCTCCTTGGAGAAACCAAAGAAGTTCGTGAATGATAGACTTCAAGTGAAGTTTTTTTGTCGTCACCAGAGGGAAACCCTCTGCTAAGTTATAACGGGCCTGGTATCCAAAAACAGAAAGCGTTCCTGTCCCTGTGCGGTCTTCTTTTTTTGTTCCATGCTCGAGAACATGCTGCATGAGCTGATGATATTGTTTCATGAATGTCTCCGATCGACTTACGTGTGTGTGTCCTTTTATCTTAGCGTTTTAACTGTCAGTTGATAAAGTAATCCTTTACAAAAATTCCATGCTGTTCAAAAATTTAGGGAGTTAAACATTCACGGAAAGGAATCTAGGAAGTTTTATGACAAAAGTAATGACGGGTCTTGAGCGATTAGTAGCGGAGAAAACTCTCCAAGATCAAATCAAAGGAAATATCGGATACCTCTGTCATAGTGCTTCGATCGATTCTCAATTCAATACCGGTGTTCAGCTTCTTCAAAAACTCTTTGGATCACGTCTCAAAAAACTCTTCGGACCTCAACACGGATTTGTGACTGACGTTCAAGATAATATGGTGGAAACATCTCACTACGTTCACCCTTATTTTAAAATTCCTGTTTATTCGCTTTATTCAGAGACGAGAACTCCTACAGATGAAATGCTCGAAGGTCTTGATACTCTCATCGTTGATCTTCAAGATGTCGGAACTCGCGTTTACACCTATATCTCGACGCTTTCGCTGATCATGGAAAAAGTCGCTGGACGTGATTTAAAAATCGTCGTTCTCGATAGACCAAATCCAGTCGCTGGAGAAATGATTGAAGGAACAGTACTTCAACCAGGTTATGAATCTTTTGTTGGTCGCTACCCTATTCCTCAACGTCACTCGCTAACGATGGGTGAAGTTGGAATGTTCGGAAAAAAAGTTTTAAAAACAGATTGCAACATTGACGTCATAACAATGAAAAATTGGAAGCGTTCAATGTACTGGACAGACACAGGTCTTCCTTGGGTGCTTCCTTCTCCTAATCTTCCCACAGCTGAAGGTGCAATTACTTTTGCAGGAACTGTACTCTTTGAAGGTACAAACGTATCAGAAGGACGGGGAACAACTCGTGCTCTCGAAGTAGCTGGTTTTCCCGGAATAGAATCTTTTTCTTTTTGTGAGAGAGTATTAAAACGCCTGCATGAAGAAGGACTCTCTGAAGGATTTAATCTTCGACCGATTATTTTCCTTCCTACTTTTCAAAAGCATCAGGGAAAAAATTGCGGTGGTGTTCACATCCATCCAACAATCAACCATAAATTTAAATCATGGGCCGTTTCTCAAATGCTCTGTCGTGAATTCAAACGTGAACTCGGTGATGCCTTTGAATTTCACAGCAAACCTTACGAATATGAATTTCACAAACTAGCGATCGATCTGATCAATGGAACAGATGAAGTTCGTCACTGGGTGAATAATTTGGGATCGTACTCTGAACTCAAAAAAATAGAAGAGAAAGGTCATCAGACCTTCCTCAATCAACGTGAGAATATTCTACTGTATTAGTGTTACTTAATGTTTAAAAGATAAGTGGCCGCAACCATCGGCCCTCTCATGAGTTCAGCTCCTTCTACAGAGCGAACAACAAAAACCGATTCAAGATTGAGCACGAGTTGCGATGGCATTTTAAGATGCGGAATCGTGATTGATGTAAGGATTTCTCCTTTTTCATTTTCTTCCAATTGAGCTTGTCCAAACACTTCGCCCATTTCTGTATAGGCCATCAATTTTGATTTTGTAAGTTTTGTATAAATCGTTCCAAGCGTATTTGTTTCAACATTAAGTACAGGCTGAGCAACCAGGTCGTTAAGTTTTATTTCGCGAAACTTAATATCTATACCGCAAGCAAATAAACGCACTTTAAAATCAAGTTTTTTGTGCGTATTTGTGTTCGACTCGTTCAAAAGAATAAGTTGGTAAGCACGTGTGCCGATATCGGCCCCTTCCTGACAACGGGCCGCGCCTCCATCAAAAGTTTTTACGAGTTGTGAGGCAGACGCAGAGAATGCCATCACCGAGAGAAGTGCTGAGAGAACAATAAAGTTTAGTTTTTTCATGTGCAGCTAAATACCACACTCTTTAGAGTAAAAAACAGAGTCACTAAATTTTACTGACTTTTTGTCCCGTAATTTGCAGGTTAAAAAATGGAGGTGCTTATGGCCACACATGCACAATCAGAATTTAACCAATTAAGTGGGTTGAAAAAACACCGTGAACCACCGATGCACATGTCTCCTAAGACACATTTTGAGATTTCATCAGTGGCCATCTTTATAGGTGTCGCACTTTGGATTGCAGGATTAACCTGGATTGCCCATCTCGTTGGAAAATGGACATACTAAGTCTATGCGGCCTTTTGGACTGAGAGCTTCCTAAAGTTAGGCACTTTACGCTCAATAAGGTCGTAAATTATTGTCTCTTCTAAACCATCGACCCTAGCTGCCCTTATCAAGGACTTCACTTTATAATCGAGTTCTTCAACGTTGAGCTGACTACGATAGACGGTTTCACTTTCGACAATCATCTCATCAATCACTTCCGTGTATTGGCGGATTAAGGTTTGTTTAAAATCGTCTCTAGTCATGATTACCTCGCTCGAAATTTTAATAGGACTTTTTTGAGTATAGACTGATCACCAAATCCTTTTTGTTAATTCTCATATTCGAGTATTTCTAACAATTTATGTCAGCTAAACTAAAGATTGTTAATTTTCTTTACAGGC
>CAMLRB010000218.1 GCA_946482295.1 uncultured Bacteriovorax sp. | reverse complement strand
CTCTAGAAGTAATTAGAAGTGGGAGTCCTTATTATTATCATACGGATGGTTTAGGTTCGATTCGATCGACTACGGATTCTCAAGGGTCAGTAAGAAGTTTTTTTAAATATTCAGCTTTTGGTTTAACGTTAGCGGATTCACCAGTGAGTACGAAAGATAATGCGCTTGAGAGTCATGATTCTATTGGGTATACTGGGAGAGAGTGGGATTTTGAAACTGGGTTGTATTATTATCGAGCGAGATATTATGATCCATCTATAGGAAGATTTATTTCTGAAGATCCAATTGGATTCTCTGGAGAAGATACAAACCTATATAGATATGTTGAAAATTCACCGACAAATAAAATTGATCCTTTAGGACTTTGGGGGTGGGGTTATAGGTTTATAATTCCTCCTAATTTTCCTAAACCCCCAGGCGAGCCAACTTTCTTAATGAGACTAATGTATTTGAATCATAGATTAGATCAAATCACGGCACGGAAAGAAGAGTTAATGAAGCAATTCTCAGACCGTCGAAAAGTTTCGTGCGGGGTTGAAGATCTGAGTCATTACAAAAGTCTCAAAGAAGAAATTGATAGTTTAAATAGACAAGAAGGTTATTTATTTAATGACTTTAATAGTTTGCTGGATAGCTTGTTGAATAATAAAAGTTTTCCACCTGACCCAAGAGGTATGTTATAAAAATGAGAAATCTTTTAACAAAAGTTTGGAATTTATTAGATGGATTCGGTTATTTCATTCTAGTCGCAGTAGCTGTGATTATTTCAATAATATATGTATCTGTAAAATTTTATTGGAAATGATAGGTTTACTTGGTGCAATCATCTTAAAAAATAAAAAATCGGCCCTATGTTTTTTCATAGGGCCTTTGTTATATAACAGACACCCTCGATGTGACTCATTAAGATGGACTACATCCAAAAACTTTCAGGTACTTCTATCGCATTAGTTAAATACATAAAGTTCCAAGCTATCTTCACACTGCCAGTGCAACTTTTTTATTATAGAAGACCTCATAAGGTGTTTGGTAGTCAAGCACCTTTCGAGGCTTCAAGTTTAATATCTTGATCATCCTTTCAAAATTTATATCTTTAACATCTGTATCGCGTTTTATATATCGTCTGATTGTTCCAATGGTGTTTTCAACTGAGCCTCGTTGTTGAGGTTTATGTGGTTCACACCAGTACACTTGATAAGGTTCTTTCTCTTTAAATCTAAACTCACCACCATTATCATTGGTTACGGTAAATACTTTTCTACCCGTTTCTTTTAGTAAGCTTGTTGTTTTAGCCGCAACTTCTCTTGCTTGATGTGTGTCTAATTTTGAAAGTAATGTGTAACGTGTTTTTCTTTCTGTTAGAACTAGAATCGTTTTTCGATCCTTAATGTACATTGTATCTCTTTCCCAATCTCCAATTCTTGATCTTCTATCCACAATAGCAGGCCGATGTTTAATACTTTTCATCCAAAAAGGACGTTCAAGTCTCTGTCGATACCGACCATAACCTGTTCGTTTATACCAACGAAGATATTGTCTAAATTGTGGATTTAAACGCGTATAACGATAAACCGTTTCGTGACTAAGATTTGTAATTTTCTCGAATCGAATACGGCAAGCAACTTGTTCAGGACTCCAACCTTCTTTTAGACCGGATTGAACAATTTTTTCAACGCTTCCATAGATTTTAGTTTTGCGTTTGCAGGCCTTGAATCGTCTTTGCGCCTGCTGATTGGCAAAAACCGGTCGATAAAGATTCCAGTAACTGTTTCTTTTTATCTCACGATAAATGGTGGATTTGTGAAACCCCAAACGTTTTGCGATGACGGGAATAGAGATTTTTGTTTCCAAATACGCGTTGATTTGGCATCGTACTTCATACGACACCCTCGAGTACTTTTTCAAGTGCAACTCCTTTACTTTAATGTGGTAATTTAAGCATAGGACTTGGGTGTCCTTTTTTCAATTACCGAAGTTGCACTGGCAACGCGAATCCAGCCCACACACTTATCGGGACTAGCAGCGTTTATCACAGACAAGGATGTAAAAAATGATTCTCAAATATGTTCTAAAGAAACATTCATTAAAATTTTATCTGGCTTCAACTATTCTATTCTTGTTCGGCGGAGCAGGCATTTATTTGTCAAATACCGATGGGATGCAATTAGGAAAACATGAATTCCTGGTTACAGGATTATGTTTTTTTATTGGAATAGTAGTACCCATTTTTATATTTCGTCAGATTAAGTGCCCAATTTGCAACCATCACTTTTATTGGGATTACTTGAATAGAGCAGGAAGTGCGGATTCATGTTCTAAGTGCGGAAATCGATTTGAATAAGGGAATTACTAACTGAAAGTTCCAACACTATTATCGGGACTAACAGCGTTTATCACGTAGCAATCCGAAATGAGTGTTGGACCTCTGTTATTCGAAATAGTCATCGTCCAATTGAACCGTTAGTCCATCAACCACGCAAGAAAACTCAGAATGAGTTGTGGTCTGATTTATTGGGGAATGAAGAAAACGTTTTATTACTTCTCACAATTAGTAGATAATTTCATAAAGGTTCCAGCAACACAGAGCAGTCCGAAAGGTGTTGGCTGGAAACTCTCTTCTGTCGTGGAGTGATGTAAAGCATGAAAAGAATTCAAATAGTTATAGGGTATCTTTCTGCAAATTTTTTAATTGTTATGGGGGGAGGAGGTTATAAAATACTTTTTAAAGATTGTGATTTAGGAAATGATTTTTGCATTCGTCCTGGATGGTACTTAGGTTTTTTTCTATTCGTTTTGTTTTTTCTAGCCCAATTTCTTTTTGGTAATTATCTTATGTATTGGTCGATATCAAAATATTTGATGCTTAAAAAAAATCCCAAGTCTTGAAAAGGTATATTATCTCTCTAGTTTTTAAGATTATCTAGAATGAGGTTTCAGCTTGGAACTTCTTTTTAGGTGGGTTTATCAAAAAAAATTCATTCATGGTTTAGAATTAACGGAGGAATAAAAATTGAATTATAAATTACATATATTTTCGTTAGCTCTAATACCGATCTTTCCGCTGTTCGCATCTACATGCTTTGCTCCCTCGGGATATATAGATCTTTCAAAAAAGGCTAAAACGATAGCTTTTGGAACTGTACAAGTTAGAGATAATAAATTTTTTCTAAAAGTAGAAAAGTCTTGGCATCCACTTGATAGAGTTATTGAGTTTCAACCAATGACGAATACAAGGTTAAAGTATAACAACGATGCACTGGCATACCCTTTGGATTTAAGTGATGGAGACTGGTTGTTTATCATGTCGTTGGATGATTCTAAAGACAAAATCTATATACCGGGCTGTGGTAAATTGATCGAGACTCTATCAAAGAGGAACATGGATTTCAAAATACAAAAATTAAAGCTTGAAAATAAGGTCGTAACGAAAGTTACAAAAATTTTAGGGCCCCCAAAGTTTTTTCCAAATAGTAAATAATAGTACCAAGAGAATTCAATCTTTGGCTCATTAGACATCAGCAGAAAGTTTCCATACAATCATCGGGACTAACGGCATTTATAACATATGACCCCGAAAGGTGCGTTGGCTGGATCCTCTTTGAGAAATTACAGTTGAAAAGATTGGTGATTAAAAAAAGGAAATAAAGTATGCACTTAATTTATGAAGAGTATAAGCCTACCATTTTAGCGAAACTTATAATTCTTCCATTTATGGTTTATGTTCTGTTTGAACGAAATGATATTATGATTTCACTTGCCATTAGTGTAATTTTGACTTTTGTATTTCTTATTACCCCACCACTTACGAACTTGAAAATATCTCCGATTTATCAATTGATTGATGAACAGGGTGTTCATGTGGTTAAGTTTTGGGGGTTGAAGAGGAGATTTATTGAATGGGGTGAAGTAAGGTTTAAAATAAAAAAGCGAAGAGTGTATCTTTATGAATCAAATGGCAATTGCATTCTTATTTTAGGTTTATTTAAGTCAATTAGAAATTTAGAGCAAATTCTTAATAAATTAAATGCCGAACATCCAGATTATGCAGATTTAATTAAATTTAAGAATTCTTCCAACTGAAAGTTCCAACACACTTATCGGGACAAACAGCGTTTATAACATAGCAATCCGAAAAGTGTGTTGGATCTCAGTTATTCGAAAGAGTCATCGTCCACTTGAATCATTAGTCCATCATCCACGCAAGAAAACTCAGGATGAGTTGTGGTTTGATTTATTAGGTAATGAAGAAAACGATTTATTACTTCTCACGTTTAGTAGATAATTTGATAAAGGTTCCAATTACACAGAGCAACCCGAAAGGTGTGTTGGAACCTCTTTTGCAGGTGGAGCTTCAAAGGCAGGGTATGAGGTATGGTTTAGAAATTATCCTAGGGCAGGCGGAGGTGGAATCGGCTTAGACAAGGCTGGAAAAAATATTGGAAGAATAGATTGGCATAAGTTCGGCGACAAAAATCGTCCGCACATCGATATTCCAGGAAAAGTTAAACATTGGCCATGGGGCAAATAAATGAATAATAATCATCCTCTTTTAAAGTATGAAGCTATTATTATGAAAGTTTTAGAAGGAAAAATTAATTATACTGAATTAAAACGTCATGAATTTCAATTTACGAGTTATGGTGAACTAGGCCAAGTTGTTTTTGAAGATTTGGAAGAAGCTGTTGAGCATACACCAGGCTACTTTTTCAAACGTGGCATAGACTTGAATAAATGGTTAACTCAATATGAATATTGGTCAGTCAATATAGATTACATACTTTTAAAAAAAACGATTGATGACCCGCTGATTTTAAATTTTAGAACTATATTATTAAAAAAATATAAAATTTTGAACATTAATGAAATTGAAAATATAGTTGATAAAATGTTCGAGAATTATTCAAAATAGTTGGAATTAAATTTAATTAATAGGTTTATTTGTTGTCACCGACACATAAAAATTAATACAACTCTATTGCCGAATTTTTAAGCAATGACGGCATTCTACTTTCACGTGTTTCTATCGTGACGTGCTTATCTCGTCATTGGTGGCGTTTCGCTCAAACATTTCTGGCCTTCACCGCTTGAGTGCCCGTTACTTTTTTGATGAGGGGATGAATCCATTCTCTCCTGTGCCCCGGACCTTGGTCGAGAGGAGATACGCTTCTCCTTCTATTTTTTACGATCCACAGAGTGATAAAATGTAGTACTAATTTTAGATTTGGACTAAACATTTTTACCAAAAGTTTCGATATTCATTAGCGAATAGATTTTTGAATAGAGGAGCTTAGGATGTTTGTCGGACTTAAATGGTTGGTTGTTCTCACGCAACTTACTCAGTTGGCGTGTGCCCAAGATTCGATCGCTGATGCTCTCTTTGTTCCTCAAGCAGTCAATCCAGACGTTGAAAATAAAAACTATTCGAAAATTGAAAAGGAAATGACCTTCAAACCAAGTGGAAGCATCCGAGTTTCTCTAAAATATTCGTTACAGTCACCGGAAAACGGAAAACTTGAAAAGTCACTATTAAAAAAAGGAAAGCAAGAATCAATTTTAAAAATTTTAAATCAGCTCGAGCCAAATGAAAAAAAAACGTTAACCAAATTTGATCTTCAATGGCAAACGAAAGAAGGTCGAGAGCTTGTAGTTACAGGTGAATATTCAGCTGAACTAAAAAATGCCAACACTGTTGTTCTTCCTTTTCCTAGCGGTTACGAAAGGCTTTTTACCGCTCACATTGATAACCCTGGCAATTTTAACCTTTCAAGCTTCACAGACGTTGAAAATACAATTGTACTAAAGAATGTGTTCGCAGTAGGAAAGGAGCCGAAGGCATG
>CAMLRB010000217.1 GCA_946482295.1 uncultured Bacteriovorax sp. | reverse complement strand
ATTTCCATTAATATAATTAATAGGTAAAACATAAGCTGTCCCTTTTTGAGGTGATCCATTATCGCGAACGAGAATAACGACTTCATCGTTCTCATAGCTGAATAAATCTGGACTATATGTAATTTTTCCATTTTGTTCGACAGTCACTTCTCCAAACTTGGGTGGAATGACAACTGCGATAGTATGAGTGTCAGAGGCATCAATATCTGTAATTGTTAACTGAGTGAATCCGCCTTCACTATCGTAATAATTCAAAGGTTGGGCCGTAACAACTGGGGCTGTATTGTTGCCAACAGGCATTTGATTCTTAACAATTTTCAAAGAAATATGTCCGTTGAGTTCGCTGAATGAACCTGGACGACCAAAACGAATTTTAAGTTGGTTTTCAGAATTTAAAGTTACTTTTTTAACAACAGTTTCCGTTTCTCCACTGAGTTGATAATAATCTGTGATTTCTTCGCCGTTCAAGTTTAAAAATGCTTTTTTGACTCCGTTATTTTCTAAAACAAGAGAATAATCAGAACCCGGTTCAGCTACAGTGAAATCTTTGATGACTTCCTCACAATCATAAAATCCCATTGTGAGTTGACATAAGATTGAAGGTTCATAAATTTCAGGTGAAAGAACAACATCACCATTTGAAACAATGGTAGATACTGTGTGATAAACAGGTGCAGACCATGACGTTGATTCGAGAACTCTAAGTTCAAATAAATAAATACCTTTTCGATCTGAGGTGAACGTTGCTTCTGAATTTGTGTTTGCATTTAACTGTACGTTACTGCCAGCCGGACGCGCCAGTAATTTCCAACGATACTTAAGCCCCACTCCTGATGAATTTGTAGCTGATAACGTAACTGTTTCACCTACAAGCGTTAAGTCTGATCCTGTAATTTGGGCCACTGGAAGTGCAAAAACAGAAGTCGAAAGAAGTAAAAAGACAAAACCAACAATTAAATTTCTGATCATAAATAAAGTCCACCTGTCCTAATCAAATTAGGTGCGTTTTATAGATACAATTTTTTAAAATTTTATTTTTTTAAAAGATAGTTCGAGTAAATGTACTCTCCAACTTTTCTTCCTGCACGAAGGCCATCACGATTGGCGAACTCATAATGAATCCCTCCGTAGATGCGACTTCTTCCCGCTTCGTATGCTGCTTCAGAAAATCTAGAGTATGTACGGATGACACCTGGAGCTCCTTCTGAATCAGTTGAAAAACTCATTTTGTCTGTACCGAAATATAGTTCTAAAATAGTTGCGGCAGCAGAACTGAATGTACTATGTCCGCTAACATAATCTGGAAACGGAGGAGTTGTAATAAATGATTCCCAAGAAGTGTTCATCTCAGTTTGTTCGTTTTCGTCACGATCAGCTTCATGAATTGCAGTTACTGGTCTCCAGCAATTAAATGTATATTTCATATCCCAAGCTGAAATTGCAGCATCGGCCATCGCCATATTGAGAAGAGTAAGAAGTCTTGATGTTTCAACAATGTCTAATTTTTTTGATTTGATTAACCGTATTGCAATTAGATTCCAGTGCCCTGGTGGTGTAACAGTGCCAGCACCATCGGCCCAAAATTTTGCAATCAGTGTTTGGGCATCAGAGCGTTTGCTTCCTACCTTTGCACCATAATCTTTAATTTCTTGGAAATCTTTTGCGTATTCAGATGAATAAAATTTTGGTGGACCATCTTGTCTGAATTGATCACCTCGTAACAATCCAAATGGTTTTGTTTTTCCCCAATTCGGTAAAAGTGGAGGATCAAATTTTGGTGGAGTTGGAACCCACACTCCTGGATCACCAGCGAGTGATATAAATTCATCACTGATTTTTAATTTCAAATCGTTTTGTCTGCTCTCCCAAGCTTTTTGAGCGATGAATGCCCCAAAAAGCATTGATTCTTGTTTCAATTGTTCATTGCTAAATCTATTCAAAGTTTTTTGAAGATTGTCATCCCACTCAGAAACTTGCATTGGATATATTTTTGCGAGAATGTCGCGTGAAGCTTTTGCAACTGCAATATCGATAATTACATTGGAATTTGGCTTTGTTTGTAAAAGGTAGGGCGTATAATTGGGTATGATAGAATTGATAGTGTCATACATCCCAGTTTGAAGAAGTGCTAAATTTCGAGAGGCAATCGGTGGATTAGTTTTATTTATTCTAATGGCCTGTAAAGTAAGAGAAGTCCATCTTTCCACTTCGTTAGCGCTCAATGATGCCGAAAAAAATAATAAAGCTCCTGCGAGCATTCTACCTAGATGCATTTTGATTTCCTTGAAATTATTTATGGCGCAAAGGTAACAATCCTGATTTAATTACTCAATATTTAAAATTCAATACCGAATAAAAAATTAAAATTTAATATGAATTTAATTATTTATATTTTGAGCGCAGTAACTTTGTCGCATGCATCAGTTGATTTGGGACGCGAACTATTTTTCGATCGCAGACTTTCTGGAAACAACAAAATGTCATGTTCGAGTTGTCATCAACCAGAACTTGGTTGGAGTGATGGACGTCCTACTGCGATTGGAAATAATGGTGTTCCTTTACTGAGAAGAACTCCATCAATTGCTTATCTTGAAAATGCTTCTGTATTTTTTTGGGACGGACGAGCTTCATCACTTGAACAACAAGCACTCACTCCAATTATTTCACCACTTGAAATGAATCAAAAGATGGATGAACTTATTGATGAGCTTTATCAAATTCCAAACTACGTTGAACTTTTCAACAAGTACTATCCACAAGAAGGAATCACTGAGAACACAATCCTAAAATCAATTGCGAGCTTCGAACGATCAATTAACGTTCGCAACTCTGCATTCGATCGTTATCGCTCAGGTGTCTCTTATGCCATTTCTGAAGATGCAAAAAAAGGATTCACCATTTTCAGTTCCCTTCGTGCGAACTGTTTGTTCTGTCACAAAGGAATCGACTTCAATGATCAAAAACTTTGGGACGTCGGAGTGAGCGGGACAGACTCAGGAAGAAACGGCCAACATCTTTTTAAAACTCCTTCTCTTCGTGATATCTCTCGACGTGCTCCCTACTTTCATAACGGATCAGTTGCTACACTCGATGGTGTTGTACGTTTTTATATGCGCGGTGGAGATGTGAAGAGGCCTGGGCAAGCAAATCAGCAGAGGCCAAAGATAATTTTAAGTGAGCAAGAAATTTATCAGCTAGTGGAGTTTTTAAAAACACTTTAAAGGTGCCACTATCCTTTTGGTTTCGCAGCTGGGAAGAAATTAAAAAAAGAAAACTAGAACATGAAAAAAGTTTGATCCTTTGAGCAATCAAAATAAGAATCCTCGAGTAGATATCGCCAGACTTTTGTATACTTTGTCCACGGCCCAATCAATTCTTTATCGCAAAGAATTTTAGGATTAATGTTTACTATAGAATCTGGAGCTGATTTTACCAGAGTATTGAATTTTTCAAATCCTTCACTTGAAGCATAAAATGCAAGTGTGCGATCAACTGTTTCTAGAGCATCTTTATCGAACAATTTTAGTTTTTCTAAAACGGCTTTATTTCGACTAAGTTCTATCTGAGCTTTCTCAATCGCTTTTGAAATTGTTGAGTCTGTTGCGAATGAATAAACGTGCTGGTCATTGTTTTTAAGATGCAGAACGCATGTTTTTAGATCGTAAAAAGGAGTTGAAAGCTCATAAACATTTATTGAACCAAAGTCTTTACGTTGTATGACAGGAATGAGGCCATGGTTAAATTGGTGAATTGCCCACCTCTCTACTGCTTCTTTCCTAGCATTTTCCCTGGCAAATTTAACTGAAAAATGCGGAAAAGCTGCCATTCCTGTAGTAGTTGGATTCAAATCAAAGCAAAACTCTTTTTCTTGAAGATCTGCTGACTGATAAAAAGCATATCTTTCTAATGCTTCCGATATGCCTTTATAAACGGCGATATTTTTATATTTATCAGTACCTGAACCATCGCAATCTTTATAGATTTTTGATTTTCCTAACCATTGGGGTCTCAATTCCGGATTCAAAAAAGCATTAGATTCAAAATATTTTTTTCCATCAAAAAGTTCAATATCATAAATATCATTCTTTACAATAATCACTCTTTCCGAAATTAAATTACGATAATACCAGGGGGAGAGATTAAGCATTTTAAAATGTCCTTATTGCCAAAGAACAAATTGGAAATCAATTGGGTGCATAACAGTATTAAGTTCAGAGAGGTCAATCTTAGAATTATTTTTAATCCAAAACCCTGTCGTTGAATGCCTGATCGGCCAAATAATAGCTTGATCCCATAAAAGCTGATTAACTTTTTGAACATCGAAATCACGATGATTCAATAATTCAAGAATTTCTCCTGTTTCATCAGGTAACTTTATTCCTTCTTTAGATCGAAACATAAACCTAATGTCATCCATTGGATCATCAATCAAAACTGCCGTGCCTAAAAATTGAATATCAAACAACTGCTTCTCTAATGATTCATTTTCTGGAAACTCGGTGATTACTGGGGAGGTATTTAATTTTTTTGTGAAACTTTTGAATCCATTTTCAAAAATTTTCCCTAATTCTTTTTTCCCATTAGGCAGAACACCTACGGAATAAAAATAAGGTTGGCTTGAAAATGTTTGATTGGGAAAATTCTCAATATTAGTAGCTTTATAATCAAACGCTTTTACATTTTTTATTGTCAATGGAAAAAAAGAAAGTGTTGGATTAAAACCTTCTTCTTTCAAGCTTTCATAGAATAGGCTTCTTAATCTTTGCCGATTGCTTCTATTGTTAAAATAACTTCCAGTCACATCCCATTTCATAACTTTTACATATGTAATAGCATTCTCAGTGCGAGTTGAACCAAAAGTCCATTCATCCAAATTTATGAGTGGATTAAATTTTTCTCGAATCATAAGATCACTTTTCAATGTTTCATAAAAATCTTTTGAAAAATTAAATTCAACCTTACGAATCACTTTTATATCATTTTTTTTAATCATTTCAGGACGCACTTCTAAATTGAATGTTCCTTCACTCCAATCTGTAATTCTGTATAATCCCGACGTAATTCCTTTCTTTTTATCTATCCACTCACCATTTTCGTTATAGTCCGAAGGATGTGCAATTCCATATAGTCCAAATGAGATCTTTTCTAAAAAATCAGGCATGGATTTCGTAAAATTAAAAATTATAGAATCATCTGTAATGCTTAGACCTTTTATCTCAGTATTGAAATCTTTTAAGTCTTCAGCGCCTTCCAAAAATTCGAGGACACCTGATTTAGAATTAGAGCGATTGTTAAGAATTATTATTCTTTTAAAATTTTTCAAAACGATAGCTGGAGTAACTCTCTCATGATTTGCAAAGGTCCATTTATCATCAATTTTTAGCATCCAATTTTTGCTATCATTGGAAGTTTTCCAGCTTGATGCAACTTGCGGATAGATCTTACCAACATGATACATACTCACTAATGAGGCAAATACTGAACGCATTGCCGAATGGTGCTCTGAAAGGTCATAATCCATTGGATCTACCGAGCTTGGCTGAAATCTCATCCATACTTTCAGAACTTTCTTTTCGTTGTTGTCACCCATAAGTGACACGTATCCTAAAATTAAGACTAAAAGGAGGATTAATCCTTTGTACTTATTACTCCACATATTTTTCCTTTTTCATTATTAGAACCTGTTCTATCATTAGTCTCAGAAACAAATTTCTGAACCTATACTTCTATAATTTGAAACCATTGCATTCGCTCCGATTGAGGATAGTAGAACAACAATGACTGCTTAAAGAGATTTTTTCACGATAACTCCTTTTTTGTTTCAGTTATCGCTAAAATACAAATGGTAATATTATTTACAAGGATGACTTTAAAGTCATGA
>CAMLRB010000216.1 GCA_946482295.1 uncultured Bacteriovorax sp. | reverse complement strand
GCGACGATAGCGTCATCATCACCTGAGTTTTGATTTGAACTTCCCATGGCCATAAAAAACCTCTTTCCTTTTTTTTACTTCAGAAAAGCGAACTCACTTAAAAACGCTCACCTTTTCTTTTGTTTCACTCTCACAATCAAAATGCTCCACTGGAGCATTTTGTCGCTATTTCTTAGCTGCATTAAACTGTTCGGCCATGTCACCAAGACCATTTCTAAATTCAGCTAGAGCTTCACCAATTTTAATTTGGATATAGTTGTAAAACATAACCGCGATAACCGCGACCAAGATCCCTGCTGCTGTTGCGATAAGAGCTTCTGAAATTGAAGCCGCAACAACGGCAAATCCAGATTTCCCTGCAGCACCGATAGCTTTGAATGATCCCATGATCCCCCAAACTGTACCGAAGAGACCAACGAATGGAGCTGAAGATCCAATTGTACCTAGTACCCAAACGTTTTTCTTTAATCCCATTTGTGTTTCAGCTAATCTTCTTTGCATTCTTGCATCCCACTCTTCAGAAGAAGAAGCTTCTTCAAAAATAGCTGAGTGTGGTTTAGCAATAATTTCCGGACAGTTTTTGTAAAGCCATTCCATTTCATTGAAACGCTTAGAATGAATGATGCGAATTCCTTCATCATAAAAATATTTTGCTTGTTTTTTAAATCCAATCAGAAACCAGATTTTTTGAATGGCGACTGTCCACACGGCAATTGAAAAAATCAATAGCGGGTACATGAT
Organism: uncultured Bacteriovorax sp.; assembly: GCA_946482295.1. The sequence continues at coordinate 5,148 of CAMLRB010000216.1, read as the reverse complement.
AAAGCCACCTTGCTTAAAAATTTCGACTAATTCCATTCTCTGACTCCTTGTCATTGTCACTATCGGTTAACGCTTAATTCATTTTTTCAAACTTCTTAACGGCGCAATTAATTAATTCTTTTAATATTTTAGCCTAGTTTTAAAATTTTTAACGTGAAAATTAAAAAAGCTTTTCAGTCGGGAATAATTTGACCAATATTTTTCGCTCGGGTTGTCGCTTAAGATAGATAGAAATTGAATCAACTCGTCTTGATAAAATTAACCGAGCATCTCGCTCTGCCAATGTGCATGGGCGCACGACGAAAAAGAAAGTTCAAAAAAAACGTTTGGCCTTTCATTGGAGAAAATGTTTTAAACGAACGAGTTTTTGGGACGGCGAAAGTCCATGGAGAAAACGCATGAAATTGAATTCTAAAGTTCTACTTTCACTTCTAACATTAACAACTTTGACTTCACCCGTGCTGGCCCGAGAGATCATCATTCATGATGAGACTATTGTTCAAGCACCACTCAAAGATTCTAATGAAGAACATTTAATGGGCACTGTTTGCCGTACTCGCAATCATTTGCGCTGGGATTTCTGCTCGAACCGCGATGATGATGGAAATGAACTGATGAAAAGTTTCAAATTCACAAATTACGGTGGAAATAATTCTGTCCCGATGGGTGGTTTTGGCGTAGGCCGCGAATTCGAATTTATGTTTGAAGATCTCGCCCGTTCAGACATGGGTCTGCTCATTTGGGATTCTCCAGATGAGGTTGAAAGCCATGGCCACTTAAAACTCCTGACATTTTTTCCGCGTGAAGTTCTTCCGGCCATTCGTTATGAATCGGATTCTGATAAAGATGTTGTCATCGTCACACTCCCAACACGTGAAGAAGTTGTGTTTAATGGGAAAACAAAAGAAATTGTAAGTGGAGCTTTAAAAGAAACTCCATTATCGCAAGATAGAAGTGGTGCCGCTTTGAACCCAGGAGTTTCTTATGAAGGATCTGGTGTTGTCATTGAAACTCACGCTCTTGCAGATTGGCCGGTAGGAATTGCCCAGGCAGAAGCAGGCAGTACGGCCATCATAAAAAAGAAAGGTTTCAAAAATTGTAATGTTCCGGTTAAGGATCTATGGTATACAGATCATAGCAAAGGTGGAAACGTCTTCTTCAATAAGAAGTATGTAACTGATGTCGCCTTTGATTCCTTTCTTAAAAAGCGCTGTAAGTTCTCGATGTACTAAAATAGCTGCAACTTTTTTGATGACAGGAGACTCTCATGAACCGCCTAGACAACATTTCGTTGGGAAAGATCGTCGTTATTCGCGAAAAACTCATTTCTGCTCAAAGAGCAGGACAAAAAATTTTCCGCTTTGAATCGGGAGATCCTAGCTTTGATGTTCATCCACTCGTGAAGGATGCAGTAAGTGCTGCTCTCAGTGCAAATAAGACCCACTATATTCCAAACAATGGGATTCCCGAATTGCGTGAGGCCCTAGTTAAAAAATTAGAAGAATACAACCGCATTCCCGTAGAAGCTAAACATATCTCTATTACTAATGGGGCCATGCACGCACTCTACGTAACTTATCAATGCATTATTGATCCTGAAGGTGTTGATGAAGTGATCGTTCCAGATCCAATGTGGACAGAGGCCGTAGAAAACGCTCGTCTTGCAGGGGCAAGAACAATTGGAATCGAACTTCGACCAGAATACGATTACGTGTACAGAGCTTGCGATATTGAAGCGGCCATTACACCTAATACAAAGGCGATCTTTCTCAATTCACCTCAAAATCCAACTGGGGCCATCATCCCAACTCGTGAATTAAAAAAGATTGCTGAACTCGCAAAAGAAAAAAATCTTTGGCTCATTAGTGATGAAGCCTATGAACATGTCCTCTTTGATGGAGGCGAACACGTTTCAATCGCTTCATTAATTCCAGATTACGATAAAGTTGTATCCGTCTACTCACTCTCAAAATCATACGCCATGAGCGGTCTTCGTTTAGGTTATTTTGCTTGTAAGAACACTTTATTTAACGAAAGAGCGGCTAAACTTCTCCGTTGTACGGTTAACGGTATTAACAGCATCTCACAATGGGGTGCCATTGCTGCTGTAAAAGAGACGCCAGATTCATGGTTTACTGAAATGAACAGTGAATATTTAAAACGTCGTGACTGCTTGATCGAAGCTCTTATCGGTCAAGATATTCTGAAACCCTATAAACCTAAGGCCGCGTTCTATTTATGGTGTAAGGTAAAAGACGGAATCGATGTTGAAAAACTTTCGGAAGATCTTGCGAGGGCCGGTATTGGAAACGCTCCAGGAAGCTGTTTTGGTGACTCCCCTTCAAGTTTACAATCCATTCGTTTGGCCTTCAGCTGTGACACTCAAATGGTTATTGAAGGATCAAAAGCGCTCAATGAATTTTTAAGAAATTATCAGCAATAAAAAAGGCCCTCGCAAGGGCCTTTCTTTTTTTAACTATAGTGATTCAAGATGTCTCATGATAGCAGGTATGCGATCTAGATGTGTTTTCGCCTCAATGACAAGTAAAACGGCATCCGATTGTTTCAATTTACCTTCATACATTTTCGCACACAAAACAGGCTCCAGTGGATCTGTTTGCGCATAAATGGATTTATGTTGTGGCCAAAGATTAGAAACTTCATTGGCCCCTCCCACACAAAGAGGAATGAGGTGATCTATTTTAAAATCTTCTCTTTTTAATTTTTTAATTCGGAAACCAAAACTTTCATCGTACTTATTGATGACATAATCTTTTGTCTGCCAAGAAACATCTCGACCACAGTAAGCAACTTGTTCTGGATAGCGAAGTTTAATGGGTTTATTACAGAGAAGGCCGGGGGTAATGGTGAGTTCTGGAACTTTCGGAAAATCGCTGGCCCCAAATGAAGAAAATGATATGGCCGTAAGGATGACGAAAAGAAATGCTTTCATGTTCAAGTTCCCCTGGTGCTAAAAGTCCCAAGCAAGTGGTTGTGACTTTATAGACTAAAAAGCCTCCCTTCATCAAAAGAGTTGAGGACCTATGAACATATTACATGTCATAAGTCCCCTCAATGTTATTCGTTGACGACAGTTGAGGCCTTTAACTCATTGGAAAGTTTTGGTGTATTGATCGCTCCGGTAACATCGACATTTTTTACCGTCTTAAGAATAAGTGATAAAGTGTGCTTTTTGGTCGCATCGAAACCAGGAAACCAATTCTTCAGATTAAAAGAACTTTCAACAACACGTCCCCCACCCATAATTTCTTCTATATTTAGATCTGAGGCCTTAACATTTTTTGTAAAAACAACTTTATCTTTTAGAAGAAAACGATTGCGCGTAACTTTGAATTCAATCGAAAAATTTTGGGCCTGACGAAGATCGGCCGAATTAAAACTCACTATACCTTTATCATACGTTAGAGCTGATAGACCTTCTTGAAGAGCTTCTAATCCTTCAACACTTGCGAAATCGACATCAACTTTTACATTACGTTCACGATTGCCATCAGCAAGTGCTTTTTCTGTGCGAGAAACGACTTTCACTTTAACCTGGGCCTTTCTGCAGAGGGCATCGAACTCTTCTGAAGTCGATTTTAAAAGCGCACGCAACTGACAACCGTTAAGATCGAAATTTTTCGCCCGTAATGTTTTTGTTACTTCAACATTTGCAAAAACCGTATGGTCGTAAACATTTTCCGTCACTCTTCTATGTTGGGTACACGGGTAAGTTTCAGTTCGGTAAGTTTCGACTTCTTCACAAAGCTCAACTGGTTCACGAGTGCAATCATCGCCAACTCCTGGAACTTTACGACAGTGATTTTCAAAGACTGTTCGACAGCTCGTCGTTGTTCCATCTGGAATACGCTCAGTACAAGTTGTTTCATAAGGAACGTAACTTACTTCTTCACGATACATGGCCTCTGAGGCCTTAAGCTGACCGATAGATTCAAAACTACCCAAATCAATGCTATTGGCGGCCATAAGTGTTCCAGCGAACGAAATGAGAGAAAGAGCTAATAAAGTTTTCATCAAGTCTCCTAATGTTTGGATAATTGCGGGCACTATCATCAAACCAGTGAGAAATGGCCAACAGACGCTCTGGGTAAAAATGCTGATTAGAGGAGAATGTAAGAATTTTTATGGCAGAAGTGAGAAGATTATTTACGGCCGGTGACAAAAGGTCCATATATTTGACAAAACAAATCGATCGCCTCATTCTAGTAATGAGTCAATTTGAAAAGTCATTTCTAGAGGGTTTATGAAATCAATTCATTTCGCACTAACATTGGGTTTCCTTTCTCTCCTTTCATTTACTTCAAGTTATGCTTCAATTCCTGGACATGAAATTAAAATGGATGTTCACATGGATGGAAAGCTGGTTTCCTCACCACGTTTATTAGTAAAATCGGGTGAACTTGCTTCAATTTCTCAAAAAAATAAGATCGATGAAAATTTCGTTGAAGTTGAAACAACGGACGAAAGCGTTGATGATAAAAAACTCATTTCAATGAAATTTACTCTTGGAAGAATTAACGAAAACGGTGAGCGCATTATTGTTGCCCGACCCCATATTCTTGCTCAAGAAAATGAATCTGTAGAAATCACTGTGGCAGAAAAGGGAAATCCTGAAAAAATGACCTTATCAGTGACGGCATCAAGAAAAGATATTCAATAAAAAAGGCCCTTTTACAGGGCCTTTTTTTTTACATAGTCATTGGAAAGCTCACACTTAAGATCCAGGTCTTATTATCCAAATTAACATTGTTAAAAGTTGTTCCAGGTGTAAAGACACCGACTTCTTCTATTTCGGTCGTATCGTAAGAAACATCCTGGTATTCAGCATTTAAACTAGTAGGGCCAAGTTTGATACCTGCACCAACTCGCCAGCCTGATCCATCTTCAAAACGCTCATTTACGCCTTGAGAAGCATCCGGATCAACTACTGCATCATAAATATAACTTCCCCAAAGACGAACACCGAGAGCTGTTGGCATCTGGACACCTAAAACGGGGCCATAATTCCATGCTTTTGCATCTGTATCTTGGTTGAGTGTTTTATCTTCGAATGTCGGCATTGAATAGCGGCCATCAGCTCCAATAAAAAGTGAATCGAGAATGTGAACACCTAGACGTAGTCCGGCC
>CAMLRB010000215.1 GCA_946482295.1 uncultured Bacteriovorax sp. | reverse complement strand
TCTCCCAAAAGGTGATCCTGAAAGATTGACGTACGATAAACTCAATCTTGAAGCGAACACTGATAAACACACTGGTTGTTATAATAAAGGTTATTTCAATAACCGCATCGCTCTTGAAGTGAATAAATCAAAGGTAACTGGTGATCCTCTATCACTCATTATTTTCGATTTGGATCATTTCAAAAAATTAAACGATAACTACGGCCACGATGCCGGTGACTTTGTTCTTAAAGAAATGGCCAATCTTATCCGTACAGGTGGAATTCGCGAACAAGATGTCTTCGCTCGCTACGGTGGTGAAGAATTCGTTATCCTTCTTCCTAAAACAAACTTGAAGCAGTCTTTCGAGATCGCTGAACGTTTAAGAAAATTAATCGAAAATAAAGAATTTATTTACGACGGGAAACGACTTCCCGTAACCGCATCTATTGGAGTTGCAGATTACCGCCAAGGTGTAAATACAGGAACTGATCTCTTTAAGAGAGCAGATGAAGCTGTTTACAAAGCTAAGGAAGGGGGACGGAATCAAGTGCAATTCTATAGGGGCTAATGAATCCAATTGAAATTCTTCCCGAACATATTATCGATCAGATCAAGGCCGGTGAAGTTTTAGAACGTCCTGCCTCTTTGATCAAAGAACTCATCGAAAATTCTCTCGATGCCGGTTCAACGGAAATTAATATTCATCTGGTCGAAAACGGCATGGATCTGCTTTCTATTGAAGACAACGGTCATGGAATGGATTTTAAAAATCTTCCGTATGCGTTTCTTCGACACGCTACCAGCAAGTTAAAAAATTATGAAGACCTTTATCGCTTACGCAGTTTTGGTTTTAGAGGTGAAGCCCTCGCCAGTGTGGCGGCTTCTTCACGTTTAACGTGTACCACTCAGCCCAAAGATCTCACGAAGCAAGGTGGGAAGATTGTTATTAATGGCGGGCAAACAGAACTTCTCGTTCCTCAACAGGCCAGTGTTTCTGGAACTTCTATTTACATCAAAGATCTTTTTTACAACACTCCAGCGCGATTAAAATTCGTTAAATCAAAAGTGAGCGAGAAGTCCGCGCTCAAAAAAATTCTTTACTCATTTATTCTTTGTCACCCACAAGTCACTTTCACTGTGAAATGGGATGAAAAAGAAAAAGAAATTTATAAAGCTCAAGAAAATCACTATGACCGAGTGGCGCAAGTTTTCTTTGGAAAGAGTAAACCACATCCTCAAGCGCTCATTGAAACAAGCGAAGAGTATGATCAGTATTGTGTGAAAGTTTTTTTCACACCAGAGACATATTCAACTCCTCAATATCGTCACCATTATCTCTTTGCTAATCATCGCTATTTTCAGGATAAGTCTTTGCACGGAGCTGTTCTCCGTAACCTTGATACATTCTGGCGCTTTGGCGAGAGTGGACATTATGTCGTTCTCATCCTCACACCTCCGGAAGAGCTTGACGTCAACGTTCATCCCAATAAAACACAAATCAAATTCATGCGAATGGACGTTGTTTATTCTTTAATGGTGACAGCAATCAAAAAGGCCATAAAGAAATTGGCCGATGAAAATGTGGTGACAGAACAAGTTCCGATGGAAGCGCCAAACTTCTTTTCCCGCTCTGAAAACCAAAGTTTTGATCTTATGCATTTTGCAAATCAAGATAATGAAGAAGCTGAAGTCGTGGGTCGCCCTTTCCAATACGACATCATCAATGAGTCTCATGCGAACTATATTCAACTCTCCCCTCGTTTCATCATTGATCAGACGGTGAAGCCGCCGCGACTGATTGATGCTAAAAAATGCGTGTCGCTTTATTTGGCAACAGAATTTTTGACGGTGAAAAGTTCAAGTGAAGTTCCTACACCATTGTTGATTAGTGAACCTTTCAATATAAAAGATAAAAAAATCGATCAATACTTTGAAGACTTAAAAACTTTCGGTTTAGAATTTGATCGCTTGAATCCTGAGTTCATCGTGTTGAGAACGATACCTCGTTTTCTTCCGAATACATGGTCAGCCGATGCAGTTGGATGTCTTATTGAACATTGCTTGCAGAAAAAACCGTTTGAGCTTTCGGCGTTAATAATGACTTTCGAGAAGTTCCTCCCCGAAGCACTGTTGCAAGAACTCTCTCCTGCCCTTGTTGAAAAGGCCTTAAAAAATACAAATCAAAACTTAAGCTGTGAACTTGATGACGAAAAATTAGCTTCGTTATTTAAGAGTTAAGCATGAACAAACTTATAATCATTTCCGGTCCGACGGCCTCTGGTAAAACGGGAACGAGTATTAAGATCGCCCAAGCAATGCGCACTCTTGGACACAATTTAGAAATCGTTAACTTCGACTCTCTTCTCTTCTATAAAGAAATTTCGATTGGAACAGCAAAACCGACATTAGCTGAACAAGCTGGTATTCCTCATCACTTGATTGATATTGAATCCATTCAATCTCCCATGAATGCTTCGCAATTTATTGCCCGGGGTGAAGCTGTCATCAAAGAATTATTCTCACAAAACAAGAGTGTTATTCTCGTGGGAGGAAGTGCTTTTTATCTGCGTGCCCTCTTAAAAGGCATGTACGAATCACCGCCACTCGATGAAACGATTAAGGCCAGGTTTGAAAAAGAATATGCAGATCATGGTATCGCCCCTTTTCTTGAGTATCTGCAAAAGCATGACCCTGAATCTTTAGTCACACTTCACGAAAATGATCACTATCGCCTTATTCGCGCGGTTGAACACCATGCGAGTACAGGCGAAAAAATTTCTCTGCAAAAAAAATCGATGGACGATCAAAATCCTTACGATTTTTCCAACATTGTCCATCCTTGGGACACATTGCACATTTATTTGGATCTTCCGAAAGATAAACATTTTGAAATCATCCAAAAACGAACGCAAACAATGGTTGATGATGGTCTCATTAATGAAGTGGAAGGCCTTTTAAAGGCGGGATTTTCACCTGAGCTAAAACCACTCCAATCCATTGGGTACAAAGAGACTGTCGCCTATTTAAAGGGCGAATTTGCATCTTTGTCTGAATGCATTGAACGCATTTCAATCTCCACACGCCAGCTCGCTAAATCACAGCGGACATTTTTTAATAAAATTGGTCCAAAAGAATCTTTTAATCCGCTTCACGACTTTGATAGAATAAAAGAGCAAGTTATCCAATTTCTCGCATAAGGATATGCCATGACACTTGAAACACAACGCCTAAAAATTATCATTATCTCTGACGGAACGGGAGAAACAGCAACAGCTATTTCCCGCGCAGTAATGGCGCAGTTTAAAGATCGCGAAGTTTATTTTACTCGCTATAAAAATATTAGAACGACTGAGCAGATTGATGCCATCTTCAACGAAGCGGCCATCCATCATGATCTCGTCATGCATACGATTGTTTCAGGTAAATTACGTGAATATATCGCTGAACTTTCTCGCACTACACATGTGCGCACGCTTGATCTCATCGGCCCAGCGTTGACAGCGTTTTCAAATTTTTTCAACCAAGAGCCGATGTCAGAACCAGGACTTCTTCACGCCGTTAATGATGACTATTACAAACGTGTTGAAGCGATGGAATTTACCTTGAATCATGATGACGGGAGAAATCTCGCTTCTCTTCACCTTGCAGATGTCATTCTTGTAGGTGTTTCACGCACATCCAAGACTCCACTCTCTGTTTATCTTTCTCAGCATGGAATTAAAGTCGTCAATATCCCAATGATCAAAAATCAACCTCTCCCTGCTGAACTCTTCGAAGTCGATCAGAGAAAGATTTTTGCTCTTACGATAGACCCTGATAGCTTAAGCGAAATTCGTAAAAATCGATTGCAGCGCTTAGGAGCTGATCGCCATCAAGGCGACTATGCTGAACACAATAAGATTGTCGAAGAAGTCGAATGGGCCAATACGATATTTAAAGAAAATAAGCGCTGGCCGGTATTTGATGTTACAGATAAAGCTTTAGAAGAAACGGCGGCGGATATTATGAAGCTTTTGAACATGCGAAAAAACAATATTTTTAAGCAGTCAAAACAGGAATAACTAGAGAAGCTCGCAGAGATCAACCGATTGATCTTCACGTCTAATAGTAACCTCTAATTTCTTCTCAAGTTCTTCGCCTTGCTTTTTGAAGTAGATATCATAGGCCGCTGGAATAAGTACCCCGTTATCATCTAAGTTCAAAGGAAAAGCAATTCCAAATGAGTTTTCCATTGGGATTGGCCCTGATCTCTTTTCACCATAGATTTCAAAACGGATTTCACCTTGAGCGCAGGCCGTTGAAGTGTGAACATATCCATATGCAATAGCTGGCATTTCTGGAATTTCAATTTCAACAGCAGCACCATTATCAACTTGGATTTCTTTTACAAAGTGCTTACGTCCTTCGATCTGCACACGCAACATGAATGGTTTTCCAACTGGAACCTGGATGGAACTAAGTAGATCGACATCTTTTTTCACACCATCAACAAAAATTTGCATTTTCTGTTTATCGAAATGTGATAGGACGATTTTCCCTACTCCATTTTCTTCAATACTTTTTGATTGCTGGGCAGGAGAACGTTCTTTTGTTTGTTTTACTTGAGCTGATTGAACTGGCGGCATTTTAGGTTCTGCAAAGAAAGTTGTGTAAGCGTAGAAACCTCCACCAACAATACAAGCAACTAATGCAGCGTAAGTCCCTGGAGACGTTTTGGCTTTTTCATTTTTCTTTGTATCTACTTTAAGGATTTTCGTCGCTTCTTTTTTTACAGAAGACTTCGTCGATCCACCTTGCTTGATTTTTGTTACTGAAGATTTATTGATGTCCGCTATTTTACGGGACATTGTATTGTCTTCAGATGCATATGTCGTTTCTTTAAGAGCAGCTGAACGCTTAACTGTTGCCGTTTTCTTCTTCTCAACAGTTTGCTCAAATCCAAAATCAAGAATAACTTCTTTCTTTGGCGTGGGAGTATTATCAACCGGAGCACTAGCTGCCGGAGTTGTTCCCCCTTCTACTTCTTTTTTGAGATCTTCAAGGAAAGGTTTGATATCGATTTTACCGAACTCAAACATTTTCTCGCGGTCTTTTTTAATTTCATCACGGAACAATTCCTGAGAGAAATATGACAAGTCCGTTGAATTGAAGTCTGGATATTTTGCATACAAGAACTTCATGAGAGCACGGTTCATTTGATCTAAGTTTTCAAAACGCTGATTTCTATCTTTTGAAAGGGCCTTTAATACAATCGCATCGAGTTCTTTTGGAACGTTTGGATTGATTGAAGATGGTACAGGAATTTTACATTCTTGAATCTTCTTTAAAACAGCAAGGTCATTATTCTCTTTGAAAAGCTTGCGTGAACACAACATTTCCCAAAGAGTAATACCAACAGCGAATTGATCGTAACGAGCATCTAACTCAAGACCTTCCAGATATTCTGGAGCAAGATAAGAAAGCTTACCTTTGATCGTACCGGCCTGAGTTGCTTCTGAATTCGTTTGTGATTTTGCGATACCGAAATCGATAATTTTAACTGCACCATCATATGTCAGCATGATGTTGTGAGGAGAAATATCACGGTGAATGATATTTGCTTCCTGCCCCGTGAGCTTATCGCGGAAAGTGTGAGCGTAATAGAGCCCCTGACAAGCTTGTGAAACGATATACGTTGAAATCTCTACTGGAAAAACAAACTTACGTTCTTTTAATTTTTCGAGATATTCTTTTAAGTTACGACCATCACAATACTCCATCGCAACGTAAAGTTGCCCTTTGTGCATACCATAGTCGTAAGTTTGAATAACATTCGGGTGAAGAAGACCAAAAGTAACTTTGATCTCATCCATGAACATAGTTTTGAAAGCTTCGTCTTTTGAATACTGTGGCTGAACCATTTTGATAGCAACGACTTTGTCTGCTTGCT
>CAMLRB010000214.1 GCA_946482295.1 uncultured Bacteriovorax sp. | reverse complement strand
TATTTCATTCGCGACCAGATTATTTATTTCCTGATAATTTTTCCATCCTAATTCAGTATTGATGACAAGTGATCGTTCATAATGAAAGAGTGGCCATATTACGTTGTTTGAAAAACAATTGTAGTAATAGTGGTATGCCTCTTTCGGCACAACTATGGGATGGCATTTGAAATCTCCAAATGGAATTGATTTTAATTCTTCAATTTTTTGCGCATCAATGTCATCTGTCATTATTCCCATCCACTCAAATTGATGGCCTATTACAGAAGCATCGAGTCCTTTTATTGCAGACACCAATCCTCCGGAACTTGCAGTGAATTCTTGTGTCTTGTCGTTATATGTAAGAGGAAGACGATTACTAATTAAGAGGCACTTAGATCTAAGCGACATTTTGACCACCTGTGGTTGGAAAAAAACTGATGAAATCCATTTTCATCCTCGGCGATCTTAATTTAAACTGATGATGTGAAAAAGGCTCATCGTTACAACATAGGTCTCGTCGGAAATTGTAGTTACCTCGCATATGTGCGAGACGATAGTTCTGTTTGTTGGATGTGCTGGCCGAAAATGGATTCGAGTTTTGTATTTGGTTCTTTGCTAGATGAAGATCGAGGTGGAGAATTTAAAGTTGTTCCTGAAAAACTTATTCGTACGAAACAACGTTATCTTGAAAACACGGCAATCCTTGTTACAAGTTTTTATTGTGAAGACGGCGAATTTGATGTCGTCGATTTCGCTCCTCGTTTTTATGTTAATCACCGTTATCACAAACCTCTCCAGTTTTATAGAAAAATTAAACGAATAGCTGGTCATCCAAGAATTAAAATTATCTGTGAGCCCACAGGAGAATACGGAACACTTACTCCCGAAGTTCATATTGGTAGTAATCACATTAACTATAATGGATTGCATATACCTCTGCGCTTAACAACAAATGCAACTCTTACTTATTTGATGGAACAAAGATCTTTTTTACTAAGTGAAGATTTGTATTTTCTTTTTACGGAAGGAGAACCTTTTTCGGCACCTATTCGTGAGACATATGAAGAATTTTTTTATCGTACAAAAGATTATTGGCGACGTTGGGTTAAAGAGACATTCATTCCTAATTTATTTCAAAAAGAACTCATTCGTTCTTCAATCACAATTAAATTGCATCAGTATGAAGACACGGGAGCGATCATAGCCTCTGGAACGACCTCGCTTCCTGAATATCCAGGCAGTGGACGTAATTGGGATTACCGCTATTGCTGGTTACGTGATTCCTATTTCAGTTTAGCGGCCCTTAATAGTCTTGGTCATTTTGAAGAAGTTGAACGCTATTTACATTTCATACATAATATTTTGGGAAATTTAGAACATCTGCAGCCGATGTATAGAATAAATGGGGAAGCTGAGATCACTGAAAAAATTCTCGATCTTCGTGGTTTTATGGATAACCGGCCAGTGAGGATAGGAAATGCGGCCTTCTTTCAAAAGCAATTTGATTCTTTTGGGCAGGTTATATTAAGTCTTCTTCCTCTCTATACAGACGAGCGAATTATCCATCTTGAACAAGTTGTCGATAAACGTTTAATTGTCGATCTGCTCTTGTCGATTGAAAAAGTAATGGATATTCCCGATGCAGGAACATGGGAGTTAAGGGGCAGAGAAGAGAAACATTTAGGAACTTATATTTTTCACTGGGCCGGGGCAAAGGCCGGTTATAAGATTGCCAGCTACTATCAAGATGAAGAATTAAAACAACTTGCTCAAAGAATCATAGATCTCTCAGCTGAAAATATTGAAAAGTGCTACAGTGAACAAGACGTTTCGTACATGGCCGATCAAACACGAAGTCATTTTGATGCCACAGGATTTTTGCTTATAACAATGAACTATCTCGATCCAACTGATGATAAGACGCATGCCTATTTTTTAAAATTAAGACATGAGCTTATTAGTCCGGAGGGAATGATTTATCGCTATCGACGTCATGATGATTTTGGCGACACTCATGCGACATTTCTCATTTGCACTTATTGGTATATTGAGGCGCTTATTTGTCTTGGTCATCTTGATGAAGCTCAGGAAAGTTTAAAAAACATCATTCAGCATGCGAATCATCTTGGTTTATTAAGTGAGGATATAAGTTCAGAAGATGGCGGACAGTGGGGGAACTTTCCTCAAACATACAGCCATGTAGGGTTGATTAATGCTGTCTGTAGGCTTGCGAGAAAACGCGATAGAATGGTTTTTGAAATTTAGTAAAGTTCATAAAGGGCATGAATCATGGCCCCATAAACTCCCGCACTATCTCCTAAACTATTGATAAAAATTTTCGGAGCATATTTTTCACCGAGAAAAAGTGAACTGCTTAGTTCTTTTTGAAGATCATGAAAGAGATCGCTCTGATTAGATAATCCCCCCCCAAAAACGAAATAGTGAGGATTGAGTATGTTAGTGAGTGTTCTTAAAAGTTGAAGCATACGTTCACGGTAATCTTTTAGAATTTTTTCAGCGTTAATATCTTCATCACGATATTTTTCGAATATTTCTTTCGAGGTCCACTCATATCGATTCTTTTGAAGAGCTGTTCCTGACAAATAAGTCTCAGCGCAACCTAATTGCGAACAATAACATTTTCTTCCTTGAGGTTCGAGAGTGATATGACCTACTTCTAAACTGGCACCATATGCGCCTGAATAAATTTTTCCTGATGTGACTAACCCTCCGCCAACTCCTGTTCCAAGAGTTATACCAACGGCCACTTGATCATTGAAATGAACTTTAGTTGTTTCTTGATAATCTAGTCCTACGCCGCCCCATGCTTCTGCAAGCGTAAAAAGATTGGCATCATTTTGAATAAAAAGAGGGGAGGCCCATTGTTTTTTTCCTTTCAGAAGTTCTACGATGTCTTCACCAACTAAAAAGGCCGTATTCCCGTTAATCATACGTCTTGTTTGAGGATCAATAGAACCGGGTAGACCTATTCCTATTCCTGCAATTTCTTTTTCATCAACTCTTGCAGAATGAATGAGATCTTTTTGCAGACTGATTAAATTATCAATAAATTGATGAATGTCAGAGGCCATAGCAATTCGATGTTTGGACAATACTTCTATGCTGTGATTGAGCGAATCAATGACGGCCAAGGCCCCTTCAACTTTAGTTCCCCCCACATCAAAACCCATCATCAATTTCTTTGTCATTTTTTCCCTCAAATCATCGCTCTTACTCTTATAAGAAGAACAGAAAATGGCCAACTTTATCAAGAGATATCATGTCATGAATCATCGAAACTAACTGAGTAAATTGCACTGGTAATATCCAATTAAAACAGTTTTATAAAACTCCATTCTTACGTCATAATATAACGATGATTCAATTCACTGAGACGCTAATTTCTTTCTGGCAAAAGAGCACTCTTCTTTTAAAGAAGGTACTAACACCGCCTATGTTCTTTTGTGTCTACGTATCTGTATTTCTTCCACTTTCAATTATCATGAAGATTTTAAGACGTGATCCATTAAGATTGGGTAAAAAATGGAAGAGAGTGTCGAATTGGAATTGGCATCATGAAGTCTCTTCATTTAAAGATCAATTTTAGGAATACAATATGGAAACAATTTTGGAATTTTGGCAATTTATTAAGAAACGAAAAAAGTATTGGCTCATCCCACTGTTTATTTCTCTCATCATGATTGGACTTCTGTCGACGCTCACGCAAGGAACAGCGATAGCACCATTCTTGTATACTCTTTTTTAAATCATGATCATTTTAGGAATTGCAGCTTACTATCACGATTCATCTGCCTGTCTTATTAAAGATGGTCACATTCTTTGCGCCTTTCAAGAAGAGCGACTTTCTCGACTCAAACATGATCCACGCTTTCCCAGATTAGCGATTCAAGAATGTTTGAAAATTGCAAATCTAAGGCCCGACGAGATAGAGGCCGTCGTTTTTTATGAAAAACCGTTTCTAAAATTTGAAAGGTTATTAGAAACCTATCTTCAATTTGCTCCTCGCGGATTTAAATCATTTCTAACATCCATGCCACTATGGTTGAAAGAAAAACTATATCAAAAAAAAGAAATGAAACGTGAGCTTTTAGGTCTAGGTTTTTCCGATGAACACTTAGAAAAATTTTATTTCTCTGATCATCATCTTAGTCATGCGGCCAGTGCCTTTTATCCCTCTCCCTTTAAAGAAGCTATCGTTCTGACGATGGATGGTGTAGGTGAGTGGACGACAACTAGTGTTTATATTGGAAAGGAAAACAAACTAAAACTAGAAAGAACAATCTTGTTTCCACATAGCTTAGGTCTTCTTTATTCAGCTTTCACTACTTATTGTGGTTTTAAAGTTAATTCTGGTGAATATAAATTAATGGGTCTTGCTCCCTATGGAAGGCCGCTTTATGCAGATGTCATAAAAGAAAATCTCATTCATATTCATGAGGATGGTTCCTATGTTTTGAATATGGATTTTTTTGATTACTGTACAGGTTTATCTATGACTAACGATCGATTTGATAAACTTTTTGGAAATCACAAACGTTTACCTGAAACTCCTTTAGAGCAAGTTCATAAAGATCTTGCGGCCTCTATTCAATTAGTCTGTGAGGAAGTTCTTTTAAAGATAGCAACAGACCTTAAAAAAACTTATCAATTAGAAAACATATGTCTTGCTGGTGGTGTGGCCCTTAACTGTGTCGCCAATGGAAAACTAAAAAAGAGCGGTCTATTTAAAAACATTTGGATTCAACCTGCCGCTGGAGATAGTGGAGGATCCCTTGGGGCCGCTCTTGCTTTTTATTATCAACATCTAGAAAAGGAACGCATCCCAAAAGATGGAATTGATGAAATGCAGGGCTCGTATCTCGGTTATTCTTTTTCTAACGACGAAATTGCCAGATTTTTAATTGAAAAAAATATCCCTCATATTCGTTACAACTCTAAAACATTATATTCAACAGTGGCCAATGAATTAGCAACGGGCGCTGCTGTTGGTTGGTTTCAAGGGAGAATGGAGTTTGGACCACGGGCCTTGGGAAATAGATCCATACTAGCAGATGCAAGAATTCCGACTATGCAAAAAGACCTGAATCTCAAAATTAAGTTTAGAGAATCGTTCAGACCTTTTGCACCGGCAATATTAGAAGAAGAATCGGCAACCTATTTTCCAAATTTAGACCATTCTCCTTACATGCTTTTAGTCGATGAGTTTAAGACAGATGAATTTCCTGCGGTTACACATGTGGATCATTCTGCGAGAGTGCAGACAGTTTCAAAAAATACAAATCCAGAATTTCACCAACTTCTTTCCGCATTCAAAGAAAAAACAGGTTGTCCTTTATTAGTTAATACTAGTTTTAATGTCAGAGGGGAGCCTATTGTAGCTTCGCCAGAGCATGCACTTCAGTGTTTTTTAGGAACACATCTTGATGTTCTTGTACTTGGGGAATTTGTTATTTTGAAAAAAGATATTCCTCAAGAGTTGCTAATTGATTACAAAAATAATTTTGAGATGGATTGATATGAAAAAGTTTATTTTTAGAACGCTTTTAACTCTGTCAATTCTTATAGTCACCCTGTTGATGTTGGAAGGTGTTTCTTATTTTTCTTTTAGCAAAGAAGAGCGCGAAAAAGGAATTAATAATTATCTCAATCTCTCATACAACCAATTCATCGATGATATCGCTCAAAGATCAAGCTGCTCTTTTTCCGCGTCTACAATTGGACACTCGATGCTTGGTTTTGTTATGAGAAGAAAAGAATGGTTGCCAAAAGGATGCGATGGTGGTGCTAACAACATTGGAATCAGTACCTCTCGAAATTTGCCTCTTGTAAAGTCACCAGACGAATTCACGATACTTGTTTTAGGAGGATCTGTTGCCCATCAATTAGCAATTTATCAAGAGACTCTGGATTCAAGTTTTCTTCAAGATTAT
>CAMLRB010000213.1 GCA_946482295.1 uncultured Bacteriovorax sp. | reverse complement strand
CTTTAAAGCGATACTTCCTATCTTGATAATATCAGCGCGGGCCAGTGTTGTTTGACCTTCAATTTTTTTGTTATTGAGGTAAGTTCCGTTTTTAGATCCACAGTCTTCAAGAATATGTCCTTCACCCGAAGCGTGAAGTTTGAAGTGATAGCGTGAGACACCGTTAAATTCTAGGGCGATTGTGTTGTCTGCATTTCTACCAACACCCACAACTTGGTCAACAAGATCAAAGAGCGTACCGTTGAGATCACCACCAACTACTAACAAAGCAGCAGGTTTTTTCTGAGCTTCTTTTTCAGAAGCTTGCAATGCCGCTCGTATGTCCGTTAAGACAATGGTTGTATCATCAGTACTCATTTAGCGAGATCCTTCGTAAGGTGTTTACTAGATTTCAATTTTACCCAACACATGGAATTATTTCAACTGCTTCAGAAATTCGAAGGCGTAAATCTTACCAGCTTCAACCCCAGGTTGATCAAAAGGATCAATCATTAGTTCATGTCCCATAAGCGCTGTTAGTGCTTCAAAAAATACAACTAACATTCCCATGTGATAAGCATCGTTCTTTTCAATTTTCACGTGCAAGGTTGGACGCTCTTCACGTTGTAGGGCCTTCAATGTTCCGTAAAATTCTGCTTTCATGAGCTCGGCGAGGCTAAAGCTTGAGAGCTTTTCTAGGTTATTGCTTTTTATCGATGTGCTTAATCTAAAATCATGCGAGAAATTTTCGACTTCAACCATGATAACACATTTATCTTTTGGTCCTTCCATGAAGAGCTGCATTTGCGAATGTTGATCAGTGGCACCGTATCCAACGATGGGAGTAAATCCAGTGTTCACGATTTTTCCCATCTTATCTTTTTTCTTTCCTAAACTTTCTGCCCACAACTGCGTGAACCAGAATGAAAAATATTTCAGCTTTGAAGAATAAGGCATTAATACTGTTTGATTAACGTGGTGATCAGTTTTTAATTTTAAAAGAAAATCACAAACGCGAAGGAGGGAGTTATTTTGATTCTCAACAAGACAGTGCTGTTGAGCCGTCTTTGCACCTTTAAGCAATTCATCAACATTGATACCAGCAAAAAGAGCAGGAAGGAAACCAACTGGAGTAAGAACTGAAAAACGTCCTCCAACATCACTTGGAACTTCCAGACAATCAATGCCGAGCGGTTGTGCAATAGTAAGCAATTCACTCTTTACAGGATCGGTCGCAAACACGAAATGATTTTTAAGAGATGATTGAGCTAACCCTTTTTTCTCTACGAAATTTGTGATGATGGCAAGGGCCGCCAGTGTTTCAGCTGTTCCACCTGATTTTGAAACGAAGTAGAAGAGAGACTCTTCGGGATTAATCGATTCTAATTGATCGTGAATTTCTTCCGGATCAATGTTGTTGATGAAAACGAATTTGCAGTCAGATGTCTTAAGTGCGGCCACAAGCATTTCAGGACCTAAGCTTGATCCGCCAATACCCACGTGAACAAATGTTTTTCTATTTTTATATTTTTCAAAAAGTTGTTTGCTGGAAGTAAGCAATTCACTGCGCTCGAACGTAAAGAAGAACTGAGTTGTAGGTTCAGAAACAATTTGCTTAAAAACCTCTAACTTTTTTAAATCTAAGTTTGTCGTGTGTTCAGGAAAAGTCGTGAATGTTAAACCCATTGAAGCATCCTTGATTAGTGAGTCGTGTATTCTTTTTTCAATTGACGGGCAATGACCACTCTTTGAATTTGGTTTGTGCCTTCTACGATCTGAAGAACTTTAGCATCTCTCATAAATCTTTCAACTGGATATTCTTTTGTGTAACCAACGCCACCTAAAATCTGCACAGCATCTGTCGTGACTTTCATTGCAGTATCAGTTGCTTTGAGTTTGGCCATACAGGCAAGTTTAGGATTAGGTGTCTTATTGTCGTAATCACGCGCTGACTGCATGACTAATAATCGCGAGCATTCAATTTCAGTGGCCATATCGGCCATCATCCATTGCAGGCCCTGGAAGTCAAAAATAGCTTGTTTAAATTGGTGACGAGTTAAACTGTATTTCACAGCTTCATCTAGAGCACGTTCCGCACAACCGACAGCGATAGCGCCGATAGTGAATCGTCCTTTCTCAAGAGCGGCCATGGCGATTTTAAATCCTTCACCTTCAAGAGCGAGAAGATTTTCAGTTGGAACAAAACAGTTGTGGAAAAGAAGTTCACGAGTAGGGGACACACGCCATCCCATTTTCTTTTCTTTTTTACCGTAACTAAATCCTGGAGTTCCATCACGAACAATAAAAGCAGAAACGCCTTTACCACCTTCAGCACCTGTGCGGGCCATGACGATATAAGTTTTGGCGATTCCACCTGAAGTAATCCAGATTTTTGAACCATTTAAAATATATCCGCCTTCGGCTTTTTTCGCCGTTGTTTGTAAACCAGCAGCGTCTGATCCGGCCCCTGATTCACTCAAACAGAAAGCTCCGATTTCTTCACCAGATGTTAAAGCAGGAAGATACTTTTTCTTTTGTGTCTCATTTCCAAATTCATTTAGAATTGCTTGCACCATCGCTGAAACAGAAATAGTCACAGCATAGGCAACGGAACTTTTGGCGATTTCAGTAAGAGCAATTGAGAAATCTTCGTAAGTCATTCCCATACCGCCGTAGGCTTCTGGCAATGTCATTCCGGTAAATCCCAATGAACCAAGTTCATGGAAAAGATCCATGCGGAATTCTTCCGTCTCATCATCATGCTCCATGTGCGGTTCAATCTTGGCGAGACGAAATTTTTCTAGTTGGTTTTTCAGTTCTAACTGTAGTTCGTTCATGCTAGTGCATTTCCTTTAGTAAATTTTTAGCAATGATCATGATCATTACTTCGTTTGTGCCAGCTCCGATTTCGTTAAGTTTATTATCTCTCATCATACGTTCAAGCGGGAACTCGCGAGAGTAACCGTATCCACCATGAAGTTGAATCGCATCGAGAGCAATCTTGGTCGCCATTTTTGGAAGAGCAAGTTTGACCATCGCTGCGACTGAAGGCCCTTTTACACCGTCGTCGTATTGTTTTGCTGTATTGTAGAGAAATGCTCTCATCATTTCTGTTTCAGTGGCCATCTCTGCAATCATCTTTTGAATCAATTGATAATTCCCGATGTGTTTGCCGAATTGTTTTCTCTCTGATGCGTACTTAATACATTGATCAACACACGCTTGAGCAATCCCTAGAGAAATACCAGAGATCGTAATTCGTTCGATATCGAGATTTTTCATCATGTGATAGACAGAGTCGCCTTCATTGCCCACAAGTTGAGATTTTCCAACGCGAGCATTTTCGAAAACGAGTTCACCTGTTGGAGATGATCTCATTCCCATTTTGTGAATTGGTTTACCAACTGAAAAACCTGGTGTTCCTTTTTCAACGATGAACGTAGAAAGATTCTTTCTCTCTTCACCAGTGCGAGTGTAAACGTAAGCGACATCAGCATACTGAGCATTCGTGATCCACATTTTTGTTCCGTTTAGAACATAACCGTCACCATCTTTTTTGGCTTTTGTCTGAATACCAACAGCGTCTGAACCATATTCAGGCTCGCTCATCCCCATACAGCCCACATGCTCACCTGTAACAAGCTTGGGAAGGTATTTCATTTTTTGTTCTTCAGAACCGTTATTCTGAATGTTGTTCACACACAAAATAGAATGTGCGAGATATGAAAGCGTCGATCCTGCACAGGCCTTACCGAACTCTTCCATAACGATTGTGGCAGCGAGTGCACCCATGCCTGCTCCACCATATTTTGGATCAGCAGTGATTCCTAAAACACCAAGCTCTCCCATTTTTTTGAAAGCGCTTATGTTGAATGTTTCATCATGATCATGTTTTTCTGCAAACGGAGCTAATTCGGCCTTCGCGAAATCGCGACAAATTTTTTGCAGATCTTTTTCTTCTTGGGTGAAAAACCACATTGCATTACCACCTTTTTGGAGCTTATAATTTCCTAGTAATTTAAGTCACGTGAGTTTAGCAGAAGAATGCAATCACGATAAGACATGAGGTGTTAGTAGTGACTCTTACCACCCCAGTACCCCGCGATCTCGATACCGTTTTTCCGGGGGAAAATTGGTTTTTTTATTGGAAAACATCCGCTTCATTGTGGAAAACAAAGCTGCAGGAGTTTCCAGGAACTCGAATTATCATTCCCATCAACTGGTCTTTTCACTCGGAAACGGGTGATCAGTTCGATTTCGATGATCATCGACCAGAGACAAATCTCAAAAAATTAGTCGAAATTGCCCAGGAAGTGGGTAAACAAGTTATATTCTTTTTGCCTCTTACCCCGGCCCCATTTCTTCCTAACGGAGGAATGCCGCATTTATTGGCCAGAAGCCTTTCGCTCAACTCAGAACAGATGGCCTATGGAGTAATTGACGCTGAAGACCATTTAATTAAAATATTTTCTTTTTTCGATACAAGAGTTTTCGAGGCCAATGAACGTTTTGTAAAAAAACTTGGTTCGTACTTTACAACAAACAGAATTGCTTCAGATGTGTGGGGGATTCGCTCGGGTTATTTCAGCGAAGGCCGCTTCAGAAGTTTTATGGAAGATACGGGACCAACGTTTGATCAAGCATTCACGCGCTACCTACAAACCAAAAAGACACCTGAACAAGTTCTTTCTCCGATTGAAGAAAAACAACACGCATTCGAATTCAGTAAAAAAATTCAAGATCTCTATGAAACAAATGCACGCGACTGCATTGGTAACAACTATGAAGGCAGCCTTGATGTTGCATTTCTTGGAGCCTCAACAGAAAATTTTCTAAAAAGACTTTCTGGAACAGTCACGACAATAGATTATTCACAAGAGCTCTTTGAATCACTCGCGAAAGATCTTATTCCTTCGTCAGTTCTCATTTCACACAATTTGAAAAAAGGTGTGCTCAATCGCGAGCTCAATGATTTGGTGGCGAATTCTTATTTGCCGGCAAGACTTGCGAGTGCGGCTTACGAACATGAAGATATTTCGGTGTTCATGCCTCTTTCATTTTTTAAAGTTTACGAAAAAATCGATGGGGTCAGTTCGCTCTTTCAGAGCTGGAATGACCTGAACCTTTGGAGCTATCTAAAAAATAATTTTGGATGGAGCTATAAAATTATCAGCAACGACACTTTGAAGTTGCATGAAAATAAAACACCATATCAGGAACACATTCACCTGTTTCATGGTCATGATGTTGATCGCACGTTATTTAATTTCATTCTGAAAACGTTCATGAATGGTGGTCGAATTATCCTCAACCGTTCAGGCTTATCAGAAGAATATTCAAAACGATTTGAAACTTTTTTCCTTGAAAACTCATTGGTAGTCGAGAAAGTTCACTTTCAAACTCAAGTTCAAAACATCAATCTTGGTGAAGGCCGGATAGTTTTCTTTGAGGGCGAAGGCTTCAAAGATATGAACAAGAATGATTACATAACTTTTTGGAAAACACTCGTTGATACTTTTTCTCTCGTGCACGTGCCGATTCAAAATGTTGAAGGAATCGATTTCTACTGGAGAACTCGTCCATCTTCAACGAACGAACTTCGTTTTGAAGAAGTCCGTAGACTGAGTCTGTACAATCCGACTTCTTATCGTAAAAAAATAAAAATGAATCTCACAAAAAACTTTGTCGTCTACAAAGTAATCGATGAGATTAATGTAATCGTTCAAACGTACCCTAACGAACTTGAAATTGAACTTTCTCCGGAAGGCTCAGTCATTGTGGATTTTGGAGTGTTTTCATGAAAGATGTTGAATATATCGTTGGTGTCTACAACTTCATGAACCCTTATCCTGAAGAAATGGGGGAGTCAGCTTACTACCTGCTTTATCTTCTTGATGAAAAAGGCCTGCTCGATCACGAAGGGGCTAAAAAACTTTATGAGACGAACTTCAAACCAGAAGGA
>CAMLRB010000212.1 GCA_946482295.1 uncultured Bacteriovorax sp. | reverse complement strand
CAAACACCGCTTACCAAAGAAAGCTCCGTGGCGGTCAAAGAATCCGAGTAGAGATGCGGATGAAACTCTCCCCTTTCTACTATAACCACATTTCTGGACATATCTTTTCCCACGACAAACCAAGGCTCCCCCTGCCCGCCGAGCCCCAGGCCTTTACGCTGTCCAAGAGTGTAATAAACGGCTCCAGTATGAACACCTACGATCTGACCTTCCAGTGTTTCAAAATTTCCAGGTGTGAACGTTACATAGTTTGAGAGAAAATTTTTAAAGTTTCTCTCGCCAATAAAACAAATACCCGTTGAATCTTTTTTCTCTTTTGTTGAAAGGTCGTATTTAGCAGCGATCTTTCTCACTTCCGTTTTAGGAATATTTCCAACTGGAAAAAGAACTTTTTCAAGGATTTCACTTTTAATTGTGTAGAGGAAATAGGACTGATCTTTTAGAGGATCAGCGCCTTTTAAAAGTGCATGTTTGCCGTCAATGATTCCATTTTGACAGTAGTGTCCGGTCGCCAAATAGTCCGCTCCCATTTCCATGGCCTTATCAAAAAAGACTTTGAATTTTATTTCTCGATTGCAAAGAACATCTGGATTTGGAGTAAACCCTAGTTTGTATTCTTCAACGAAATGAGCGAAGACTTGATCTCTATATTCTGCGATGAAATCAACTGAGTAGTATGGAATGTCGAGACGTTCACAGACACTAATAACGTCTGCATATTCTTTTGATGACTGGCAAACACCATGTTCGTCTAACTCTTCCCAATTCTTCATGAACAGGCCGATAACTTTGTAGCCTTGTTCTTTTAAAAGGGCCGCACAGACTGAAGAATCCACCCCACCGGACATACCGATGACAACTGTTTTTTGAGCATTTTCAGATTGTGAATTCATGCCCGTTTTCTACCAGATTTTTTGTTATTTGACTATGTCATAATTCCAAGCGAGCACGGAAGAAGAGAGATACCTAAACACATTATTGTAAGTCATGAGGTTTAGTGTCTCATAGAAATCATTAGATGATTGAAAACGCGGGTTAAAGTCATTCACTCGATCCCCTGTCACGATGATTGCCGGGAGACCTAATTGCCAGAAGTTCGTTGCTGAATCCTGTACTTTTTTCTCACTTGGAGCTTGAGGGCGATCTTCAATGGCCAAATCAATGAGTGGATGAAGACGTTTACCATTTGATTGAATGAGGGAAGCAAGAGCGAAATCTAGTTCATGACCTTTATCCTCTTTGCCCCGAGTATAAATTTTCATGTTTCCAAGTTTGCCAGTTTTATCTTCTCGTTTTGTATCATGACCGATCATATTGACATCGATGAATCCTACGATTCTCTGACTTCCAATATTGGGTATGAATTTTTCAAGAAATGCTTTTGATCCTGCAAGATCACTTTCTTCCATATCGAAAAAAACGACTTTCACTGTTTTTGGCAAATCTAGACGAGCGAGAATTTCAACAAGTGATAATAGCGCCGCTACTCCAGAAGCATTATTATCAGCTCCCGGCATTTCAAGACTTGTCACTTTTTTATTTTTATCCTTATTTTCTACAAGAGCATTGTCAAAGCGCGCCCCAAGAATAAGAACATCATTCGGAGTCGTAACTCCTTTTTTCTCCCAGATAAAATTAGATCCTTTCGCAGTTTCCGGGCCAAAGTCTTCCTTTGAAAAAGTCCCACTGATCGTGGCAGCTGTCTTCAATTTTTCTTCAAGGTAAGATTTCGCTTTCGTATGACCTGCGGTTCCTGGAATACGGTTAGGACGTGATTGAACAATAAATTCCCTTAGATTATCTTCTAGAGCTTTACGCGTGAGTTTATCAACTACATTTCTAATCGCGTAGCTGTTCTTAA
This sequence comes from uncultured Bacteriovorax sp., assembly GCA_946482295.1. The sequence continues at coordinate 4,147 of CAMLRB010000212.1, read as the reverse complement.
TTTTCTTTTCATAATCTTTTATGTCAAAAGCGTAGAGATTGTGAGCAAGTATGCTAAAAGCGAAGAATATCATTTTCACGAACGATGACATCGTCTTCATCTGGATCCTCTTTAATCTTTGGAAGTGTATTGTAGCCATAGTCATCGAATATCCCTGCAGCCTCAACTGTTGCTGATCCTATGATTTTTCCTTTATCATTTTGGCGATTGTAAAAAACCATAAATTGACCTGGAACAAGTAATCCAGGCCTTGGAGAATCGAATTCTACCAATCCCATTTTATTGTTTTTGAAAAATAATTTGCACGGTATTTTTTCACCAGTCATTTCTAATTTTGCGTACGCGATCATAGGTGTCGACATATCTAGATGAGCGGCCGGTGTAAAGCAGTTCACAAGAACTTGCTGATGTTTTAATTTATTAGGGAAGTCTATGAAGATATTCCCCTTGTAGGGAACTATGGAGATAACTTCCTTCTCTGGCGGTATTTCAATTTCACCTTTACCCTTCAGATTATTTTGGCCTACATGGAAAAGGTGAATGCCATCATGTTCGCAGACCGAACTTTCATTTGTATAATCGTAAAGATTACCTGTTTTACGTAAATCGAGCGGCGATCGCTCTTCGATTAATTTTGCCATTCGAGGATCGCGCATAATTTTATAGGTCGTATCTTTTGGTCTCTTCAAAAAATCGACTTTGATCAACTCTCCAATCTTTTCGACTTCTTTTTTTCTAATTTCCGAAAGAGGGAGAATAAGATTTTCTAAATGCTCCTGATCGATCTTGGCGAGCAAATAAGACTGATCATGTTCGAGATCGTTGGCAACGAGTAATTCAAATGATCCAGTTTTTTGATTTTTTAAAACCTTCGCATAGTGGCCGGTTGCAAAGAGATTTGTTTGAAATTTTTTTGCTTTCTCTGCTAGGACACGAAACAAGACGTAGTTGAAATGCACTAGGGGTTCAAACGTTTGCCCTGAAAGGACTCTTCCAACGAGAGGATCCAAGACTTGATCTGCGAAAATTTCAGCAGCGTTAACGGCATAAAATGGAATATCAAGGTAAGAGCAAATACTTTTTACTTTATTAAGGTCGCTAATCATCACTTCGGCAAATGGACCCACGTAATCTGAAGATTCAAAAAGCTGAAGTCCAATGCCAATGCAGCGGTATCCTTGTTTTTTGAGTAGGTAAGCCGTTACGGTCGATTCAAGACCTCCGGTCATGGCCACAAGAACTGTTTTGATTGGTGTTTTTTCTTTCATCTAATTTATTATAGCGTGATGACTTTTTTTTGCCCCAACTTTTTAAATAGGGGTAAATACTCTTTTCCGACCATTTTTCTCCCTTAATTATTGTTTCAAGTGGTCCGATGAAAAAGACGATGAGGTCATATGACCAAGCTATCGTTTGACGACTCATTTAACATCTATCTTTTCAGTGCGCCTCAAAATGGCCACGAAGAGAGCAATCTTTCAAGCAAGCTGGGTGAATTTCTTTCATTTTTAAAGTTCAATAAAGTCAATTTGCCATATAAATTTTCTTTCGTGAGCGGACAGGCCTCGCTTATTCCGGAGATGACATTAAATGAAAATATCTTGATTGATTTTGAGGCCAATTCACTGACTGAATCAAAAATAAATCAGTTTCAAGATTTTCTCAAATTGCAGAATAATCGCGCTCTCGAATCTCTTTACCAATCTCTCATTCTTCCTAATGAATATCCTGCTCAATCTGATGCGCAGATGAATAAGGTTTGTTCGCTCATCAAATCTCTTCTTTTTGAAGGACAATTTATCTTTCTTGAAGAACCTGAGCGTGGATTGGATCCTGACACTCTTAAAGTGTTCACTGATGCTTTAAAACAACAGATGGAAGAACGTTCAGTCAACGTGTTTATCTACTCTCGAAAAACGCCTTTATGGCTTCCTCATGCGCACTATCTGGTCGAAAGAACCCGTACATTTTCTTTTCAAGTGACTAAACTCGATAAGCAAACATCCTGGGAAAAAGAGCGCAAAGGACTGTATCTTCCTCGTCCGTCTGAAATTAAAATCGAACATCGCGCGCTCACCTTCAAAATTCCTGCCAGTCGATTAAAGAAAAAATCAGCTGCATAATTGACATATCTGCTAGGACATCGAGATAATAAGTCATGACAAAAAAACAAAGTTTGAACTTTATAGATCTCTTTTCTGGGGCCGGTGGACTCTCTTGTGGGCTTGAACTCGCGGGGATGAAGTGTATTTTAGGAATTGATCAAGATAAAAACGCGATCGAAACATTTAAGGCCAACCATAAATACGCACAAACATTTTGTGGATCTGTGACAGAAATCACAGAAAAGAAATTAAAAGAACTTACGAAAAATGAAACCATTCATGCTGTTGTCGGTGGTCCTCCTTGTCAGGGATTTTCAACAGTCGGTCTTGGTGATCCAAACGATCAAAGAAATTTTCTCTTCAAAGAATTCATTCGCATCGTTAAACTCGCAAACCCTCATTACGTAGTCATTGAAAACGTTACTGGCCTTCTCGCCAAAAAAAATGAAAAAACCATTCAGGCCATTTTCAAGATTTTTTCAAAAATGGGTTACACGCTTGATGTGCAAGTAATGTCGGCCGAAAACTACGGTGTACCAGAGCGTAGACGCCGTACAATCATTATCGGCTCTCGTGTAAACAGTACGATTACATTCCCAAAACCAATTACAAATACGGTTGTTGGAAAAACGATGATTCCTGCTGTAACTGTTGGTGATGCCCTTGCAAAATTACGTGCCCCAGATGGAAAAACTTACAATCACGACATTGAAGCCGCGAACATTAAATCTAAAATCGATTTAGAAAGAATTAAATGTGTTCCAGAAGGTTGTGGAATTCGTTATGAACAGGACGAGAAAAAATATTTTCCTAAGAAACTCAAGCTTGGTGTGAACTGGAAAGAGTTAAGAGAAAATAGATTTAGACAAACAAAATATCAGCGTCTGGACAGAAAAAAACCAAGTCCAACGATCATGACCCATAGACATAATTACTTTCACCCTGTTGAGCCTCGTTATCTTACGCAAAGAGAAGCAGCTGCCCTTCAAAGTTTTCCAAACGATTTCGTTTTCAAAGGGCCTCTATCAGCTCAATGGAGACAAATTGGAAATGCTGTTCCTCCTCTTTTAGGAAGAGCGATTGGACGTGCGATCGTTGCAATGGCCGCGGAAAAAACAAAATCCAAAACTGTCACAAAAGCAAAAACGACATCTGATGTTGTCACTCTCGTCCGTAAGAAAGCATTTGTTTACAAAGAAGCTTAAGCTGTTTTTAGTGTAATCAAAAAGCAAGTGTTCTTATTGCTGTTGTCGATTTGAAGAGTCCCACCATGGGCCTCTAAAATCTTTTTACAGAGCGATAATCCAAGTCCTGAACCAACTCCCCGATCTTTCGTCGTGAAAAAGGCGTTAAAAATTTTTGACTGAAGCTCGACGGGAATTCCTGTGCCGCCGTCTTTGAAACATATGACAACTTGATCTTTAGTTGATTCATTAACCGAAATTTCAATCCACTTTTCCTGAACTTTTTCAAGAGCATCAATAGAATTGGAAAGTAGATTCACGAAAACTTGAAAAATTTGGGTGAAATTACAGGAGATCTCCATATCATTTAATTTTTGATCGAGATGAACCGCAACTTTACTTTCTTTGAGTTTATGTTCGCAAATGGTCAATGAATCATCAATGATCATACCAAGATTTTCTTTGGCGAACGGAGCTTCACCGTCTTGGTGAATGAATACTTTTATCCCATGAACGATCTTTCCAATTTTCTTTGAACTCATGTCAATCTTGGTAAGAAGTTCTTTGATCTCTTCGTCTTCAACACGTTTTTTAATTCGTTTTGCATTCGCTTCAATCATCATTAGAGGATTGTTGATATCGTGGATAATCCCCGCAAACATCTCCCCTAGTGTGGCCAATTTCTCTGTAAAAGAAACATGTCCTTTAAGGGCCGTGAGTTCGGTAATATCTACGCCAATGACAACCGCCTTGTCTTTATCGTTGAGTTTTGTTCCACTCACCAAATATGTCCGATCAATCCCACTGATACGCGCTTCTAATTCGTCGTTCCAACGGCGTACGGAGGCCTCGGCCTGT
>CAMLRB010000211.1 GCA_946482295.1 uncultured Bacteriovorax sp. | reverse complement strand
AGCGAGAGTTTTCATCTTTCATCCTTGAAAATGATTTTGGTACTGATCAGTGTAGAGGAAAGCGAAACGCTAAGTCTTATGGTGTTGGTAAAAGTTAGAAGAATAAAGATGGATTAAAATTGTCAGAGAATAAGAAAAGGCCCTCGTCATAGATGCTATGAGGAGGGCCAATTATAAAGATAGAGAAATTTAAAAATTACTTAAGGATCGACTCAGCGTCTGTTACTAGAGCATCGATCGCTTCTTCTACTGATAGCTCAGACTCAGCTTGAACTTCACTTACTTTCTGAGCAAGAAAAGCTGAAAGTCTTCCTGATTGGAAGAATTCCTGAGAGTCGTTAAGGACAAGGGCCGCTTGTTTTTCAGCAAATCCACCTGAAGTCGTAGCTGAAGAAAGAAGTGGAGTAGCTGATGTTAAAACTGTTGAGTCTGTAATTGAGTAGGCCATTACGTTAGCAGAAAGAGCAAGTGTTAATAAAGTAATTGATAATTTCATAAGATCTCCTGTTGTGTGCGTTTTGTAAGGAGATCGTACATTTCTGAGCAAAAACCTCAAGAACCCTTGTAAATTTTACCTATCTTCTCATGGATTTTGGGCTGAAGTATCTTGCCATCCATGCCGACAAGACCTCCATGACTTGCTTAAAAGCTCTCATATTCTCCTGTCTTCTCTTCACTTTAGAAGGGCATGCAAAAACGCCAGTGGTGATTGATGTTCATGAGGACATCAGCTTCAACGAGCCTTGGTACAACAAAAATAAGAGCGATGAAGAAAACTTTAAGAGACTCGTTAATGGATTAAAAAACATTCCAACGGGACGAAAGGTTATAGAGAAGGCCACTGAAAAGGCAGCTCAACAAGGGCACACCTTGTATGATGTGGTGGCGACGGGTGATGGATCTCTGACTGATACAACTTTGGTGAGAAGATTTTCAGCGGCCAATCCCACTCAAGTCATGTATGAAACAAAAAGTCGTGTGTATCTCAACCGTCATTTAAAAACTCTCGATGCTCTTCTTGATTTTGCTCATGAGCTTACTCACTATACATACCGTGAACCTTTTAATCCTTATGACTCTCGCTTTAAGCTTAAAGAATTTATCAAGAGTACTGTTGAAGGTCGTGGTGGAGAAGTCGACGCCTACATAGTCGAATGTCGCGTTCTTCAAGAGCTCCTTCCAGGTGTGGGATTTAGAGGATCGAATTGCCAAAAAGTTTATGACCAGCAAATCGGTTCAGTGTCTAAGGATCTGGGTGTTCAGGAGTTTTATAAAGTTGGAAATCACTTTGAGAACTTAAAAAAAGAGCTTGGTCGCTTCGCCGTAAATGAAAAAGATTTGCCAGCTGCTTCAGCTAGTGAAGCGTTTTTTATTTCGTCGGCCTGGGGATTACCTTATCCCGTTGCTGCGGTGAAGGAATACGTCAACATTATGGATCGCGTGTGCAAAAACGATTTGAATCGCATTTCTCTTATGGAGAATCGTGTGAATCGCTCTCCTGCGAGCGTCGATAATAAAGATGTTCAAGATTACAAAACCATGTTCGAAGATTTCCGCATTCGCTGCGATAAATTCACCTCAATTTAATTTCTCGTCAAAAGTTTTTTGTTGGCCGAATAATTTAGTCCATTTCGTTGACGAAAGCATCGCTCTCTCGGTAAATTTATGTAATAATTGATGGAATTTACTAAGTGACTTTTGTGGGAGCACCCGAGGGAGCCTAGATGCAAGATAGCGTCGTTTTGATGAAAGTAGATGATTTTTTAAACTGGGGTCGTAAGAACTCTTTGTGGCCTATGACTTTCGGTCTGGCCTGCTGTGCGATCGAAATGATGGCAACGGGAGCATCGAAATACGATCTTGAAAGATTTGGTTGTGGGGCTTTCATGGCCACTCCAAGACGTGCGGATCTTATGATTGTTGCAGGTACTGTAACGCTTAAGATGGCGACTCGTATTCAATTGTTATTCGAACAAATGCCTGAGCCTCGTTATGTAGTCTCAATGGGCTCTTGTGCAAATAAAGGCGGACCATACTGGCAACACGGCTATCACGTTTTAAAAGGCGTTGATGAAGTTGTTCCTGTTGATGTCTACGTTCCAGGTTGTCCTCCTCGTCCGGAAGCTTTGATCGAAGGAATTATGACTCTACAAAAGAAGATCGCTAACGAGCGTCTCCTTCGTGATAAGTGGGTGAAGCATGCATAATCAAATCGCATCGTTTTTAAATACAACTGTTCCAGGATCAAATCCCGTTGTGAAAACAGCTGAAGTTGGTCATTCATCTGTAACTGTTGAAGCAGAAAAAATTCTAGAAGTTTGTCAGGCCCTTAAGAACTCTGCAGAACATAAAATGAATGTTCTTCAGGCCATTACGGCGACAGACATGAAAGAACATTTAGAACTGACTTATGTTCTTGCTAGTTTTTTCAACAACACTGAACTTCTTTTAAAAGTAAAACTTCCTCGCGGAGAAGGTACAGGAAATACACTTTCAAACCTTCCAAAAATTAATTCAGTTGTGAGTGTGTGGGCAGCAGCGAACTTCCAAGAGCGCGAAGCTTACGACATGATCGGTGTTCACTTTGTGGGTCACCCAGATCACAGAAGAATTCTTTGTCCAGATGAGTGGCAAGGTTACCCGTTAAGAAAAGACTACGTCGTTCAAGAAAAATATCTTGATATGGTTGTTAATCCTGCGTGGAAAATTAATACAGAAGATCACATGTTCGGAAAAAATCTCAAAGACCAAGTGGGCGATCCTAAGCTGGTCTCTTATAGCTGGAAAGGAAAGAATTCTGGCGACTCTACTGAAGAGTCTGACGAAAAGGATGGTGAATAATGTCTGCTGGTCATCATGAAGTTGAAGATAAAATCCTCTTAGGAGATCAAGAAGTTTTAAAGTCTGATCTTCTAACGTTAAATATGGGTCCTCAGCACCCTGCTACTCACGGTGTATTGAGAGTAGAAATTAAAACTGACTCGGAAATCGTAGTTGAGGCGATTCCTCACTTAGGATACCTGCACCGTTGCATGGAAAAACATTCTGAGAATGTTGATTACCGCGGAGTTATTCCTTATGTTGACCGTCTAGACTATCTCGGTGCCATGAACATGGAACTTGGATACGTTCTTACTGTTGAAAAAATGTTGGGAACAGAAGTTCCAAAGCGCGCTGAATACATTCGCGTTCTTGTTTGTGAACTTCAAAGAATTGCTTCTCACTTACTTTTCTTCGGAACATATGCAATCGACCTTGGGGCCTTCACTCCATTTTTATATGCTTTCCAGGATCGCGAACAAATCCTTCGCATCTTTGAAGAGCTCTCGGGAGCACGTCTTCTTTATAACTACATCTGGCTTGGCGGTGTTTGGAATGACATCACTGATGATCAACTAAAAACTGTTAAAGAATTCTGCGATAAGTTTGAAGTTGAACTTCAAAAATACCACGCTCTTGTTGGGGAAAACCAAATCTTTATCGGTCGTACAGCAAACGTAGGGGTTTTAACTCCAGAACAATGTTACGACTACGGAGCAACTGGTCCAGTTCTTCGCGGATCTGGTGTTGAGTGGGATCTTCGTAAAAAACGTCCATACTTAATGTATGACAAACTGGATTTCAACATTCCAGTTGGTAAGGGTGAAAAAGGAACTGTAGGTGACTGTTGGGATCGCTATTACGTACGCGTAATGGAGATGTTCGAATCAGTTAAAATCATTCGTCAAATCCTTGATGGAATTGAAGAAGGCCCAGTCATGGGGAAAGTTCCAAAAATTGTTAAAGTTCCTGCGGGCGAAATGTATATGCGTACGGAAGCTCCTCGTGGAGAAATCGGGTATCACCTTATTTCTGACGGCGGAAAAACTCCATACCGCTTAAAAGTAAAATCATCTTGTTTCACTCACGTGTCGATGTTGCCGATCATGGCCCCAGGACAAATGGTGGCGGATCTTGTTGCTTCAATCGGAAGTATTGATATCGTTCTCGGCGAAGTAGACAGGTAAGTGAGCGGAAAAAATGCTCCAGTGGAGCGTTTTTAATTGTTTTGAAAAATTAATGAGACGAATGAGTTTATACGAGTTCCGATCACTGAAGAATTAAGGAATATTATGGAAACAATTCACCTTAAAAAACATATGGAACCAGAACTGACTTTTTGCCAGTGGTTCAAAAATATCTGGGGAGCTGTTAAGACGACGGCGATCGGAATGGGAATTACTTTTAAATACGTTTGGGGAAAACCTGTCGTAACAATTGAATACCCAGAAGTAAGAGAAGAGCTTCCAGCAAACTCTCGTTCACGTCTTTATAACGATGCTGAAAATTGTATTTCATGTCTTCAGTGTGCCGTGGCCTGTCCAGTAGACTGTATCTACATTGCCGCTGTAAAACGTCCAACAGACGCTCCTAAAATTAAAACAAAAGACGGAACCCCTATTCGTCTTGATCTTAAACAATACACAATCGATACAGCTCTTTGCTGTTACTGCGGACTGTGTACGACAGTTTGTCCAACTGAGTGTCTTACTCACACTACAGACTACGAATACGCTTCATACACTTTGGCAGCAATGAAGTATGATTACCTCGCTCCAGACATCAAAGCGTGGCGTACACGTATTGTTAAATCTTAGTCAACAATAATGAAAGCTCCCAACTGGGAGCTTTTTTTTTGAGCAAAAAATGCATTTAGAAGTTTTCAAATATTTCATTCGTCTCGGCATCCTCGGATTCGGAGGACCACTCGCACTCATTTCTAATATGCAAAGAGATCTCGTGGAAAAACGAAGATGGATAGAGCCCCATGATTGGAGTGCTACTTTTGCATTGATCAAAGCGATGCCAGGACCTATCGCTTTTATGAGTGCTGTCACTTTAGGACGTGCGCGCGCAGGCCTTATGGGGGCCGTGAGTGCGGGCATTGCACTTAACCTTCCGGCCTTTGTGCTCATGATTCTCTTTTCTCTTTTTTTCAAATCAATGGAGTCCTTCACATGGACGAAACCACTCATGACAGGAATGCAAGTGGCAGCGCTAGGTGTAATCCTTGGAAGTCTTAAAGGGCTTGTTCGAAACCACATGACTGATATTTTCTTCTGGATCATGGTGATGTTTTCGGGGCTCATCAATTATTTTTATCCATCGTTTGAAGCTCTAATCATTTTGGGTTTTGGATTATTGATGGTGAATTTAAGAAAAAAACCACTTCATGAATTGGGTTCACTTGTGCTTGTGTGTTTTAAAGCAGGAGCACTCGTTTTTGGATCAGGACTCGCAATCGTTCCAATGCTCTCTCATGACGTTGTTGAAAAATATCATTGGCTTTCTCAAAGTGAATTTTTAGATGCCCTCGCTTTTGGACAGATGACTCCTGGGCCAGTGGTGATCACTGCAACCTATATTGGTCACAAGGTTCATGGGATGAGTGGGGCCTTGCTTGCGACATTGGCGATTTTTGCCGCCTCATTTTTTCACATGACGACTTGGTTTCCTCACGTGAGTAATAAACTTAAAGGAAAAAAGTGGGTAGGAGATTTTACTTACGGAGCGATAGCTGCAGTTGTTGGCCCTATTATCACTTCTGTCATAAAACTAGCGATGGGCATACATTTAAATGTCATCCTGGGAGTCTTTTTAGTTGTGAGTTTTGGACTTACGGTTTGGGGAAGAGCACCACTGTGGCTCATCATTCCCGCGATGGGCGTGATGGGCCTAGTGATTAATATTATAGTCTTTTAAGATATTCTTCTTTTTTCGTGTTGTATTCTGACTCAGTCAAAATTCCTTTTTGGTAGAGGTTGTAGAGTTCCTCTAAGCTTTGAGAAGGTTTGTTTGTTGACGAAGAAGAATATGAATCGCTTGAGTTAAAAAGTGATTTCATTTCATTCAGCCAGACTGTGAATACGTTCACTGAAGGTTGGTTTTCAGTGAGAACTACAGTCTCAGCGACGTAGTCGTGTAATGTTTGCTTTTTTTCTGTGAAGAAAAACATGAAGTAACCTAGAAAGAATAAACAAGAAGAGACCATTGTCATTAAGTGACGAATGATGGCCGT
>CAMLRB010000210.1 GCA_946482295.1 uncultured Bacteriovorax sp. | reverse complement strand
GCTTAAAGCAAGGCCCTGAGGACCATTTTCCCCAATGCAATAACTCTGAATATTGCTATGCGTTTTGATCACGTTAAATGACTGCCTTTTCATTGACAACCGAAGCCATCATCTTTAAAACTGAACGCTACAATAAACTAAAAGCTTTAAGGATACAATGAATGAAAAGTTTTGATCTCGTCGTTTTAGGGTCGGGCCCAGGTGGCTACGTAGCTGCAATCAGGGCAAGTCAGCTTGGAAAGAAGGTCGCCATCGTAGAAATGGATAAAATGGGCGGTGTCTGTTTAAACCGCGGATGTATCCCAACAAAAGCTGTTTTGAAATCAGCTCACTCAGTTCATGAACTTGCAGACATGAAGGAACTAGGAATCAACGTTGAGCTTAAAGGCCTTGATGGCGCTCAGGCCGTTAAACGTGCTACTGGAATTTCTGACCGCATCTCAAAAGGTGTGGCGTTCCTCATGAAGAAAAACAAGATCGAAGTTTTCCAAGGCTTTGGAAAAATCAAATCAAAGACTTCACTTGAAGTTAAAACAGCTACGGCCGTTGAAACTCTTGAGTTCAAAAATCTTATCGTCGCCACTGGTGCTCACTACAAAACTTTTCCAGGCCTTCAGCATGACGGAAAACGTTTAATCGGTGCTTGGGAAGCGGTTAAAATGGAATCCCTTCCAAAGTCTATCGGGATCATCGGCGCTGGTGCCATCGGAGTTGAGTTCGCTTACTTCTGGAATGCTTTCGGTGTTGACGTTCATATTTTCGAACTTCAAAAGCACCTTCTTCCGATCGAAGATGAAGAGTCTTCAATCGAAGTAGAAAAAGCTTATAAAAAATACGGCATCAAAATGTCTCTTGGAATTGAAGGTGTTCGCGCTGTAAACAATGGCAACAACGTTTCGATCTTCGAAAAAGTTGGTGGCAAAGAAACTGAACACAAATTTGAAATGGGTCTTATCGCTGTAGGTATGACTGGAAACATTGAAAACATTGGTCTTGAAGCTGTTGGTATTAAAACTGAAAAAGGTTTCATCGCCGTTAATAATATGTACCAAACAAACGTTCCAAACATCTACGCCATCGGAGATGTTTCAGGACCGCCACTTCTTGCTCACGCCGCTTCTCACGAAGGTGTAGTGGCCGCTGAACACTTATCAGGTGGACATCCACACGCCATCGACAAAATGAACATCCCTGGATGTACATACTGTCAGCCGCAAGTAGCGAGTGTTGGATACACAGAAAGAGAATTGAAAGCAAAAGGCATCGAATACAAAGTCGGAAAACTTCCATTCGTTGCTAACGGTAAGGCCGTTGCTTCAAATGAAAAAGAAGGATTCGTTAAAACGCTTATGGGCAAACACGGCGAGATGCTTGGTGCTCACATCGTAGGAACTCATGCGACTGAACTTATTCACGAGTACACGCTGTTTAAAACGATGGAAGGAATTGATGAAGAAATCTTCGCGACAGTTCACCCGCACCCTACACTAGGTGAGTGGCTTGCTGAAGCGGTTCTGGCATCGAAAGGGCGTTCACTAAACTTTTAATTTGAATTTTAAGGAGACATATATATGAAACACGAAATCGTTATGCCCCAAATGGGAGAGTCGATCACGACAGGAACGATCACAAAATGGCACAAACAACCAGGCGAGAAAATCGCTCTGGATGAAATCCTACTTGAAATCTCTACTGATAAAGTAGAATCAGAAATTCCCTCGCCAGTTGGAGGAGTGATCGTTGAACTTCTTTACAAAGAAGGCGACACAGTTGACGTACAAAAACTTATCGCGATCATCGATGATGATGAAAATGCCAAAGCATCATCAAGCTCTTCTAAAGGATCGAATGCAACTCCAGCTAACTCCGAAATTCCAACAAAAGCAGCTGTTGATAAAGGTGTTGAGTTCCCTAAAACTGAAGTGGCAAAACCAGCGGCAGCTCCAGCAGAAGCTGACGACCGTTTTTTCACTCCACTTGTTCGTGCAATGGCAAAAGACGCTGGCGTATCTCTTGCTGAACTTTCATCTGTAAAAGGAACAGGCGCAGGCGGAAGAATCAATAAAGCAGATTTCGAAAACTACGTTTCTAATAGAAAGTCAGGCGGTGCCGCTCCAGCTGCTTCTTCTCAACAATCAAAAGCACCAAGCGCACCAGCTCCATTCGTACCAGCTTACGGAAAAGGTGAGCGCGTAGAAATCGTTCCTATGGACAACATGAGAAAAGCAATCGCTCGCAATATGCAAGCGTCTAAGCTTACTTCTCCACACGTTAACTCTATCGACGAAGTCGATATGACAAACCTTGTGAAGTTCAGAGAAAGCTTCAAGAAACAATTCGAGAAAGAAGAAGGTTTCGCCCTAACTTACACTCACTTCATTCTCTACGCTCTAGTGCAAGCGCTTAAAGAATTCCCAATCGTAAATTCATCAATTGATGGTGATAACGTTGTTTACAAAAAAGATATCAACCTAGGATGTGCAGTTGCTGTTCCAGGAAATGGTCTTGTTGTTCCAGTCATTAAAGGCGCTGACAACTTAAACATTCGTGGTATTGCTCGCGCTCTAGACGTGCTTGTGAATAAAGCGCGTAACAAAAAGTTAACGATGGATGATCTTTCTGGTGGAACATATACGTTTACTAACAACGGTTCATTCGGAATTCTGGCGGCAACTCCAGTTATCCTTCAACCCCAAGTGGCGATCTTCTGCGTGGGAACAATCGCAAAACGTCCAGTTGTAACTAAAGACGATGCAATCGCAATCCGTCAGATGATGTACGCAACTCATACTTACGACCATAGAATTATCGATGGTGAAGTTGGATCGAAGTTCCTTCGTCACGTGATCAACACACTTCAAACAATGGATCCAGCAGCATTATTTTAATTAGGGAGCATTTATGAAAAAAGTTTTAGTATTAGGATTCTTTTTCTCAGCTAGTTTGTATGCAAACGCAATGCTTACAATTGAAACAAAACTTGAAGCAGGAAAAGCAGTAGTAACAGCGACAAATACTTCAGGTGTAAACCTTGAGTGTAACTATAAAATCAACTGGAGAACTTCTCTTCTTGATCGTCACGTAAGTTGGGGATCGGCAGTCATCGCTGCTGATGATTCAGTTTCTATTCTTGTAGAAGACACTCGCGGTCTTCCAGTAAGAAAAGCAACTCCACACTTTGAATGTGATAGTGCTGAGTAATTTTTTCGATGCCTAAAATTTCTGGTTTTACTTTTATAAAAAACGGACTCACTCTCGGGTATCCCATTCTCGAGAGTGTCCTTTCGATAGAACCCATCTGCGACGAAGTCATCATTAATGTCGGATTCAACAATGTTGAATGCACTGAAGATGACGGAACGTGGGATTACCTCACAAAAAATCTGACTGGCGCAAAATACAAGTTTGTAAAAAGCTGGTGGGATCCAAACATTCAAAAAAGTGGACTCATTCTTTCTCAACAAACAAATATTGCACTCTCGCATTGTACGGGCGACTACTGCCAATACATTCAAGGTGACGAATGCGTTCATGAGGATGACCTTCCGATCATTTTAAAGGGCGTAGAGGAGATGGAGAAAAATAAGGCCATTGATGGTCTCATCTTCAACTATATGCACTTCTACGGAAACGTGGACACCTTTAAATACACTCGCAACCTCTATCGTCGCGAAGTTCGACTGATCCGCAACCACAAAGGAATCAAGTCATGGTTGGATGCCCAGGGGTTCCGTCATGCTAATGATACAAAAATTCACGCGCGTTTAATCGATGCTCGAATCTTCCACTATGGATGGGCGAGAGCTGAGCAGGTCATGAAGAAAAAAGTGAAAGTCTTTGATACTTTCTACCACGGTGATGTTGAACAAGAACGCGCGAAAGCTTTTAAATACGAGCGCAACTGGGGTCTTCGCAAATTCAAAAAAACTCACCCTAAGGTCATGAAGGACTGGATTGAAAAAAATCGCAATCCCATGGACCTCATGTCACTGCCACTCACACTTGATTGGAACGTTCCAGGACTTGTTTTTACCGACGCCATTGAAGCGGTGACTGGTTACCGCTTAGGCGAATACAAAAATTACCGTCGAATCTAGTATTTTATTGAATCACTCAAAATATCAAAACACAGTCTCTTTTACACAGTAAGATAATTCCGAGGACTGATGATGACACATTTGGAACAAATTCAGCGCGCGGTCGATTTTATAGAAGAGCATCTCCATGATGAACTTAATGTCGATGATATCGCACGAGCTGCCGGTTTTTCTCGCTGGCACTTTCAATTGGTTTTTAGCTCCGCCGTAGGAGATACACTTAAAGAATACATCAGAGCAAGAAGACTCACGCACGCCATGCACGAGTTGCAGACAGAAAAACGTTTGATCGATATTGCCCTCGATGCTGGCTTTGAATCACAAGAATCTTTTACAAGAGCTTTCAAAAACATGTATCAGCAAACTCCGGGAGAGTGTCGAAAAAATGGATCCATTCTTCCTAAGCAAAAACCAAAAATTACTTTTTTATATTTGGATCATCTTTACAAAGGAGTGAGTATGGAGCCGTTATTTAAGTTTCTTGATGAAAAAAAGGTTGTGGGGATCAAAGGAAAATTTATCTCAGTTCTTTCGCCTGAAAAAAATAACATGATCGTTATTCCTCAACTGTGGGGAAAATACATGCCACGTCGACATGAAATAAAAAATACTCTTTCAAAATTTGATATGGGTGTTTGTTTCGAAGTGCCTGCCACAGAAAAAACACACCCGGAAGAATGTACTTATATGGCCTGCACAGAAGTAAGTACTTTTGATTCCATTCCAGAAGGAATGGAGTCATTTGTTATCCCATCAGGAAATTACGCAGTATTTACTCATAAGGGGGAACTCGCTAAATTTGAAATGACTATGGGGTACATCTACGGATCATGGTTACCAAAGTCAGGGAAAAAACTGCGATCAGCGCCTGATATTGAGATGTATGATGAACGCTTCAAGCTGAATCAACCAGACTCAGAAATTGATATTTATATTCCTATTGAATGAATCTATTTTAGCTTTTTCTTAAAATTAAATTAAATATTAATTGATAGTGCTGACCGCTATGATCTGCCTCGATGGAAGTTTTCAACACTTTAATGATGATTTTTATAATGCTGATCATTGTAAATATCATCCTCACATTTTCTTTATGGCGATCAACGGACTCCAAGAATTTTGGAGTCCTCGTATTACACTGGATTTTTTTATTGATCGCTTTTAGCATTCAAAGAGAAGTAGCTCAAAAAGAACCAGTCATACGTTGTCTCATTGTTCTCTGGCCGAATTTTATTTTGCATTATACGTTGTTATGGGTTTTTGCCTCAATGGTAAATATTCCCTTTCCGTTTAAAAAATGTATTCTCATTCCCATTTCCATTGCACCAGTTATTTTGATTCTTCATTTTCTGAAGGCCGAGCCACATATCATCTATCTCCCTTTGGTGATAGGGCATTCGTCAATGTATTTTTATTGTAGCTACAAAGCTTTTCGTTACCATCGATCAGCAATGACTTTTAGTTTAAAGGCAATTGGTATTTTATTTATCATCTATGGATTTCATCTTTATACGTATCCTTTTTTTAGTGCAAATCTTGAAAGATTGGCCCTTGGATTTGCTATTGCCATAGCTATTTTGATGGCCATTTCTATTCTATTTCCAGCGGCCATTACTGAAATGATGACTCAAGAAAATGTACGTCTCAAAGCTGAAATGGAATTCAAGGCCAAGCTCACTCAATCTGCAAAAATGGCGGCGCTCGGTGAAATGGCGGGCGGAGTTGCTCACGAAATGAATAATCCTTTAACGATTCTTTCCTTAACATTAGATAGGGCCAAACAGTCTTTAAGAAAGAATGATTTAGAAAATCTTTTTAATATGATTGATAAATCTCGATCGACAGTTGATAGGATGTCTAAAATCGTCAGAGGATTGCTTACGTTCTCAAGAGAAGACTCTGGTACAGAATTTAAAGAAGTTTGCGCCCAAAAAATTGTTCAAGAAACATTAATCCTTTGTTCGGAAAGA
>CAMLRB010000209.1 GCA_946482295.1 uncultured Bacteriovorax sp. | reverse complement strand
AGATGGGATTCAAGTTGTCCTCGCAGGCGTTATGCGTGGATTAAATGAAACGAAAATTCCTATGATTTTAGGTTTTGTCTCTTATTGGATTATTGGACTTCCTAGTGGATGTTATTTTGCTTACAAAAAAGGATTAGAGGCGCGCGGGTTATGGATGGGATTGGCCATCGGTTTAACTTGCATGTGCGTTTGTTTAGTTATTTTCTATGACAACAGAATTAAAAAGTTATCTCGTCTAATGAATAACTAATTTCTTTTTTAGTAAATGGATCAAAAAATTCTAAACGATAACCCATTAAACGCAGACCTGTTTGATTTTTATTTCCTTTACCGTATTTTGGATCGCCCATGACTGGAAATCCAATCATGTCGAAATGTCTGCGTATCTGGTGAAGTCTTCCCGTGTGGATTTGAACCAGCAACAATGATTTTTCGGCATTAGCATCTAAAATTTTAAAACTAGTGCGTGCTTCTTTACCATCGAGATTGAGGTTAATATCACCTGAACCACTGTTGTATTGAAGTGCGATATTGCCTAAAACTTCGACTTTATAAAATTTGCGAACATTCCCTTTTTGCCATTGGGTAGAAAACAAACCGGCCGCTTTTTGAGTATAGGCCAAAAGCATAAGTCCATGAGCTTCACGATCCAGGCGATGAACGAGAAAAGATTTTCCTTTCGCTTTTTCTACCTGACGCAAGATCGTGCAATGATCTCCAAAGTCAGTCCCTTGTGAAAGAAGTCCTTGTGGCTTATACCAAAGACCCCATTCTTTTTGATCATACACAGCTTTTGCTTCAGGGACTTCGAGTGCGATAAATTTTGGATCAAAATGTAATTCAACAAATGATTGGGTCGTCAGATCGGCCGTCGCGCGACGAACACGAACGCGTTTTGAATCTGAAAATTTCCTAACCCAGACTCCGCCATTATTGAGAACTTTTTTTAAAACGCTTTTTGAAAGTTTGGTATGCTTTTCAAGAAAATCAATCAGGATGAGTGGATCACCCTCTTGGACATTTTTTTTAACACTTAAAACTTTTACTTCGTTCATGAATCTCTCAAAAATCAAATAAAAAAGCCTGGTTTTCCCAGGCCTTCAATTTAAGTCAAATTTAGTCTTATGACTAGAGTCTATTCGTTGATAAGTGCTCTATAGGCATCAACTCGACCACCCGAAACTGAAGCTGATTGTAGTTTCGATGTTTTTGTTGAAGTACGAATCAATCTTTCGCGAATTTGAGCTGGAGTGAGATCTGGTTCTTTTGAAAGAAGAAGACCTACAATTCCAGAAACGTGAGGAGCTGCCATTGAAGTTCCAGAAAGATTTCCGTATCCACCTTTATAAGTTGAAAGAATCGCTGAACCAGGCGCTGTTACGTGAACTGATTTAACACCGTAGTTTGAGAAGCTTGATTTAGTTCCGTTTCCAGCAAAAGATCCAACTGAAATAACGTTTGAAACTTCGTAGTTAGCTGGAAAACTTGGACGACGATCGTTATCTGCTGAATCGTTTCCAGCTGCGGCTACGAAAGTAATTCCTGCTTGTTCTGCTGCCGTGATTGCGTCCATAAGGGCCTGCTCACGCTCTCCACCACCCCAAGAGTTACTCATAACGTGAACACCACGCTTGATAGCGTAATCAATTGAGCTGATGGCATCAATTGTTTCTCCAGAACCTTTGTCTGAAAGAAATTTAATCGGAAGAATTTTTACATTCTTCATTACACCTGCGATACCAATACCATTGTGACTTGCACCGATAACACCTGCACAGTGAGTACCGTGGCCGTGGCCGTCCATTGGGTTACCGTCTTTTCCAGCAAAATCGTATCCATAAATATCATCTACGTATCCGTTTTGGTCATCGTCGGCACCTGCAACGCCGTTGAGTTCAGCTACGTTTACATCAATTTGGGCTTTAAGATCTGGGTGATTGTAATCAACACCAGTATCGATAACTGCGATTTTAACTGTGTGCTCGCCTTCTGCACCCTTAGTTAGATCCCAAGCCTTCACAACATTGATATCTTCCCCTTTAACACCTGAAGAGAAGATCCCACCAGAATTTTTTCCCGTGTTAGAAAGTCCCCATTGTTTTGAGTATTGAGCATCAGTTGGTAGTGAATTTCTTCTACTATTGATAGTGATAATGTAGTTCGGTTCGATGTATTCAATGTCCGGATGAGCGGCCAGTGATTGGATTGATTTATCCGACAGACCTTTTGTTGACTCTAAACGAGCAAATGTACCAAAAGTTGTATCTACTGACTTCGTTACAGACCCAACCTGATTGAGAGACTTCATAGAGAGAAACTGAGAACCTTTTTTGAACTTTACGATGTAACCGTTAAAAGGAGTTGCTTCTGCAGCTACAGACAAAGTAAAGAGAGAAAAACACAACATTAACTTAGCATTCATTTAATCATCCTTGATTACGTTTAATAAAGTTTCGCAATTCTTGACAGACTCGTGCAACTAAAAAAAATTTTGTAAGCATATGTTGGCCCTAGTGTTGGAATTCTGACACTTCTGTTGGAACGACTATTTGATGAATACTGCCAGTTGCGAGATCGGCCACATAAAGATTTCCATCCTCATCTTCTCCAAATGAAGAGATTCTGAAATTTGTATCGGCCAGTAATTGATTGCTCCAACCGGTGCCTGATTTTCGTAATCCCAAAATTCTCCCGCTGCAGAGATCTCCAAAGATATAAGTGCCTTGCAGAACTTTGAATTCAGCTCCTCGATACACAAAACCGCCGGTAATAGAACAATTATTGTCATCGTGAGTATATTCATAGACGGGTGGAGTTTTGCCGTTGCGATCACATGTCGAAGCATTAAAACAATGATCACCTTCCAATATTTTCCAGCCGTAATTTTGGCCACCGGGAGATGCGGCTTCCTGAACATTTATTTCCTCAAAATTATTTTCACCGACATCAGCAATATAAAGATCGCCATTTTCTCTATCGAAAGAAAATCGCCAAGGGTTACGTAGTCCAATTGACCAGACTTCGTTTCCAAAGGGATTGCCGGTGGGAATTTGATAAGGTGATCCCCTTTCAACATCTATTCTTAAGATTTTTCCCAACAGACTTGTTGTTCGTTGAGCATTGTTTTGAGGGTCGCCACTCCCACCTCCATCGCCTAGACCGATGTAGAGAAAACCATCAGGCCCAAAGGCCAATTGACCGCCATTATGATTAGTAAATGGTTGCGTGACTGAGAGTACATTTTCAGTTTGATCACCGATAACGATGTCGGTGTTTGGACTGAGTTGAACGCGATCGATTCGCGTATCACCGACTCCTGAGAAGCTGGTGTAATGAACATAAATTAAGCGCTTTGTAGAAAAATTGGGCGGAAAAGCAATTCCCAGAAGTCCCTGTTCACTGCCAGATGAATTTGTTTTATTCGTCAAATCGAGAAAGAGCGTTGAACTCACGACTCCATCTTTGATCATTTTAACTGTGCCCCTTTTTTCTACAACAAAAAGTCGTTTTGTCCCATCACCTGCGTGAGTGATGTGAACGGGTAGAGATAGGCCGGAAGCAATTAATTTAAGGCCTATTGCAGGTAATGTTTCTGGTCGACCAATAATTTCGGGAGCAGGAACAGCGGGTTCATCGTTACTGCAAGATTGAATCAATAGAAGGAAGAGACCGGTTAGAAAGTAATGAAAGATGCGCATGTTTACTCCCCGTAATAACTAAAGGGAGAAATGCAAGGACCTTACCCGTCAAAACTGCTCAAGTATGTCCTGTTTTAAAAATTTAACTCCTCTTGAGATTTACCGAAAGGAACGAATGAAGAGCTGTGAACTTTTAAAATTGGGTTAGCAATGAAATTAAGAACAATTTTCTTTCTGAGTGCGCTTCTTCTAAGCAGCGCCTGTTCTCATCACACTCCTGCTCCTTATTATAGCAGCCGTGATATGACTCCCGAAGAGAAGATGGCCATCAATGAATGGTCATGGTCTGATTATGAACGGGCCCCTGCAAACTGGTTTGATTCATGCGTAGGCGGTGTCACTCAATTCTTCAAACCAAAACAAGAGGCCGTTGCACCCGCGCGCGCCCTTCCTCAACTGACTCAGCTAAATCCCATAGAAAAAAAATTTCCGAATGGAAAAATGTATACCGAATATACGGCCAATACTGGAGTCATGAATAAATATCCTGACTACGACACGTTCTTAGAAGAAACGGCAGAAGTTATTTTTGAACCCACAGAACCGTTTGGGCACATTTATTTACGTATTGGAAAAAAGGTACATACGTTTAATAACGTTCAGTGGACTTCTGTTTCAAGTTTTTCACCACGAATAAAAAAATCGAGTAACCCAGAACTAATGTCTTCCACTGGATTTGTTTTTCATCTTGGAAAAGAAAAAATAGATCCACTTCTAAAAGAAATCGCAGATCTTTATGGGTCCTCGCAATCTCACAATATTCCGGCGTTCGATGCCTACTCACCTATGCTCAAAATTGAAGAAAGAGAAGGAATGATGGGTGGAAAAAAACTATTTTACGTTACTGATTCACCAAAATACGGGAACGATAAAGAAGTAAAAGGAAAACTGGTTGAACTTAACGGTATCATGGTTCTCGATGCAGGAAACGGCATCACAGTTCCAGTCGTTAAAAAAGGCGAACATTACTATACTCAAAGTTATTCGTGTTCAAGTTCAGCGGGGCACGTTCTTGAAAAGTTTTTTGGACTGAAAGTCTCACAAGCTTACAGTGCAAAATCACTAGCAGCAGCACTTTCAAAAGGAAATATTAACGAGAGCATCTCTCCAGTAGCGGTAATAAAATATTATGAAGAATAAAAAACAAAACTCACTCATCGCTTTAACTTTTGTCCTCGCCGTTTCATGTGCGACTCCACCGACAGTTGTGATGGAAACACCAATGCCAACGGACCGCGAACCGGCCAATGCCTGGACAAGTTGTTTTGATTCAATCACTGGATTTTTTAATCCGAAGGTTATTGATTCATCTTCAGTTACTCCTGCCCAAGTGGCAGCGGTCCCTTTAAAACCCAAGGTGGCCATTACGGAAGCTCTCGCTAAAAATGCCATTCGATACCCTCAAGGTTTTGAAGGTAAAAAAGGAATGCATATTCAATATGGTTTTGAATCTGAATACCTACACCACGAATCAGTAGAACTTCTCAAAAACTATATGCCGAATAATCAATTCTGGCAGAAATCTAAAGAAGAATGGTTGGCCCTTACACATGAACAACGTGCGAATTTTATCGAGTCTCGCGCTCAACACATTTTTCCTTACCGTCAAAAAGGTCAGTTAATTAAAATCTCAACTGATCCGGAATTAATTGACGTCCTCCCTGATTCTTTTGTCTTCGATGCTGGTCACTACGAAGTTGTACTCGCTCCTCATGATAGCGCTGAATCACTTGCAGAAAAAATTCGCGTGATTAATAAAAAGCTTGGTGTGGGTTCAATGCAGCTTACGATTTCAAACCCAATTGAAAAACAATTATTGAAATCAAACCCAGCACTTCAAGTACAAATGAAAGAAGAACTCATGGGTTATTACAATCTCATGAATGATTACGATACAATTGGAAAACTTGTGACGGGATATGAGCGATATCTCAAAAATCCTGATACTGAGACAGTGAAAAGTTTTAATCACCCATGGCTTGGGCCAATGACGAAATTAAAACATGACCGTCTTGAAAGTTTAATGTCTAAAATTCTTGCTGGTCATGAATTTAACGAGGAAGAGCTTGCTGGAATGTCATCAAAAGTTGTTTCACATAAATTCATCGGCGGTCTTTCATTCCGCCCAGACGTTGCTTTCAAAAAGAGCCGTCTTGCTTCTGAAGTTCGTGACTGTCACCAAAATGTGAAGTGTATCGAAAACAGACTTATGCGTGAAACTTATTTCCTTATGAAAGGAAGAAACGATTTCAAACAATACTCAGATCTCAAGGCCTTTGATAGTGAATCGACTTTCGATAAACTTGATCGCCCGGTTCGCACTTTCTTGAAATCAATTTTTCCAAAATACGGTCAGTATTCGCAAACAGAATTGGAACTCTACCGTAACTTTGCTTATCCGTTTAGAGATTGGTCTAAACACGTTGAGCTTTTAGGTGATGCAAAACTTGGTGAT
>CAMLRB010000208.1 GCA_946482295.1 uncultured Bacteriovorax sp. | reverse complement strand
AAAAATTCTCGAGAAGATCGAAGGCCAGATTAAAAAGAATCTATAAGTAGGAAAGAATGAAACATAAAGTGACTCTCAAACCTTCGGGTAATATTGTTGAAGTTGAAGAAGGTGTTAATCTCCTGACAGCTCTTCGTGAAAACGATACGTATATCAAATCTGGCTGTGGCGGACATGCGACGTGTACAGATTGTATTATTAAAATTGTGAGCGGAGAAGATAACCTTACTCCACCTCCCTTTGAAGAATTAAAACTTCTTGGAAATGTTTTTCATATTACGAAAGAACGTCTCGCTTGCCAGACAATGGTTACAGGTAATGTAACGATTGATATTACAAAACACGACAAAGCGACTGATGAAGAAAAACTTCGTAGTAAGTCGAAGTCATTTGCTAAAAAAAAACCAATGCACACGAAGGTAAGAAAAGAAACGGACATCGATAAAATCCGTTCTGAACGCGAACAAGAACAAGCGGCCTTTGATCAAGAGCAAAAACAAAAAAGTGAACAGTGGAAAAATCACTGGGAAAAAGAAGGCGACGGCGGACCAAAAAAACTGGCCGGAGGGAAACGTCCTAAATTTTTCGATACTGACAAAGTTGATTACACTAAAAATGAATATACTCGTCCTCTTTCAGCAGAAAAACAAAAGCTGAAAGACGAAAGACTGGCGGCCGAAAAGGCCAATAAAGTTATCGAAGAAAAGAGTAAAGACATTACTAAATCAGATAAGGATTTTAAAAAATTTAGAGGTTAATTTTTTTTTGGGAGGAACCCGTGAAACAACTGATTGTCTCATTATCCCTGATGTTTTCTGCTTCTGTTTTCGCCATTAGTGAAAGCAATTATAAACAAGAATATCAAGAAAAAGTTGTTCCTCTTCTTTATGCGATGAAGACTGATTTCTTCAAAGGCGCAAATAATCTTAAAATTCACTACGCGACTTATATGACAAATGCATCTAAGAGATGCGTCGTTATACTTCCAGGGAAATCGGAACCCCTTCTTAAATATGCTGAAGTTGTTCATTCGTTGGAAGAAAAAAATCCAGGTAAGTTCGCGTACTTTTTAATGGATCATCGCGGACAGGGGTCTTCGCAAAGAATTCTGACGGGAACAGATGATTATGAAAAAGGTCACGTTGATGACTTTGATAATTATGTCGCCGATTTAAAAACTTTCATGAACACAGTGGTGTCCACTCACGGATGCAAAGAAAAAAATCTTGTGGCCCATTCACTAGGAGCAGGAATTGCGACTGCTTTTATGATTGAAAATCCAGAGGTCTTTGATCGTGCTGCGTTTTCATCTCCAATGTATAAGATTCAAACGAAACCTTATAAATATTCAATCGCACGCGCTATTGTCTTGGGAGAAATGGCGATTGGTCGCGGTAGAAAATATGCCATTGGACAAAAACCTTTCAATCCTGAACTCGCTTTTGAAAATAATTCATTCACAACAAGTCCTGCTCGTTTTGAAATGACCATGGATACTTTTGACCAATTTCCTGAAACAAAACTCGGGGGAGTGACGAACAGATGGTTAAATGAAGTTATGAAAGCGACTAAAAAAATTCGTCGTCACTATAAAAAAATCGACATTCCAGTTCATCTCTTCACCGCGGGTATAGAACTTTATTCAGAATCATCTGAGATGGTAAAATTCTGCAACGTTGCTCCTCGCTGCCTTCGCACACATTTTCCAGAGTCTAAACATGAAGTTCTTATGGATCGTGATAGTCACCGTGATGTGGTAATTGCCAAAATTAGTGAGTTTTTTCGATAAAAACGGTCCGACTCGAATGCTTCAAGGGTGATGGCCAGTAGTGGTCATCACCACAAAAAAATGGCAGTTTTAAACTCCTAAAAATCACTTTAGTCCTTCTTAACCATTGAAAATCAAAAAACTATTAAAGGAGTCAATAAATTTGATAACAAATGGCATTCAAACATCCGATAAAATGCTCATATGAAAACAAAAAATTCAATTCGACGTTCTCTAGTATCAACTATCCTCTGCATGGGACTTATAAGTCCTGCTACATATGCTGAAGGGCCATTTGTTACTGGGCCTGGTCCTTCAACTGGCGTTGCTGGCGTAGATGAAGTTCATAATTTAGGAACTTCAATGGCAGAATTCATCAAGCCTTATGAAGGTGGATATGATGGTGAAGTCAAGATTGACGATAAGTTCAATCCGATCTCTGATGTAAAATCAGTACAAGGTGGACCTTGGAATCGTGAGTATAACGGTGTTCCAGCAGGTGGTGGAGATCCAATCGCAGAAGACAAATATCTCGCACAATCTTTAGAACTCACAAGTTTCCTTTGGGGAATTGCTGAAGTTGGTGAAAAACTTTGTAAGCCAGTTGGAGAAAAACATCCACCTTCGTTAGTTTCATGGTGGAAAGTTATTAAGAACTATATCGCTGCAGAAAAAATTCGTGATAATCTCATGAAACAAAGAATTGAGATTATGAATGGAAAAATGGAGGAGCTTACTGGAAATACAGCTGAAAATGCAGCTCTTCAACTGAAAGCTATTAATTATCAAATCGAACTTCTTAACATTTCAATCGATTCATTGAGTGGATCAACACTCTTTAGTATGGATTCAAAAGCGGGAGAGTCGAGAGCGACTGCTCGTATTCCTTGGAGAGAAGCTCTTCTCGTTCAAGCTGCAAAAAGTGCAAAAGAGAATACAATAGAAAACGAAAAAATCGTTAAGGTCTACAAGCAATGTACTGAAGGTGTAAACGAAAGTATTGCGATCGCGCAGAAAGCTTGTGAGAGAACAAAAGAAGTAGAAGAGTGTACTGAAGGTGAAAATACTGGTGTCGGTGCTCAAGTTTGTACAACTAAAAAAGTACCGGATCCCGTTCCTGGTTCATGTGCCATGGCCTCTTCTTATTTACCAATTCTTCAAAGAGGACCGCTTACTGATCTTGCAACTCTTTATCTAATTGTTCCAATTCCTTCAAAACAAATTAATGAGCGTGGTGTTCGTCTTGGACAATACATCGATAAAGCTGTGAGCATGTATCCTAAATCGGATGATAAAAATTTCGATTGGTCAACACCGTTAAAACCGTGTGAGGAAAAACAACTTCTCACAACATTTAAAGATGGTGGGATTATCTGTCCTTCAAATGTAGATGACAAAGCATGGGATAAAGCAAAAGTAGCAGGAATTGGAGAATCGAACGATCCAATTATGCAAATCGGCCGTTATGCTCTTGGTGTTCATTTAAATCAAGTTGAGTATGAGTTTGCTCGTCGTGCTTATGAAGACTTTAAATCAAAAGGTATGAATGACTTTCAAGCAGAAGCTGCTGTTAATGAACTCGTTGTTGGAAGTGAAAGAGGTAAGGCCTACCTTACTGGTGGAACTTACGATAAAATCGGAGACGCTGCTTTCCATGAAAAATTAGCTGGTGAATATAAGCTTGAAGTAAAAGCGTGTACAGCTGAAACATGTTCAACTTTTACTGGTACAAAATCTCCTGAACCAGATTATAAACTTCCTCCAGCATCTGCTGTAAGTGATAGTGCAAAAAGCTTCTTAGCGACGATGGGAATTTATGAACCATCACTTGAAGCAACAACTAAGAAATTTCAAGAGAACTGGAACTTTACAGATATGTACTTAGGTCAACCAATTGATCGCGAGCCATACTTCAAATATGTTGATGACCTCATCTCAAAAGTAGTTGAAGCTGATAAAGTGAAAGTTTCGATGATGCTTCAAAAACGTGAACGTCTTCTAAAACTATATGCTGATACGAAAGCTTTATTTGAAGGCAAAAAAACTAGTCCGACTCCAGGAACTAATCCTACGAACAACCCTTCGAATGGCCCTGTATTAGCTAACGCTCTTGGTGCTGGATCATCAGCAGTAAGCTCAGGTGAAGGAACATATGCGGCAGTAGGAACTGGATCAAATGCTAGTGGAGCAGGTTCAGGAAAAGTAACTTATAATTCAGCATCTGCTGACGGTACTGCAGGAACAAATAGTTTCGCAGCTGCAGGTAACTCAGTTTCAGATACAGGTGTTTCTGGTACAGCGACAGCGATGAGCTCATCTTCTCGTTTTGGTAGAAATGCTAATGGAGCAAACAATAACGTGACAGGAAGAAACTATGCCCTTTCTTCATCAGCAGCAAAATCAATCTCAGATATCAAAAAAGATTCTGCAGGTAAAAATTCAATCGCTCAATATGATCAAATGAGAAAATTTGCGAAAAACGCAGCTGTAGACGAAAAGAAACTGGCCTCTTCTCTTGAAAGTAAACTTGGATCATCATTCGATAAAAACTTCATGAAGAAAAACAGTGCAGGACTTACAAGTGCTATGAATGGTGTTTACGATCCAGCTGGACTTGCGGCCGCAGCTAGTTCGATGAAATCAGCTTCATACTCACCAAGCAGTGATTCATCAGGTTCATCAAGTGGAAGTAACTTTAATAGAAATGGATCTTACTCAACAGGTGGATCTTATGGTGGTGGTTCTTCAAGCTCATATGGAAGCAGAAGTCCTTCATCAACAAACTCTATTCCTGAGAAAAACGATGGGTTCTTCGCTGGAGTGATTCCTCCAAAAGAGAGTACTCGTCCAGTACCTAAGCCAGATCTATTCAAGAAAATCTCGAATCGCTATAATTCTTCGAGAGCTAAACTAGGTCTTGAGAACGTTGATCAGTAATTCAGTCTCTAAAAATGAATAAAACAAAGAACGCCATGGAGAAATTCATGGCGTTTTTTTTTGGCACCAATTTTTCCCCTTTTCGGACCGTCCCGACCTCCTATGTAGTTGATATAATTACACAAGGGGCAAAAAGCTTTGAGAAGACCACCATGCTTTTCCCTGTGTCGATTAGAATTGTTTCTATGAAGAAAATCACAAAAACAATTCGTTCAATACTTATTACTCCAATTCTATGTGTAAGCATGCTCATTCCGGGAATTTCGCCTTCCTACGCGGTGACATTCACTGGAGCAAGTGCTGATGCCACTCTTGAAAGTGGGATCTCAGGCGCGCCTATAATCGATGGTGGTGGTTCCTGCACACTCTATCCAATAGAGACTTATCCTCAATGTGTTGGTGGTTGCGGTCCTTGTCCAGCATCGGGAAATTATCCAGCAGTAGAATCAAGTTGGACGTATACAGGCCAGGGGCAATCTGGTGGGTGTCGTGAAGGATACAGAGGTGTTCCTACTTCTGAACCAGGCGCTCCGATGACATCATTTCGTTGTGAAAAAGCAGCACAAGGATCTTCGTCTGAAGTTTCAGGGGTCATTGGTGGACCTTTTAATCGCGAGTATAACGGTGTAGATGTGGCCGCTGATCCTGCCGCAATTGAAGCTCCTCTTTCTGAGAGTGATTACTCTGCTAAAACGCTTGAGCTTACAAGTTTTCTTTGGGGAATTTCGGAAGTAGGAGAAAAACTCTGTAAACCAGTGGGTGACACTCATCCTGTTTCATTAGTAACTTGGTGGAAAACAATCAAGGCCTATGTTGCTGCTGAAAAAATTCGTGATGCTCTACTTCGTGATCGCCTCACATTAATGAATGAGAGCATGAATAATCTCATTTCAAGAAAAGAAGAAAATAGCGATCTGCAGTTAAAGGCCATCGAATATCAAATTGAAACATTAAATATTTCGATTGATTCGATGACTGGTTCATCGCTGTTTGGAATGGATAGTAATGGATCCAAAGTCAGAGAGACTGCAAGAATTCCATGGAGAGAAAAGTTACTCGTTGCTGCTGTAAAGAGTGCTGAAGATAACGTGAGAGAAAATAACGATAACGTTAAAATTTACAATGCTTGTGTTCAAGGTGTTGATAGCAGTATCAGTGTGGCCTCGAGTGCCTGTGCTCGTACTAAAAAAGTTACTGAATGCTCAACAGACGAAGATGGAAATGAAACTTGTGTTGAGAGAATTGTTCCAGATCCAGTTCCAGGGTCTTGTGAGATGGCCCAATCATTTCTTCCTATGCTGAAAAAAGGTGCGCTGAAAGATATGGCGACACTTTATTTTATTGTTCCAATTCCTTCAAAACAAATTAACGAGCGACTTGTTCGAATTGGTGATTACATTGATAAACAAGTAGGGATGTATCCAAAATCAAATGATCCAAAATATGATTGGTCTTCACCAATTGAGAGATGTAATAACCGCAGATTGATGACAACGATT
>CAMLRB010000207.1 GCA_946482295.1 uncultured Bacteriovorax sp. | reverse complement strand
TTAATACTTTTATAATAGGTATAGCTTGTAGTCAAGATTCATCTATACTCAGACGAGAAAGGGAATACTAAAATAAAAGGAGGTCTTCGATGTTTAGTTATTTACTGAATTTGTTATCGAGTGAAAGACATTTTTTTTACCAGAAAGAAGAAAGCCATTTCAAAGGTCAGACAGAACGTGCTCATTTGGTGGAATCGCAATCTATGAGATCTATTAGACAATATTTTTAAAAAGCGGGAGGATTACTCCTCCCGCTTTCAGCGTCAAATAATTATCTTCCCGTACGTTTTGTATTTTTAGAATTTGAACCCGTGTTAG
The DNA here is from genome assembly GCA_946482295.1 of uncultured Bacteriovorax sp. The sequence continues at coordinate 5,933 of CAMLRB010000207.1, read as the reverse complement.
AATTTCTTAAACATTCATTGTAACCAGTTTCACCTTGGCCGTATTCGCGGCCTTCATAAGTAGTACAACGACCAGTTGTGCTTATAGTGCTTGTTCTTCCAGAAGCTCCTGTTGCTGAAGTTCCTGTTCCTGAAGTTGTTCCTGTTCCAGAAGATGGGCTTCTAGTTGTTGAAGATTGAGTTGTGGTTGTTGTGTCCTCCACTGTTCCAGAAGAAGTAGTTGCGCTCCCGGAGCCCATCCCTGTTCCTGTTGTTGTCGTCGATTCAGTTGTCGATGAATCGGTTGTTGAAGAAGGAAATCTTCCTGAAGTTGATGAACTCGTTGATGTATCATCAAGTGAGCCTGAGGTTGTATCGGTAGATGTCGTTGTTGATGAGTCTGTTCCAACACCTTGTGATCCATAAGAACTAGTTCCTGATCCTGTTGATGAACTACCTGTTGGTGATTGAGCAAATGTTGTTGCAGATAGAGATGCTACTAATAAAGTTAATAATGCGATTTTCATTTTAAATCCTCCGGACATTTAATGAATTTATAATAAGAAAGCCTCTGTGTTTATAAACAAAGCCTCATCACCATTTATAACTAAATGTTTTTTTGATTGCCAAAGGAATGCTAAGTCCAAACTTTATAGGAATGCAGAAGCCGAGTGAAATTTCATTCGGAACGTTTGGCAAAACGAGAGCGAGAATCTAGTGTATTAAAGTCAATTTTCAGGATGCTAAAAAACAAATCCTATTGCGCTGTAAAGCGTATCGCTTGCACGATAGTAGCTCCAATAAGAATTGTCGGCCGGTGCTTTTAAGACTTCAAAACCAAGAGCGATGTTCGCACGATTTCTAAAATTATATTTGATTTCGCTTTTAAGAATGTTGTCCTTTCTGACGACATCGTATTTGAGGTCAACGAGGATATCAAAGTAGTCGTTGAAGAAATAACGAATGCTTCCGCCGAATGTACTTTTCCATTTTACTGTATCACTGAAAAAGTCATCACTTCCACGAATGTTCTCAGTGATAAGATGAATGTAGTTTAAAGAAAGATGATATTTTCTTCTATCAAGATTTAAACTTCCATGAGCATAAGCTTCTTTTTCGTAGATGGGATTAATATTAAAAAATTCCGACTTAAACGTTTGACGGGCATTCCTAATTTCGATGGGAAAATCTTTTCCTAGACGAGCATTTGGGTCTACGTAACTTAATCCACCGCGAGCGCGAACATCACCGAATGCATGGTAGAGTTGAACTCCGTAATAGGCATGATGATTAACAGTTGGATCTGGTTCAACGACAACTTGATTTAAAGTGACATTGTCATAGAAGGCGCTGGCATTGATACGAAGTGTGTTCTCCGGCTTATAAATCGCAAAGGCAGAAATGCCGCCTTTTTCCCATTTATAACGAAGATTACCGCCGATTGATTTGTTGAAAATAATATCAGAGACTGAGTAGTCTGCGTCTTTGTAGTAAATCGGAACTTCAAGACCTGAGACGACGGTTCGACGTGGGGGCAATCTCACCCATTCACTTTTACTAACGACTTCGCCGTTTTTGAAATCGTACTCGGGATTGATTTGAGGAATAAAAACGTAAGAGAGAAGTATATCAAAATCCAGCGGTCCCCATTTTTTATTGTAGAGAATTCCTGTCACACCTTCTTCTTCAGTACTGAGCAATGTAAAGGCCTGATTGGCATTTAAATATCCTAGGGACCAATATTTTTCGTTTTCATTCCAGTCGAGGATCTTACGACCAATAGTGAAGCTATAATCATCGTTGGCATATTTTATATAAGCTTCTTGGAGTGAATAATTAAAGGAGCTGTCTTGAAGATAAAAACGAGTATCACCCATTAAAAATGCATCGAGATTATCCGTAGGAATATCTGTCTCATAGGCAAGTCCTAGCCAGTCTCCGGAATCACTTCTAACTGGTGGATTATTGAGACGGAAAAATTTCTCATAAGTTAATTCGCCGGTTCCAGCTTGAAGAGAGGAAAATGATGATAAAAACACAATAAAAAACGCTGAATACAAGCGAGCTTGTAAAAAATACCTGCTGAAAACCACATGGACTCCAAATCAATAATCTAAAGGTTTTAGCTTAGTGGAACTCACACGATCTTGATAGATGCACCCTGTAATTTTCCCCTGTTTTCCAGAATGTATTTTGAGATCTCTCAGCGAGACTTTACACTCACTGAAATAAGGTTAATTATGGAAAGAATGAATAAATTTTTAGTCCATATAGTGCTTGCATCTGCACTATTGCTCTCGAGTTGTGGTTACATCTCTGATAAGCCTGTTCAAAACGGTGATCTGTATCGTTCAGATGAACTTCAGCAAAAGTGCAAAATCGATGTTACAAAACTTGGTGAAATCTTTAAGGCCGATCAGAAAGAGCAGATCAAGTGTCTACAAGAAAACTTTATCCAATTTACGAAATATGTTCGTTCGCAAAAGCCTGGTTCAGTCACTGAAAATGAATTGGGAATTTTTATTAAGAGATTCTTTGAAGGCCAGAGTGATTCAATCATTAAGGGTCTATCGATCATCTTCCAGCTCAACATGATTTTGTTGAAAGACGAAGCAGATCGCATTTCAAATAATAATATCTCACCTCTTTTTGAACTTCTTGTTAAGGTGAACCAAGAAGCCGTCATCATTACTGACATTCTTCGTGAGATGGATATTGAAGAAAACCAGGGCAAGTTCTGGGACCTTCGTGCAAAATTCATTCAATCTGTGAGTCGTTTTTCTTCAGGGGCCATTGGTGTTATTGAAAAGTCTCCAGGACTTTCTACAAAACTCAATATTCGTGACTTCATTCTCGATGCCAGTACAAAAATCGGTGAAAGTAATTCTATTGATGAACAGACAATTGATTCGTTCATCTTTTTAAAACGAATTCTCTTGGCCGGTGATACGAAAATTATCACAAGTGACGAATTAAAAACTCTTATCGCAAAACTCCCAAAACTAATGGGATTGGTATTCGACATTTATTATGCCAATAACTCAAACTTCAAGAGCGACACGGCCCATTTGAAGTTTTATCTCGAAGCAGTTCGCGATCTCTATGACATCATCCAGTTCAATCAACCGGATTTCCAGCTTTTTACAACTGAGCAATTGGTCGTTATTGCTGAAAAACTATATAAAGAAAAAAATGTACGTAAGTTCAAAAGCACACTTGAAATCTACAAGCAAAAATTCATTGGTGGTAACAAAGATAACGTTACCCTAAAGGATCTTCGCAATGCCGTAGATATTGGACAAGATTTACTCGAGCGATTGTATTTCAACAATGTGACTTATGATTACGCTCGACCAGAATTAGAAAAACCTAAAGCGATTAAAGAATTTCCACGTTCAGCGAATCCTGACTATGATATTTTCAGTCAACGTAGAGTGAATGAACTTCACCAAGCGTTCGCTGACATTGTGATCAATTTCCGTTATTTCAGAAACAAAGAAGTTGGAACTGTTTATTACGGAACAGCTATAAAAAGAAATATATATGGGTTCCAGGAACTTGCTATTAGCAAGTGGCTTTCTCAAAAACTCATTGCTGGATACGGACATAAAGACGCACAAGGTGTTTGGCAAGTGTCGATGGATGAATTTAAAAAATTCCTAGATGATTCAAAACCATTGTTAGTTGAGTTCAAACTTTGGTCTCCGAATCCAGAGACGTTCTCACGTAACTCAGTGCTATTGGCCGATCTCTTTCAGGATCAGTCAAACGGAGATCTGAATGTAGGCATTAATGAATGTACTGAATACATCTCGATGATTTTAAGTGCGGTAGATGTTTCAGGAAAAATAAACGATACTTTGTCGCTTACATGTAATCCTGGTGTAGATCGCGAAGAACCGATGTTTGAGACTGGTTGTTTCAATAACAACTTCTTCGATACGCTTCTTAATAAATTGAAATACTCAAAACAAATGCCTCGTCTTGCCATGTACATCAACGAAGTTCCGAAAGAAGAGGCCCAAGATTTCTTAAATGGTGTTGAAGGATTTGCCCGTGATGTTCACAAACCGGGTGTTCCAGTCAATCGTCGTGATTCAACTTTGATTTTAGGAGCGATATTAAACATTGAATCAACATTCATCCGTTTTGATAGCAACATTGACAATGTGATTGATTACAAAGAATTGAAAGAAGCGTTTAAGACGTACAGAAATTCGATTATCACTCTGGCGAAACTTGGGCCCGCTCAAGAAAAATACGCACTTTCGATTTTCCTCTACATGGTATCGAAAATGGAAATTCCACCGACGGGTAAATGGCAAGATGATTTGAAATTTGCGGCGTGGGATGCTTGTGTGACGACTGATTGGTGTCGCGACAGCATCATGGATACAATTATCGCCAAAAGAAAAAATATTGGTAAACTACTCTACTACCTAGTCAATCAGAACACGACTGCGGCCCCTGTGAAGCCGGTAAAGAAATAAAGCAGCGATAATTAAGCTGTGAGTGATTTCTCCACTCTCCACCATTTTATCAACATCATTTAAATCTCTTAAATAAACTTCGATCTCTTCAAAGGGATCGAGTTCTAATTCATGCGTCTTTTCACAGTCGAGAGCAAGATAAGTGTCACATTGATTTGTCATGAAAGCAGGATTTGCGTCGACCTTTCCTAAGTGAACCCAATTTGAAGAAGTGTATCCGCTTTCTTCACGAAGTTCGCGAATGGCCCCTTCTTTTGGATCTTCCATGTGAGCAACAGCACCACCGGGAATTTCAACAGTCACTTGATCTGTTCCGTGGCGATACTGCTTGATCAGGATAATTTTCTGATCTTTTGTAATCGCAATTACATTCACCCAATTGAGACATTGAAGAACATCAAACGTTCCTACTTCCTGATTCGAAGGTGATTCTCTTTTTACTTTCCAGTAACGAAAAACATGGGCCTTTAATTCTAAAGATGAAGCAATAGTTTTCCATTTAACAATGTTCATTAGAATTCCACTTGAATGAAGATTTTATTTTTTCGACGAAAATTTTCATTAATCTGATCGCGTGCTTTAAGATATTCAGCAAACTTTTTTTCACCAATGATAGCAAGAAGTTCTTTTAAATATTTTTGATTAATCTCTTTTTCAGCCGCACTTTGATCTTCTGAAATTTTATAAGAGAACTGATCCCCATGACGTTTTCTCAGCATCTGATGAAATTGTTCATAGGCCTTGAGTTTTTCTTTTTCATTTTGTTCGCGCATGTCCTGATAAATGGCATATTCGCGCTCATCAAGAAGGCCTTTCATTTTAGACAACCACTCACGTTCCATCTGATCGTAAATTTCAAATTGCGCTTCTTCTGAAGGAGTCATTGTTTCGTGAACACGCGTTCGATGAGGAGCAGGTTCATCCGTTTTTAAGGTGGTGGGAGCAGATTCAAGATTCTTTTTTTTATCTTTATCTAGTGAATCCCAATCGAGTGCGAGATTTGTAGCTCCTCCTCGAGGATTACTCATATCGCGATTAAAGTATCGAACGAAAAACCAAGCAAAGAAGGCCGCAAGTAATATTCCTACTGCCCAGTTTTTTTTATTAGTCACGTTTCATGTTTTCCATTTGAAGTTCGAGATCAACATCTTTATTTGATCTAAGCATGGCGAAAACGGCCTGAAGATCGTCGATTTTTTTAGCAGTAATTCTGATTTTATCGTCCATTATAGACGACTGAACTTTTAGACCACTGTCTTTAATAATTTTATTAATCACTTTTGCTTTTTCTTTTTCTATTCCATTTTTGATGTTGATAATTTGCTTCATCATACGGTTTCCCGAGGGCTCGATCTTTTGCGGATCGATGCATCGCTGGCCGATATTTCGTTTGACCATCTGGCCTCTGAAAATTTCCAGCGCGGCCTTCATTCGGGCTTCGCTTTCCATGATTTGACCGAGATAT
>CAMLRB010000206.1 GCA_946482295.1 uncultured Bacteriovorax sp. | reverse complement strand
CACCAACAACAAGATCAATGTGTTTCGTTTTTTTAGCGAGCTTAAGATCGCGATTTACTCCAATGTGTGTGAGAGCAAAAATAAAATCGTTATTGCGTTTTTTAAGAGTTTGTTCATAATTCATTGCTGATGTAATGGGATTGGAAATTGTACTGCCCTCTAAAATCCAACTAAAAAAGAAATCAGAAGTTGTGAGACCAAGAATGGCGATTTTTATTCCATCGATTTCAAATTCTTTATAAGGCGAGATTTTACGACGAATATTTTCATGCATCGGCCCACTTTTTACGTTGGCCGCAAGAAGACCAAAATTCAAATCGGTATTGGCCAGAATATCGTCAAAACCTTTTGCTCCCATCATGTAATCGTGGTTACCGATGGCGACGGCGTCGTAGCCCATTTGATTGTGGACTTGAAAAGTTTTGAGACCTTTGTCGGCCATGTAATAAATGTTTCCTTCCATAAAATCCCCGCCATCTAAAGTCAGGGTTTGGATCCCTTCCGAGCGGGCCTTATCCTTGTAGTAGTCCATGAGGCTTTTCATACGAGAAGCACCACCTTCTTCCTTGTTATGATGAGTGCTATCTAAAAAGGAATGGGTATCGTTAGTATGGAGAATTTGAACAAGTTTTGCCTGGGCAGAAGCCGCTGCGAAAGTCAGTGAACCGGTTAAAAGAATGGATCTAAACAACGTAAACGACTTTTTTAACATTTTTGAACCTCTAATGGTCTTTTGTTTTATTGCCCGACTTTTCGACAATTCATGCTTTTGATTGAACTATTTGCGGTGGGGATTTAGCTGAGCATCATTCTCCGGAAAAAGTTGCTGTTTTTTGCCCTCTCCCTATGGTAAACATTTCGAATAATTCGACTTTTTAATCCATAGGATTCCCCATGTTAGACGTTTCTGGCGGAGAGCGCCCTAGATGTACATTTGCAATTATTTCCCACCCCGATGCGGGGAAAACGACGATGACGGAAAAGTTGTTGTGGTTTGGACAAGTCATTCGCGAAACCGGAAAGGTAAAAGCAAAAGACGGCAATTACGCAAAGTCGGACTGGATGGAAATTGAAAAGGAACGCGGAATTTCGATTTCTTCTTCCGTCATGAGTTTTCCATATAACGAAAGGGCCATGCATTTACTCGATACTCCCGGCCACAAAGATTTCTCGGAAGATACTTACCGCACACTCACGGCCGTTGAATCGGTTCTTATGATGATCGACTCTGCTAAAGGGGTTGAGGCCCAGACGATTAAACTTATGGAAGTCTGCCGTATGCGTGACACTCCCATTGTTACGTTCATGAATAAATATGACCGCGAAGCAATGGATCCATTCGCTCTTTTAGAAAACGTGGAAAAAATTCTCAACATTCAATGTGTACCTATGACATGGCCAATTGGATCTGGTGTCGATTTCAAAGGTGTTTATGATTTGCGAACAAAACAAATCATGAGTTTTAAAGACGCTAAAGACCCTTTTAATCCAACGATCATCGACGCAGCTGATCTCGACTCACCTGCCGTAAAAAACTTTATAGGTGAGCGTTTATTAGAAACATTAAAAGAAGAACTGGAACTTGTAGGGGCCATGATTGGAGACTTTTCGAAAGAAGAATTCCTTCATGGTATTCAATCACCTGTGTTCTTCGGTTCCGCTCTTAACAACTTCGGTGTTAAAGAAACGCTCGATATGATTTCAGGAAACTCTCCAGGACCAAAACCTCGCGAAGTAAAGCTCGCTCCATTTGAATCTGATTCAAAAACTTTAATGGTTGATCCAGATACAACTGAAGAATTCACTGGATTCATTTTTAAGATTCAGGCGAACATGGATAAAAAACACCGCGACCGCATCGCCTTTCTTCGTGTGTGTTCTGGTAAGTTCATGCGCAATCAGAAAATTTATCATGTGCGCTCAGATAAAGAATTGAAGATCGCCACTCCTCTTATGTTTCAGGCCCAGGATCGTGAGATCACTGAAGAAGCGTATCCTGGAGACATCATCGGCCTACACGATAACGGGAAATTCCAAATCGGTGACACATTCACTGAAAAGTCAAAATACATGTTCACGGGAATCCCCAACTTTGCTCCGGAAATTTTCAACAAAGTAATTTTAAAAGATCCAATGAAAGCAAAACAACTTGAAAAAGGCCTGCAACAGCTTTCTGAAGAAGGAACAGTTCAACTCTTCACTCGCCATACGACAGGTGAGAAGATTCTTGGTGCCGTTGGTGCCCTTCAGTTTGAAGTTGTGAAATATCGTTTAGAAGACGAATACAATGTTAATGCTGATTACGAAGGTTACAGCTTTGTTGGTGTTCGTTGGCTAAAATTTGAAAACGAAAAAGATCAGGACAAATTCATGGTTAGCAACAGTTCAAATATCTGTTACGACCATAAAAAGAGAATGTGCTTTTCTGTTCGCTCAGAATGGGACCTAAAACTTGTCATGGAAAAAAATCCAAACGTTCACTTCTTTAAAAATTCGGATTACAGATAATGGAAAAAACACTCGCAGACATTATTGGCAACCCTCATGATTTCTTAAATGACCTCTTCGGAAGAATTGAAGACATCGAATTAAATGTTGAACCTTACTTCATGGATCACATCTGCTACCGAGTTGACACTGAAGAAAACTATGTAACAAAAAGAGAAGAACTCAAACACCATGGAGAACTTCTCATAGAATCTATGGTTAACGGTCGACTTATTTCAACATTCAAACTTAAAAAACCTATCGAGTTCAAAAACCGAAAAGTGGAACTCTTAGAACTCCCAGCTCCAAAGGCAGGCCACAGTTATAAAGCAGGTCTTGAACATGTCGAGTTTGTAACGAAAGATCCTCTTCAAAAAATTGTCGATAAATACCCACAGTATGCTTTTGAAGTTTTTGGTATTCATAAAAAAATCAATGCTGATATTACTTTGAAGCTCGGCGAATACTGTATTCGTTTTCACAATCAATCCCTTGAAGATGTCATCAAACAAGAACTAAAGATGGCACGGAAAAAATAATGTCGAATCTCGCTACAATCCAAAATCGTCTTGAAAAAAATTACAAGCACCGCCTTAAGTGGGCCAAACGCGAAGGATTGGAAGCTTATCGTTTATACGAAAAAGATATTCCTGAATTTCCTTTCATTGTAGACGTCTATAAAGACCACGCCGTTATCTTTGAAAAACGAGACGAAGAAATCGATGCTGATAAATTTGATCACTTTGAATTCATTATTTCGGCCGTAAAAAATGTTTTGCAAATACCAGAAGAAAAAGTCGTTATAAAATCACGCTTTCGTCAAAAAGGGGCAGTTCAGTATACAAAACTGGAAGACAAGAATGAGTTTTTCCCGGTAAAAGAATATAAGGCTGAATTTCTTGTTAACTTGCACGACTATCTTGATACGGGACTTTTTCTTGATCACAGACCCTTAAGACAAACTATTTTTAAAAGTGCTCAAGATAAAAAAGTTCTCAACCTTTTTTCTTACACTGGTTCAATCAGTGTCATGGCCGCCTTAGGAGGCGCTGCTAAAGTCACCAGCGTTGACATGTCCCAAACATATCAAGATTGGGCGAAGAAAAATTTCACCCATAATTCCATTGATGTGGACAAACATCTCTTTGTTGTCGAAAGTGCCCTGGAATGGCTTCCCCGCGCCTCTCAACGCTTCGATATCATCGTCCTCGATCCGCCAACTTTTTCGAATTCAAAAAAAATGACTGATGATTTTGAAGTGGAAAAAGATCAATTATTTCTCATTAAGCATTGCTTGAGATTACTGGCCCCTGAAGGAGTTCTTTATTTCTCCAACAATAAGAGAAAATTTAAACTCGCTCCTGAAGTTCAAGAGCTTGCTCTCGTGGCCGATATTACTTTAAAAACTATTCCTGAAGATTATCGCGATCAAAAAATTCATCATTGCTTTAAAATCATGCACAAGGTGAAGCCATGATTTTTCATGAGTCACTCACTAAGGCCGTTTCTGAGATGAAGATTACGTCTTGGACAAAAATCCAGGAACTCGCTATGCCTATCGTTTTAGATGGCCGCGATCTTATCGCTCTCAGTGAAACGGGAAGTGGTAAAACTATCGCTTATCTTCTTCCACTCTTAAATGCTCTGATTGGAAAACCAAAAAGGCCTACAAAAGTTCTTGTCATCACTCCGACAAAAGAACTAGCGGAGCAAATCCTGGCCGTGGCCAAAAAACTCGCTCGTCATACAACACTCCTCTCAACGAGTATATATGGCGGAAAAAGCCAAACAGAACAAGCACGTGAACTCAAAAATGGTGTGCATTTGATTGTTGCATGTCCTGGTCGCCTGGCCGATCATATCGAAAAAGAAACAATCGATCTTACTGGAATTGAAACAGTCGTGCTCGATGAAGCCGATCAATTAATGGATATGGGTTTTCTTCCTCATTTAAAAGTAGCGATGGAAGCAGCTTCGACCCGAAAACAAACACTTCTTTTCTCAGCGACGATGACAGATGAAGTGAAAGATCTAGCGGCAGAATTTCTTAACAATCCAGAAACAGTTGAATATAAGGCCAATCAAACAAAGTCCTCGATTGAAGAAATATTTTGTCCAGTGACCAAAGAGCTTCGTTATTCTTTTCTTAGATTTCTTTTTAAAGAATTTAAAATCAAATCGGCAATCATCTTCACTCAAACAAAAGAAGAAGCTCGTGAACTTGGTGCAGCCCTCGTGGCCGATAAATATAAAGCGGCCGTACTCGAAGGTGACATGACAACTCATCAAAGAAAAAAATCTCTCTCGGGCCTTAAAGAAAAAACAATAAACTATCTTGTTGCTACAGACATTGCTTCCAGAGGGCTTGATGTTCCTCACGTCTCTCACGTCATCAATTTCAATCCGCCACTAGAAACAGAAAACTATGTTCACCGTATTGGACGTACAGCGAGACATGATTTAGCAGGAAAGGCCATCTCTCTCTATCTTCCCGATGAAAAAGATGATTGGGAAAACATACTTCGTGAATTAGGGCGAGAGCTAAAACCTAAAAAATTCAAAGAATTCAATTATGCTCTTAAAATCAATAAGAAAACTACCCGAGTTGTTTAGTATGCATTTTGTCGGACCTAGGCAAAAAGGTTACTGCCTAAGTTAAATTGAATTATGCTATAATAATTTTTAATGAGAACGTTGCTCCTCGACTGCAACTATTTCCCCGTTAAGATTATCAGCTGGCAAAAGGCCATGATCTTACTCTTGACCAATCGGGCGGAAGTCGTCGATGAATATCAAGATAAACTCATCAGAACTGTTTCTACCTCCTACCGCCTCCCTAAAGTTCTTCGCCTCTTTCAAAAACATCAACTCTCACTCAATGTTAAGTTTACGCGAATGAATGTTTTTTTCCGCGATCAATTTCAATGTCAGTACTGTTCAATCAAACTTCCCGTTTGTGAGCTTACTTTTGATCACGTCGTTCCTGTTTCTCACAATGGAGGAACGAATTGGGAAAACGTAGTGACCTGCTGTAAGCCTTGTAACTTTAAAAAAGGGTCCCTCAGTTTAAAGGCCTCAGGGATGCAACTTTTAAGACCACCTCGAAAACCACGCTGGTCCCCTGAATTGTGTCTTCGTTTATCGGATGATGATCCTCGAGAGTGGTGGGACTTCTTCCCCAAAAAATTGGCTTCTTAAGCGACTGCTGCATCCAAGGTTCACTTAGGTTCGGCCTGTAAATCCTCAATATTTTTCCCATTAGTAATATCTTTATTTTATTTAGATAATGGACCTATAATTAAGGTCTATGAACATTGATAACAAGCTTTATCTTTTTAAAAATTTCATGAGTGATAACCGCTTTGGTTTAGGCGTGGGAAAAAATACATTAAAACATACCACTGTCACTTCAACCGAACAAAAATCAGTACAAATGGATCTTGATTCAGCGGCCCCTAACAAACATCAAAATTCTGGTTCAAAAAAAGAAGAAAAAAAATCAGAAAAACAAAAAACTGTTTTGAAAGTTGAGAAAAATAAAAGCGAAGAAGAAGTTAAAAAAATAAATATGAAGCTTCTGAATCTTATATAAGGACTATAACTGTGCGATTGATTCTTCTCTCCTATCTTTTAGCAGCTTCACCATTATATTCGGAAACCATAGTCCTTAAAGCAGACAAATGGTGTCCATTTAATTGTGAACCAACCGAAAAAAGTAAGAATGAAAATGGCTACATGGTTGAAGTGGCCAAATATATATTTGAACGTAGAGGACATAATGTTGTCTATCAGACTGACAACTGGGCGAATGCAATTAAAAGTGTTCGCGAGGGGAAAGCGACGGCCTTG
>CAMLRB010000205.1 GCA_946482295.1 uncultured Bacteriovorax sp. | reverse complement strand
GTTCAGAATAGCCCGTATGATTTTGGATTTTTAAAACATTGAAGAGGTTAAAATAAATATCTCTAAGATCTGTCTTAAACTGTGCCATGAGAAACCATCCTTGATTTAATGAATTTGGGCAGACAATTAATTATAATTTAAAGCGGAAAAAATGAAAGAGGACCCTTGCGGGTCCTCTTTGTTTTCTTTCAGAATTTGAGCATTTTAAGAAACTATTGCAGTTTTACGCTAAAAAGAGTTTCTGTACCAGCTGAGTTCGTAATCTGAGCAGGGTTAGCTTGCAATGGAAATCTTGTATCTATTACATAAACAGTGTTATCAATCGTTTTAATGTAAAAGACACCTATACCGTTATTAACAATTGGATATCCTGGGTGTCTCTTATTAATAATGTCAATAAGCTCAGCTTGTTTTGTCGCTACAACTACCCCTCCGTGTAAGACCTCTCTCGATAAAGCAGGTTCGGTTACCTGAGTTTCAGAATTCCACTTTGTATAACAAAACTGGATATACTTTCCTGAACATTCTGTATTCGAAGCATTTGCCATGGCTGCTTTCGTATATTTGTACTTAATAGTGTACTGAGAAAGGGCGATCAGATCTTTGAAGTACATATTGTATTCAACACTACGACCAGTACCAAAACTAGTGGTATAAGAATTAATTAAACTAACGAGAGCTTGTCCTGCTGGATCTGTAGTTGTTGATGTAACTGCCGTGTTTGATGTACTTACTACAGGTGCAGCTGGTGAAGCTACTTTATTATCTTTTCCACAAGAAGCTAGTGTCGATAGAACCATTAAAGCTACGATTAACTTTTTCATAACGTCCTCCCTAAAGGCGTATTTCAAGTTGACTTGTTTTCTTTTATTAGAGCAACAGTCATGCCAAGGTTGAGGGTTTGATGCCTCCTGGGTTTATGAGGGCTTAAAGGTTCTCGACGACTAAACAATGAACATTCTACAAACACCTGTCTATAATTTAGTCGATTTTCACTGGGAAATTGAACACACATTTATCAATCCTTTATAGTGAACTTTTCCAGGATCCAATAAGTTGAATAAGAGATATTGAAGCTTGAAGAGCCGTGGGTCTTTCGACCGTGCCAACTTTGGATACAATCCGTAAAGGTTTTTTTCCACAATTGCGGAGTTATAAAACGTCATTATAGTCTTGCTGTTCTTGTGTTTTATTCCGTTATTAAAGATGTACTTAAGCACGTTCTTCAACTCCATCACTGTGGATAACTTTCTCAAGTGGTAGCGATGTTTATAAACTCTGCCCTTTTTAGATTTCAGCTTGTTGATCATCTTCGCGAGCGTGACTCCAAATGATTGCATACAATTGGATAACTGCTCTTGAGTGTGAGCTTCCACCAACATGTGAATGTGATTATATTCAAGAGTGTAGTGGATCACTTTCAAGGATTTGTTTCTCGCTTTCATGATGGATCTATGTAAGGCCTTGAGAACTTGTTTATTTTGAAGATCTGATTTCTCCTCTCTAACCTTTATAGTGATATGAAAACTGCTTTCGCGTTCAAATCTCTTTCTTTGAATATGCCTGATTCCCTTATCATGGATGGGTTTTCGCCCAGCTCGTTTAGGATTCAGGAGTGAAAGTTGTGTGTGTTTTTTGATTTTTTTCATGAAAGAGGGGCTGCAATTCTCTTTCAATATTTAGATGCTATCAGTTTTAATTTGGTGGATGTTGATCTCTGCCCAATTCATTTTCTGAGCTGTTACGCAAAAATTGTGATTTTGACTTCTTAAGTTCTGCGTTTGAAGAAAAGGATCTTCAACCCTTCTTCAGGATTGACTTCCATGTCTGAAAAGCTTGAGTACATGAGCTCGACGAATTCGAAATCGGGAGCATGTTCAATAAAAGCAGACTTCAAAAAAGAGGAATCGAGAAAAGGCGAATTAAGACAGGCCATAACGAGTGAGCCAGGTTTTGTGAAATCGGAAAGACGTCTAATTATTTTGTGGTAGTCGCGATCAACTTTGAAGCTCTCTCCTTGATTAGTGGGAGGATCAATGATGACGAGATCGAAAGGGCCTTTACGTACTAAAGCTCCGAAAGATTTCATGATGTCATGGGATTGATACTGAACAACACGTCGATCGATACCATTAAGCAAATGATTTTTGTCTCCGATAGAGAGGGCCCGTTGAGACATATCCATGTTTAGTACTGAAGTCGCCCCACCTTTAAGAGCCGCCACTGAGAGTGAGCATGTGTAAGAGAAAAGATTGAGCACGGAAAGTCCTCGTGCATGGGAGCGGAGCCATTCGCGGCCGATGGCCATATCCAGAAAGAAGCCGATGTTTTGATCGCTTGAAAAATTGAGCAGATATTTTTCACCTTTTTCCACAGCGTAAGCTGGCCCTTCAAAAGTCCCGCGCAACACTTCGATCGGAGTGTTTTTTAAGTAACGTTTTTGTAAGAGGACGTTCGGGAATTCAGGCAGAGATGCCAGCACCAAGTTAAGATTACTGATCTCTTTATAAGCGGTGATTAAAACATAAGGCGGATAGTGATCGACACAAATGTGCTCAAAATCAGCGAACTTCTTTCCACGTCCGTGAAAAAGTCTCTGAGCTTCTCCGGTGATAGGTTTTAGAATCATGAACAGCAGCTGTCTGATTTAGGCGTAGATTTGCTAGAGAATTTAAACTTAATCCAAAACGTGATGAAAATTCCAAATAACAATCCCATCGCCTGACAGATAATAAGTTTCTGCATTGACCACGCACCAGCAGGTCCGCATGTGACTCCAAAATCAACAGGAGGACTAAATAGTTGCGTAATGGCCTTTGGAGCTAAAAAAGTGGCGATAGCTAATCCAATTAGTCCGCCGATAAAAGCATAATTTAAATTTTTACTAAATTGATTCATGTTAATCTCTTACGTTAATCCAAGTCACCTCGTGTTTGTTACATGAAAGATGAACAATACGCGAACCTGGAATTTCTTTGAACTTGAACATAGTTTCAAAGTCAGTGGGTTTTTGAAATTTGATTGTGCAGGCGAAGTTTTTCACCAGACCTGAATCGCGCCAACGATTGACGAGTTCAAGAAGTTTATCAGGATAACAAATGATATCTGAAAAAAACCAATCGAGTTCACCGACATGCTGAGGTCTCAAACCAAAGGCACTCTCTTGACGAAATTCGATATTGGGAAGAGCGGCGATGCGAGGATCAAGAGGAGCTTTATCTACACTCACAACATGAGCGCCAACTGTTTGAAGAACCCAAGTCCATCCTCCAGGGCAACTTCCAACGTCGATCGATTTCATTCCTGGAGAAGGTTTTACTTTATACAAAGTAAAAAGCTCCCATAATTTCAAATAAGCTCGAGAAGGTGGATTCACTTTATCTTCATTGAAATGAATTTCACCAAAAGGCAGAGGGCATGTGGTTGCAGTTGAAACAATCATTTCTGATTCTGACAACAATGAAAAGACACCAATAGTGCTTGTTGGTATTTCATCGAGAAAATTAAATTTCTTAATTCGAACAGAAGGAACTTTTTCAAGGATTAATTCGCCTCTGCGATGATTATTCAGAGAATAATGACTGAAACGCACGCCTTTTCCGCGCAATATTTCAGCAGCATTGTTGATGGATGAGTAGTTGATGATTTCAACATTGGTCCATGTGTCTTGTGCGAAAACAACATCACGGAATGGCCCTTCACAAAGAAAGAGTCTGCCATGTTGCGACAGTATATTAATCCCTAGTAAAGTGAGTTCGGTCTTTAAGTCTTGCTCAAATTCAGTTGGTGCAAGATAACCTATAAGTGAATTGCTTTGACCCATAATAGGTTCAATTGATACCATAGCTAGTATTATGAGTAAAAAAATTAATCCCGCAAATAAGAACGTACGCAAGGACCCTAAGTCTGAAATGAAGATTTATGGTGAAAACGCTTGCTTAGCCGTCTTTAATAAAAGGCCACAGGATATCATCCAAGTCTTTCTCACCAAAGAACTGCTTCACAATTCTAAGAAGACCTTTTCGCAAGTGACGAAGTATTGTGCCCAAAACAAAAAAGCTTACCACTTGGTGACGAGAGAAGAGCTGGAAAGCATGACTAAGGCGACTCACCATGAGGATGTTTGCATGTTGGTGAAAAAAACGCCTTCACGCACGCTTGATCAATATCTCACGACTAAACCTGATTCATCGATGCTGCTGGCCCTCGATCAAGTTACAAATCCCCACAACATCGGTGCCATTATCAGAAGTGCTGCTCACTTTGGAGCAACTGGAATTATCGTGAGTGATAAAAATCTAGCGGAAGCAGCTTCAAGCATCAGAACGAGTGAAGGTGGATTTGAATATCTAGAAATTTTTGAATCAAAAGATTTCAAAAAAACGATAAGCTCATTACAAAAAAATAAGTTTCAAATCATAACAACTTCATCGCATGCGGAAAAAAGTCTTTATGATTTAAAATGGGAAAAAAGAAATGTTGTCGTTTTTGGAGAAGAAGCACACGGTTTGCATCCTGATACGATGGCCATGGGTGAAGTTATTAAAATTCCCGGAACAAACAATGTAGAAAGTTTGAATGTGTCTGTTGCTTCAGCCGTTATTCTTTCTGATTACTTTCAAAAGGTGAAACACAATGAAAAAGCTCCAAGGTTTAAATAATAGAGTTCTCCTGTGTATCCTAGATGGATTCGGAGTAAGTGAAACTGACCATAGAAATGCTATTAAGGCTGCGAAGAAACCTAACATAGATTTACTTATGCAACATTATCCAATGACAACCATTGAACCAGGTGGAGTTCTTGTCGGTTTACCAAAAGGTGTGGCGGGCAACTCTGAAGTTGGCCATATGAATTTGGGAGCAGGTCGCTCAGTGAGACAAGATCTCGTACGCATCAACGAAGCGATTGAGAATAATTCACTTCGCGACATGGAAGAATTAAAAAATATCATCAACTATGCAAAGACTCACTCTAATCGTATTCACATGATGGGATTACTGTCTGATGGAGGAGTTCACTCTCATATCAACCACCTAAAAGAACTTGCTAAAATTCTACATGAACACAAAATTGAAGTTGTCCTTCATGCATTCATGGATGGACGTGATACCGCACAGGATATTGGTCATACTTATGTGACACAAATCGATCAAATTCCTTATATAAAATTTGCATCCATGCAAGGGCGCTCCATTGGAATGGATCGTGATCGTCGTTGGAACAAAATTGAAAATTGTTACAAGACTTTTATCGGACAGGGAAACAAAACTACACTGACTCCCCTCGCCTATATTCAAAATGAGTATAGAGAAGGTCGCTATGATGAATTTTTAACTCCTGTTTTATTTGATGAAAACCTCGCGATGAAAAATGGTGATGCGGTTTTCTTTTTCAACTATCGTCCTGATCGGGCCATTCAAATTACTCTTGCACTTAATTATTCAAAATTTGCAGAGTTTTCTGTTCCAGTGAAGCCAGGTTATTTTCTTTGTATGACTCCTTATGTGACCGACTACATGGATCTTCCCATTCTTTTTGATAAAGAAAAATTGCAAGGAACATTATGCGAATATCTTTCTAGTCTAGGCAAAAAACAATTAAAAATTGCGGAAACAGAAAAGTATGCTCACGTGACTTTTTTCTTTAATGGAGGAGATAAAAAACCATTTCCTGGTGAGGATCAGATCCTTATTCCTTCTCCCAAAGATGTTGCTACCTATGATCAAAAACCTGAGATGAGTGCTTTTCTCGTCACTGATCGATTAGAAGAGGCCCTTGCAGATCACAGCTATTCTCTTTATGTCGTGAACTACGCCAACTCGGATATGGTGGGGCATACGGGCAATTTTGAAGCTTCAGTAAAGGCCATCGAAGCCCTTGATGTGGTTGTTGGGCGATTAATGAAAAAGTGTGAAGCGGAAAACGTCACCATGCTAGTTACTGCTGACCATGGAAATTCTGATGTCATGGCCTACGATAATGGTGATATTCACACTTCTCATTCTGATTCACCTGTTCCTTTCATCGTTTTTGATCAACGATTAAAAAATGAAAAATTAGAACTCAATGCTGGTCCAATGGCCCTTAGAAATGTTGCACCGACGATTCTGCATATTATGGGTGTTGAACAAGCTCCACTCTTTGACGGCGTGAGCGTCTTTAAATAGGATTGAAATATGACAAAAACTACGCTTAAAAAAATTGGTGTTCTTTGTAGTGGTGGAGACTCTCCAGGAATGAACTGTGCCATTCGTGCAGTCGTGAGAACCGCTATCGGTGAAGGACTGGAAGTTGCGGGCATTCAAAAAGGTTATCAAGGAATTCTTGAAAATCAAATTCGCACACTCGATGTTTCATCGGTCGGTAACA
>CAMLRB010000204.1 GCA_946482295.1 uncultured Bacteriovorax sp. | reverse complement strand
ATGAAAAAGATCAGGGAACTTTCACCGGAAACAAATATAACACTGACAACACTTCTGTACGCCTGAAATTTGGATATAAATATCTACCACTAGGATTTTTTTACGGACCACAAGTTGATGTCTATGGTGGATATGGCAAATACACTTATGGCGTTAGTACAAACATAACAGACAGTTTTACAGAGTTCAGCTTTAGTGGACTATTGTTAGGTGTAAAGGGAAGTGTTCCACTTTATGAATCGGTTCGTGCGTACTTATTAATCGATTTTCTTCTCACATCTAGCTATAAAGAAAAAGTAACTGTATTTGGAAGTGATGAATCAAGCTCAAACTATCGAATCGAAGCTGGTGCTCAATATGCGTATGAACCAAACATTACGCTGACCGGTGGATTACAAATTTTATCAAACAAAGCGAACTTCACTGGGGTCACAAAAGAAGAGCAATTCAAAGACGTTTCTGCTAAAGTGGGAGCAATCTTTACTTTTTAATCCAACCCCCATTGGAGCAGACAAATGAAACGCATTAAAAAGCTTGAAGAGCTAATCTTGAAGCATAAAGCGCTCTATTATCAGGGCCGCCCTGAAATTTCTGATCATGAATTCGATCAACTCGAAGAAGAATTAAAATCGATCGATCCTGAAAATCCAATTCTAAATGTCGTCGGTTCAACGTCATCAGCAAGCGATAAAGTTAAGCATGACAAAAAGATGCTCTCTCTTGAAAAAACATATGTTTTAGATGATCTGGTGAGTTGGATGGGGCAGGAAGAAATTCTTTCAACAATGAAGCTTGATGGAATTAGCTGCTCACTTATTTATGAAGATGGAAAGCTAACAAAAGCTAAAACACGCGGCGATGGTACTTTTGGTGAAAACATCATGCCCAAAGTAATGTGGGTTAATTCAGTTCCAAAGTTAATAAACAATAAAAATAAAATCGAAATACGCGGCGAGCTTTACTGTGATGAAGAAAGTTTCTTTCATCTCTCAAAAGAAATGGTGGAAATGGGACTCGAAAAACCAACGAATCCTCGAAACATAGTAGCTGGCCTCATGGGCAGAAAAGATAATCTTGAATTATGCCGTTACATTCAGTTCATGTCTTTCGATTACATTAGTAACGAACCAATTAAATTAGAAGAAGAAAAGTTTACGAGAATGGAAAACTTAGGCTTTACCATTCCCGAATATGAAGTGCATAAAGGCGTAAAGACACTTGAAAAAGTTATCGATCATGCACGTCACTTCATGAGTGAGGGCGAATTCCAAATTGATGGAATTGTATTCACATATAATAAAATGGCCTTGCATGAAGAATTAGGGGAAACCTCACATCACCCACGCTATAAACTTGCCTTTAAGTTTCAAGGTGAATCAAAGACAACGACTATCAAAGAGATTTCGTGGTCAGTGTCTCGAAATGGCATTCTCACTCCAGTGGGCGAAGTAGAGCCAGTGGAACTTTCAGGCGCAATGATTTCACGAGTGACTCTTCATAATTTCGGTCTCGTTCAACAGAATCAATTAAAGGTCGGCGATACGATTGAGATTATTCGCTCCGGAGAAGTAATTCCAAAATTTCTGTCTGTCGTTCAATCTTCGAAAAACCCATTTGTAGTTCCGCACTTTTGTCCAAGCTGTGAGAAAAAAGTTGAAATTGTTGATATTAGAATTTTCTGTGTTAACCCAGAATGCCCCGGGAAAAACAAAGAAGTTATTCTTAACTTCATTCAGAAGATTGGCATTGAGGATTTAAGCGGAAAACGCTTAGAGGAATTGATCAATGCTGGCTTAGTAAAAAACATTCCTGATCTCTATCTTTTAGAGGCCAGTGACCTAATGAAAATCGATAAGGTTAAAGATAAGCTAAGTGCCAAGTTGATTGAAGGAATTCAAAAGACAAAACAAGTGGATTTAATCACTTTCTTGTCTGCTCTTGGGATTTCTGGTGGCGCTTATAATAAATGTGAGAAAGTTGTTAGAGCGGGATTTGATTCGATTGAAAAAATCAAAGATCTCGACTTGCAAAAACTTATGAACATTGAAGGGTTTGCTGAAAAATCAGCAGCTGATTTTTTACATAGTTTGCAGGAAAAACACAGCCTCATCGATCGCTTGATTAAAGTTGGTTTTGAGTTTCAAGTTGAAGAGACAAGAGAAACAGCAATCACCGGAAAAAAACTTTGTATCACAGGAGCTCTTACCGAAAAGAGGCCTGTTGTAGAAGATATGATTCGTGAGGCGGGAGGAATTGTTGTTTCCTCAGTTTCAAAAAATACCGATATCTTGGTAACCAATGAAACGGACCCTAGTTCCAGTAAATTCAAAAAAGCTCTCGAACTAAAAATAAAAATTATAACAGAAGCAGAGTTGATGAAACTCATGAAATAGGAAATCTGCATGGCCAAAAAGACGTCAACTTTCATTTGTCAAAACTGTTCGTATCAGACAAGCAAGTGGATGGGGAAGTGTCCAGAGTGTGGATCATGGAATTCCTTCACAGAAGAAACAGCCGTCGCAGCTAAAGATCTCAATCGAGCTCATAAAAGAACGGCCCAAGGAACAGAAGCCCCCAAGCTTGTTAATGAAATCGTACTCGAAAAACAATTTCGCGTAAGTTCGGGAATGAGTGAATTTGACCGTGTCGTAGGCGGTGGGGTCGTTCCAGGTTCCCTTATTCTCATTGGTGGCGAACCAGGAATCGGAAAATCAACTCTACTTACAAGTGTTATGGGAAAACTTTCTCAAACCCACGCAGAAGCCGTAGTTCTCTATGTAAGCGGAGAAGAGTCGACTAACCAAGTAGCGGAAAGGGCCAAAAAAGTTGGTGTTAACAACAACAATTTTTACATTTATAACGAAACTAATTGGCAGAAGATTTTAGAACAAATTAATAAATTGAAACCAAGGTTTCTTGTTGTTGATTCTATTCAAACAACTAGCTCATCTGAAATTGATTCTGCTCCCGGCACGGTCTCTCAAATTAGAGAAGTGACTTACGAACTGATGAATCACGTAAAATCTAACGGTATAACATGTTTTGTTATTGGTCACATCACTAAAGAAGGTTCGATCGCAGGTCCCAAAATTCTAGAACACATGGTAGATACTGTTATTTATTTTGAAGGTGATCAATTCGGTCACTATCGCATACTAAGGGCCATGAAAAATCGTTTTGGAAATACGAATGAAGTTGGCATATTTGAAATGCGCGAGAGTGGGCTTGATGAAGTTAAAAATCCTTCGCAATATTTTCTCGATGATCAACTTAAAGATTCGTTTGGTCGATCCCTAACATGTATTATTGAAGGTTCCCGATCACTATTTGTAGAAATACAGGCGCTAGTTGTTGATAACAAATTTGGTAACGGCAGAAGAACAACTCAAGGTGTGGACAATAACCGTCTTTCGATGATGGTTGCCGTAATTGAAAAATATTTTGGACTACCACTAGGTTTTAACGATATCTATTTGAACGTTGTCGGTGGCATGAAACTAGGGACAAGAGAATCAGACCTGGCCATCATAGCTTCTTTACTAAGTTCATACCGAGGAAAACCAATTGATTCGAGTACCATTTTTGTAGGTGAAGTTGGGCTAACAGGTGAAGTTCGATCAATCCCTCAAATGGAAATGAGAATAAAAGAAATGGCCCAACTTAATTACAAGCGGGTTGTTACATCGGAAAAAACAGCTCGGGAGTTGAAAGGTAAATTCGATATTGAGATCATAGGTTTAAGACAAGCTCGTGATATTGAAAATTTAATTGGAAAATAACATGCTAAACACGTTCTATGATCAAATGGCAAAACTTCCTAACTTTAAAGGAAAACTCTTTTTGCTTGAGAAGTACTACCACTCTTTTGTGAAAGAAAAGAGCCTTAAAACTCTTACGTGGACAGGTTTAAAACTAGATCTATATCTTCAAGATAGAATTCAACGAAGGATCTTTGCTAAAAAAAGCCATGAGCTTGAAACAGAAAGACATATACTGAAGTTTGCAAAAGAAGCGACTTGTTTCGTTGATATCGGGGCCAATATTGGATATTTCAGTTTAATGCTCGCACATAAATTTCCGAACCTTCCTGTAATCTCTTTCGAACCCAATCCGAATAACATTCATTTTTTAAAAAAGAACATTGAGCTCAATCAATTGAAAAATATAACACTCAATGAGATTTGCCTCGCTGACAAAGTAGGACAAGTTGAATTTGCCGTTCCTCCTTTGAATGAGTCAGGTTGGGGAAGAATTGGAGGTACAAACACACCACTTAAGGGATTTACAAAAGTGATAGCAAAATGTGAAACACTTGATCACATGTTGGAACAAGGTGAGTTTGAAAAAGTTAAACCGTCACTGTTAAAAATGGACATCGAAGGTTTCGAAGAACTGGCCTTAAGAGGAGCTGAAAGTTTTTTAAAAAAATTTAAGCCAATTCTCTGCATAGAATTAAATGATCCCTGTCTTTTGGAAAATGGTTCTTCTTCTCAAAACGTGATGAAGTATTTAAGCAGTCTTGGCTATGAAAGTTTCATCATAAATGGAGAGGATCTAGAGAAGACTTCAGTACCAAAAGAAGACTATAAATTTCTAAATTACTTCTTCATTCCAAAGAATTGATCAAGGCAAAAAATGCCGATTCAAAGATATCTCCTATTTAAAGAGGCATTGATTCTCATACGAATTAAATCGCAACCCTAAAGAGGATTAATTTGCCCGACTCTAAGACACTATCATAATCAGTTAAAATTAAATGTGAGGTACTGCGTCCAGGAGGGATGTTGATCTTAGTAACAACTTCAGATTATTTTCCGCAGTTAGGTGGATTGTCGACCTTTACTACCAATATAGAAAAGTCTTTGAAAGACTTAGGATTGGCCTATGAATTATTTCATTGGAAAAGTTTCGAACAAATTAGAGAAACAAATTTTAATTTTGATCGTTTTTCATTAATCATCAACATTCATCCACAATTTGCATGGGCCTCAAACACTGGTCATGAAAAAATGATTAATTTCATTCATGGTTCAGAAATTTTGATGACATCACCAAATCTGTTGAAACGTGTTTATAAAAAAGTATTTAAAAAGAAACTCTATGACAAACTTGAGAGCTCTTATCTAAACGTTTTTATTTCAAAAGCAACTCAAGAAAAAGCTGTTGAGCGAGGATACAATCTAGACTATTCCCGCGACATAATCTTTCACAATTGTATTGATGTAAGTGATGCGAAGTTTATAAAGAAAGAAATTCGCAATCATATGGTTTTTGCGTGTATTGCACGAAATGTCCCACATAAAAATCTGGAAGGAGCACTTGAGTTTTGCGAACACACAGCAGATATAACGGGCAGAACGGTCGAGTTAATTGTTCCTAAGGGTTCAGGTCTAGCTTCACATAAAGTCGCAGTCAAAGAGCTTTCAGGCTCCTCAGATAATGAACGTGATGAAGCCTATCAGATGAGTCACTACAATCTACTTCTTTCACTTGATCATTCACACAAAGGTTTTTACGAAGGTTTTGGTTTAACTGTTCTGGAAGCCGCTCGCTTCGGAACCCCGAGCATTGTGATGAATAGTGGTGGTTTACCAGAATCAGTTCATCACGGTGATACGGGTTGGATCATCTCATCGACGAGCCGAAAATCCGTAGAAGAGTTATTCACTCGTGAAAATGAATACCAATATTATAAGATGGCGATTGACTGCTTTGAGCATACAAGAACGTCGCATTCGCTGAATGAATATATGCGCTTTTTTTATGTGTTAACTGAAAAAAGGAGTGCATGTTGAAAAATATTGCAGTCGTAATGAATACAAATGAAGTAGGTGGAGCTGAAAGAAGTCTAGTTCACCAACTGGCCACGCAAAACCGTGATCTGTTCACTTTTTTCGTTCCACGATTAAGTGAAAGTAAAAAGCTAGAACAATTTATAACAGATCAAGGCTTTCAAAAGATTCGATACTATGATTATCCAGCAAGCGTTTATTCCTATTCACGATCTAACGTGAAGATGGGGTTCAGTGCTTTTTGGAGTGGGCTCACGTTGATTTTTGGGAAAAAAATCTGGGGAGCACACGAACAATTCGACTCAGTTTATTTAAATGGTAATAAAGCGGCCCTGCGCTTTTTTGCTCAATGTTTGGCTTCAGGTTTTAGCGGAAAAATTATTTGGCACTTACGCGATTATTACTACGCGAGCAAAAAAATTAATATTGTCTGGAAATTTTTAACAGCGAAACTTATGCCCAATTTAAGTTTTATTTGTAATTCATATTCAGTTAAGCAAAGTCTAGCCCTCTCGCCTTGGAAAAATAATCAAGTTGATGTCATCTACAATCCAGTTGGTGAAACTTTAGCGGTTCGAGATACAAGAAAACAACTCAAGACAATTGGACTT
>CAMLRB010000203.1 GCA_946482295.1 uncultured Bacteriovorax sp. | reverse complement strand
ATGGTCCGAACGGTGGATATATTCAAATGCCGGGAGCGTTTCACACAGAACTTGTGGATAAGGGAAAAGAATTTCACGTTTTCTTGCTTGATATTTCATTCAAAAACCCGATTGTTGAATCTTCAAGTGTTTCTTTGAAATATAAAGCTAATAAAGATTCATTTGTTGAATGTAGACCTGAGGGCAACAAATTTATTTGCCCTAGGCCTAAAGAGAATATGAATACATTAAAAGAAATTGTTGTGACTGCAAAACGCGAAAAGAGCATCGGTCGAGATGCCGTGTATAAATGGCCTTTGAAGTTAGAGAACTAATGTTATTTAAAGTTTTTCGATATCGAGAACGAATCTGTAGCGAACATCACTTTTCAAAACACGCTCATAAGCTTCATTCACTCTTGATGGTTCAATAACTTCAATCTCAGGAGTGATGTTGTGTTGGGCGCAGAAATTCAACATTTCTTGTGTTTCCTTAATTCCTCCGATTAATGATCCGGCAAAATTTCTGCGTTTCATGATGAGTGGAAAAACATTCACTGAAAGGGGTTTGTCAGGAGCGCCAACATTGACTAAAGTTCCATCTCGTTTAAGCAGTCCAAAATAAGCGGCCATATCTAAGTCAGCTGAAGAAACAGTGTTGATGATAAGATCGAATTTTTCTGTATATTGAGCGAAAACATCTGGATTTTTTGTATTTAAAAAGTTTTGGGCCCCAAAAAGTTTTGCGTCGTCACGTTTTTTATCCGAGTGGCTTAACACGGTCACGTTAGCTCCCATGGCCACCGCAATTTTTACTCCCATATGACCGAGCCCACCCAGCCCAACGATACCGACATTTTTACCTGGCCCGGCCTTCCAATGAGACAGTGGTGAATAAAGTGTGATTCCTGCGCATAACAAAGGTGCAGCTTTATCAAGTGGAATTAAATCAGGAATTTTAAGAACAAAATCTTCATTGGTTACAATGATGTTAGAATATCCACCTTGGGTCACACCACTTCCATCTTTTTCTTGTCCACCGTATGTACCAACGTATCCATTTTCACAAAAATTTTCCAAACTTTCTTTGCATGATGAACATGTTCTGCAGGAATCAACTAAACATCCAATTCCAACACGATCACCAACTTTATGCTTTGTAACTTTTGCACCAACGCCCGTAACAATACCTGCGATTTCATGACCGGGAACTACAGGATAAGTTGTTCCTCCCCATTCGTTTTTGGCGTTGTGAATATCAGAGTGACAAATACCACAGTACTTGATGTCGACGACGACATCATAGGGTTTTGGTTCCCTGCGTGTAAATGCATATGGAGCGAGAGGTGCCGTTGCAGAAGTCGCGGCATATCCTTTTACTTTAAGCATATATTTCTCCTTTTTTTTAAATCTCTAACATTTTAATAGACATGATTGTTAAGACAAGGGCACCAACAATATTCATTATTGGTCCAAATTTTTCAGAGAGTTTTCTCGCAAGATGTAGACCAACTATAGTTGATACAAAGGCCCAAATCCCAATCGAAATAATAAAAGGATAAATTGGTTTTGATTGAATTCCTAATCCTATTCCCACACCAAAAGCATCGAGACTTGTGGCAAAGGATACAATCAGAATTTTTGTGAAACTATGAAAACTTAGTGCTTCTTCCTTTACTTCTTTATTCAGCAAATCACGAATACCTTCATAGGCCATGTGTAGAGCGACTAGTAAGAGTAAAGTAAAAGCGATCCAGTGATCAATGGCCGCGAATTGACTGATAATCTTTTTTCCAGCGATGGCCCCGATGGATGCAACAAGCGCTTCAGCTCCACCAGAAGAAAGGGCAAATTTAAAAGCGTCTTTCTCTGAGAAAGGTTTATGTCCCATGGCAATCGCGGCAGAAAATGAATCAGCACTCAAAACAAGACCAACGATGAGGACTTCAAAAAAATAAGCGAATGTAAAAATTGATTCTGACATATCCCCCCACTTGTGCTGTGAGGTTCATCAAATGAAAACTCCCTAACAAGTAAAAGTTTGCAAAATCAGGCCTTACTAGTCAAGTGAATTTTAGTAGGCGCTAAAAACGGTCAGTGAATTTTTCATTATGTTATAATGAATCTTGAAGGAGTTCACATGAATCGTCGTCATTTTCTATTTACGTCTTTATTAAGCACACTCTCTGTTCCTTTAATTGGAAAAGAATCAAAACTCAAAAAGGCACCCGCAATATTTATTGGTCATGGCTCTCCAATGAACGCCATCGAAGACAATAACTTCTCGAGGGCCCAAACTCAATTTGGCAAAAAATTATCAGTTCCCCAGGCCATCTTAGTTGTTAGTGCTCATTGGGAAACAAATGGAATTCAGATTCAACATTCAGTAAAACCAGAAATCATTCACGACTTCAGTGGATTTCCAAAACCTCTTCAAGAATTTAAGTACAATGCAAAAGGATCTAAAAAATTTTCCGAAGACACGAAGAATATCTTAAGCAAACGTCAGGCCATTCTTACTAACGATTGGGGCCTAGATCATGGAGCTTGGTCTGTACTCACTCGATTATTTCCTAAGGCCCAAGTTCCAGTTTTCCAATTGAGCATTAATCAAAATGTTTCACTAAAAGAACACTTCGAGATTGCCTCTGAATTGAGTGCTCTACGTGAAAAAGGTCTGATGATTTTAGGTTCAGGAAACATTGTTCACAACCTCCGCCTGACAGAAGGTGAACCTAATTTTAAAGTTTATGATTGGGCCCTAGAATTTGATCAATGGATACAAAAGAAAATTTACAATAGGGATTTTCAGGGTATTTTCACCTTTCAAGGTTTAGATAAAAGAATTGTTCAGCTAGCACATCCAACTTTGGAACATTTCATTCCACTGCTCTATACTCTAGGGGCAAGTCAAAAAACTGATCAACTCCAAATACCAATTGATGGGTTTCAAGAAAGTGCGATTTCGATGAAATCAATTTTCTACAGTTAAGCAGCATCTCCCCATTTTGAGATTCATTTTTAACTTGATGGGTTTCCAAATAAGAAAAAAGTGGAAGATCGTTCCAATGAGAGCGGAAAAAACAAGCTGAGCAAAGATCATTCGTAGAACTGAATTCTCAATGAGAACAAGACTCGACTTTTCCAACATAAAATCATTCATAGTGAATTGCGAAAGCCATAATCCAATTCCGAAACACCTAAAACTCATGGCAAGAGCGTGGATAAGGTATTCACTATTAGAAAGTCCATTAAAAATCTTACGGCTTCTTCCTTCTTCACGTATATCAAGAATTTCTACTAATACATCTACAAGAATCAGGAATAAACTGAAATACAGATAAAATCCACTTGGTCTAAAGTAGAAAAGAAAAATCAAAATCAAAGTAAAAAATAAGGCCCGTAGTGAATGTAAAAAATGCTCATATTTAGTTTCACTTCTTGCATGGAGATTTAATTGAAAGAGGTGGATTAAAATACCATCAAAGAGAGCTATGATCGAAGTCAGAATTATAAAAACTATACTTACATATTCCACTTAAACATCTCCTTTGAATTTAAATTTCATAAGCATTATAGCGAGAAACATTCCAACGAATTGAGCAGCAATAAACGGAGTAACACTATTTGGAGCAATACCGCTAAATGTATCTGTAAAAGTGCGAGCGATTGTAACTGCAGGATTTGCAAATGAAGTTGATGAAGTAAACCAGTAGGCCGAAGTGATATAGAGTGCAATTGTCAGTGGAGCAAACTCTACATTTTTCTTCCCTGCTAATGCAATTGTCATAATGAGACCAAAAGTTGCAAGTACTTCAGAGGCCAAAAAATGTGAACCAAGCCTACTCTTTTCAGAAATTTGTAAAAGATTCAAATTGAATAAAAAATGAGAAAAAATAACTCCCAGAATGGCGCCAAGAATTTGGGCCATCCAATAAAACACCATATCTTTCATTGTCAGTCTTTTCCATAAAAATTCCGATAGACTTACAACGGGATTAAAATGCGCTCCTGAAATGGGCCCAATATTTTGGATAAGTACAAATAGGCCTGCACCAGTAGCAATAGAGTTTGCTAACAACGTGATGGCGTCGTTACCATTTGAGAGGTTTTCACCCATAATTCCTGAACCAACGACAATCATGAGTAAAAACATAGATCCAAGAAATTCTGCAAGAATTTTTTTATTCATACGTTTTCTATATTAATAATAAAAACCTTGATCTCATCTCGAACTCTTCTGTAGTGTTCCAGAATTTCCTCTTCCTCACTTAATCCCGCTGACAATTTGGGAGGATCATCAAATCCAACATGAACGATCTTCGCCTTTTCTGGAAAGTACGGACAGTTTTCATTTGCATGTCCGCAAACAGTGAAGACAATATCAAAAGTCACCCCTGATAAATCATCTACCGTTTTCGAATGATGATTCGAAATATCTACTCCACTTTCCTTCATGACTTTCACTGCACGAGGATTTAATCCATGCTTTTCAGTTCCAGCGGAGTAAAAATTAAATCTATCTCCGTGGTAGAACTTGGCGAATCCTTCCGCCATTTGTGAACGACAAGAGTTCCCGGTGCAGAGAAATAAAATATTCTTTTTCACTAACAACAACTCTTTGCTGAAGGATTTTTAGGAACACAACATGCGCTCGACTCGACCGTTTTTACTTTTTCGTTAAAAACTTCTGCGTCGTTCATTGTGTGATAAGTTTCCCATGCGATTCCTGAAGGATCTTGCACCCAAGCTTTTTCCGAATTTGCATAACAACAAGTTGTTGTTCCTTCATCATAAAGACCTAGATCCGCTTTTTTAAGTCGAGCAGTTAGTTCACCAAGTTCGACACTTTCATCCACCTGGAACCCCAAGTGATCAACACCTTCACTTACTCTAGTCGAAATTGCAAAATTAATTCTTGGATCCTCAAGCATCCACTTAGCATAATCGTCTTTTAATTTGGTGGGTGCTTGTCCAAACAATGTCGAGTAAAACTGAATTGAATCTTCTAAATTTTTTACACCTACGTGCACGTGAAAACGTTTCATAAAATACTCCTTTTAACATTTGCAGTTTAGGCCAAAATTAAAACATTCTTGTACTTTGAACTGTCTAATATTGTCCTGATTCGCATCGCAAGCATTGGACAGCTTCTCCAGACTTGCTTTCATACGATTGAGATCATTAATTTTTTTTTCTATTTCTTTTAGTTTTTCAGTAGTTTTTAATTTGACTGTTCCGCAAGTCATGCGAGGTTTGGTGTTCAACTCTAGAAGTTCTTTAATTTCACTGAGTGTGAAACCCAAATCTTGAGCTCTTTTAATAAATTGAATGCGTTGGGCGTCTTCTTCATTATAGGTCCTAAAACCTGACTGGGTCTTAGGTTCACGAATGAGTTCTTTACGTTGGTAAAACCGAATAGTCTCGACACCAACTCCTGACATTTCTGCTAATTTTCCAATTGTTATCTTTTCCATAGAAACATTATATCCTCTGTACCATGGTACGGAGTCAATTTTTTTCTTTGAAAATTCTTTTAATGGCGTCTGAAAGATCTTTTGGCTTAATTGGTTTAGTAATGTAATCGTCCATTCCCGCATTCAGGCAGATTTCGCGATCACCGGCCATCGCATTGGCCGTCATCGCAACGATGGGAATAGTCTTAAAGGACTCATTGCTCATTCTAATTTTTTTTGTGGCCTGGAAACCATCCATAATTGGCATCTGGCAATCCATGAAGACGAGATCGAATTTATCTTTCTTCAATGCTTCGATGGTCTCTTGCCCGTTGAAAGTAGTGACTACTTCATGCCCCATTTTTTCGAGAAACTTGATCGCGATAAATTGGTTAACAGAATTATCTTCAGCTATTAAAATTTTTAAATGATCTGCAGCAGTCATGATAGTTGCATCAGGTGCTATATCTACAACACCTTGAACATCGGGAGTGAACGGTAGAATAAACCAAAAAGTGGAACCTACTCCCTCTTCACTGCTCACTCCAATTGTTCCTCCCATCAACTCAACTAGATGTTTTGATATAGAAAGACCAAGTCCAGTTCCTCCGAATTGACGTGTGGTACTCGAATCAGCTTGAGTGAAAGGCTGAAACAAACGATTAACAACACCAGTTGGAATACCAATACCTGTATCAGTGACAGCAAATTTTAAACTAATTTTTTCACCTTCAACATTTTCTACTGCAATGGACAGTTTGATTTCTCCATGAAGAGTAAACTTAATAGCATTGTTTATGAGATTGAAGAGCACCTGCTTTAAACGATTGGGATCCCCCCTCAAAAATGCTGGTAATTCTTTCGAAAAATCTTTCTTGAACTGAAGGCCTTTGCTTTCAATAGCAAAAGACATAGTTTTTTCGACATTATTCAACAAATGATTAAAATCGAAACTCACAGACTCAATATCAATTTTTCCTGCCTCGGCTTT
>CAMLRB010000202.1 GCA_946482295.1 uncultured Bacteriovorax sp. | reverse complement strand
ACGAGATTGTCAAAAATGTTAACTTAGGTTTGTATAAAAACAAATTATAATTTATCTATTGATACGATAAGTTAAAGTAATCATCTATTAGACACTAAAAAGTAAGTTTCGGAGGTTATAGTGACATTGGAGCAAATAATTACCATAGAGGCGATTGTCACACAGGGCAGCTTTAAGGCCGCCGCAGATTATCTCCACAAAAGTCAGCCCTCCATTAGTATGGCGATTAAAAAATTAGAAGAGGAGTATCAATTAACTCTCTTTTCTCGCGACGAATATCGTCCGAGTCTTACGGCCGATGGAAAAATTTTCTATCAAAAGGCGAAGAGTCTTTTAAAAGAATATCGCGAGCTCATTGCGCTTGCTGAGCAAATGAATCAAGGAGTAGAGGTTGAGCTTCGAATTAGTATCGATGCCATCAGTCCAGTTTCACTTATACTTAAATTTCTCAAAGACTTTTTTGCCAATCATCCAAAAACAAAACTGCAGCTTTGCTTTGAAGTTCTTCATGGAACCGTTGAGCGTTTGATAGATGGTGAAGTCGATATGGCGATAACACCAATGTACGGACCTGCTGAAAATTTTAAGAGTATGAAATTGACGAAAGTAAAACTTGTTCCCGTCATTAGCACCCAGCTCGTTAAAGGAACAAAAATTACAGATGATTTTTTAAGAACTCACAATCAAATTATTCTCGCTGATTCTTCAAGACATACACCTAAGATGTCGAGTGGGATTTTAGAAGGAGGAAAGAGTTTAACGATTACTGAGTTGACGTTTAAAAAAGAATTGATCGTGCAGGGATTAGGATGGGGCGGACTTCCTTACGACATGATTAAAACAGAATTGCAGAATAAAAAATTAACAATCGTAAAAACCCCATCTGTTAAAGAGCGCGAGATGGATATTTTTATTATTCGCAATCCCCAAAAACCTATGGGGCCAGTGATGAAAGAGCTGTGGAAAAGTTTGGATGAAGGAGAAATTTAAAATGAAGTGTTCAGGCTACGAAGTGAAAGAAAAAATCGACGTTTCAAAATCCGTTTTTAGACGTCGACCACTTCGTGTAATCTCGTGTGTCTCTATGAAGAAATTCTAGGGGGCATCAGCACTTTTTTATACTTCTTTTTTCTTACAATTCATTACTGTTTTCTGACATTCGTAAGGTCCTACGACACCTTTTTTTACAAGTGTGCGTAACTGTTCAGGCCGCTGATAAAAGAGCTATTAGTCTAAGGTTTTCTTCAACTACTTTTCGTAAACGTTTTCGCCTTTAAGTGAGCGGTTGATAAACTCAGAATATTTAGCAATAAGCGGAGATTGTTCTCTTTTAAGTTTTTCGATGTGATCGCGAATCGCGAGAATACTTTTTTCTACGTCTTTTAACATGAACGACTTCACTAATTTTGCCATTGCTGATTTCGGAACAATGTACGAACGATATCTAAAAAGTGTATTTCCTTCGAAGGGAATAAACGTTGCAGAACCTTTTACTACTTCAGTAGACGTCGATTCAACTTTATACCACTCAAGCTCATACAAATCCTTTTTAGCTTTTACAATAGATCCATGTACGTACTTTGCATTGGAGAAAGGAAAAGGAACATGCATTTCATATTCAGTGTGAACTTCAACAGGACTAATGTGTTTAAGAGGTTTGGAGACCAAGATGTTGGGTACGTAGTTTTTTTGATGATCGAGGGCGCTGAAGAGTCCCATGCTTTCGAGCGGAGAGGCCTCTATAACTGCGTAAAACGTGATTTCTGGCCAAGGGGAACCGGAAACATCTTTAGTTCTTAAAATGAGTTTACGCTCTTTTAACATCGTTCTCTCTGAGGAACTTAGTTCTGGTAAAAAATTTTCCTGCGCCTCTAGAGAAAGACTGAAAAAAAAGAGGATAGGGAGCATGAGTATTAAGGGGTTATTCACCATGATGGCCACTTTGTTAAATTGTCAGATTTCAAACTTTAGTATAATAAGAAGTTCATCAAATCTACTCGAAAATGATAAAGGTGACCCATGAAAAGGCATACCGGCGAATCTATCCGAATTTTTAAAAATCCGATTCTCGAATCGTTTACGCATGTTCATCCCATAATTCCACTACTGCTCTGGTCTCCAGTGGTTGTTTGGTTTTTCTATCGTGCCGTGAATGCACAAGGCCTAACACTCAATGAAGTTCTCTTAAGTGCTCTTTTCGGACTCGTTCTCTGGACCTTCACTGAGTACACTTTGCACCGTTATGTTTTTCACTGGAATGCTAAAAGTGCAGCGGGAAAATATTTTGTTTTTCTTTTTCATGGTCTCCACCATGATGATCCACAAGATCCCACTCGTCTGGTCATGCCTCCGGTGCCCGCCATCTTGATTGTGGCGCTCTTATGGTCATTTTTCTCACTTATTTTTCCTCTACGATATCTCGATAGCATCATGGGGGCCTTTTTAGTGGGCTATCTTTGTTACGACTACATTCACTACGCCACTCACCACTTCGCGATGACTTCTAAAGTAGGGAAGTACCTCCGCAAGTATCACCTTCAACATCATTACTCAGGTGAAAAAAGCAAGTATGGTGTGAGTTCTCCACTATGGGATTATATTTTTCAAACAGTCACAGGACCTAAGGATCATCACTAATATGCAACGTTTGCTCGTTCTTTTGCTTTGTAGTTTCTTTCTCTCGAAAACTTTCGCCGGTGAATTAACAGCGGCCAAATATTGGGAAGGATTTCAAGACGGTTTTTCTTATTTAGGTCAGGGAGCCGTAGAACAGTTCAAAGAAAAAAATAATCTCTATGTAGCTGCAGCTGCAGTTCCAAGTTTATGGTGGTCCTTCGAAGAAGATAAGCGCATAACGGCCAATGCTCGCACAAAAAAAATTCCTAAATACATGCAAATTTCCAGTGATATTTCGCCGGCCTTAGGCTTTCCCGTTATTCCAATTGCTTTTTTCTCTTACGGTGTTAAAGCAGATGATGATCGCGCTGTTTTGTTTGCAAAAGAATATTTCGGGGCCATGTATCTCGCTTTCATCGAATCAGCAGCACTTAGTTATATTCAAATTCATGAAAGACCAAACACAGCGAATCTCTCAAAATGGGAAACAGATTTCAGGGGAGATTCTTCTTTTCCTTCAGGGCACGTTATTCCTTATGCCGTTCTTGCCCTTAAAACGTTGCAATTCTATGGACCTGTTCCAGCGCTTTTACCGACGGCCATTTTTTTTGCAACCTCTATTCAACGGGTGCGTGATGAAAAACATTATCTTTCAGATGTGGTCGGTGGTTTTTTCTTATCGGTTTTTGCGTCTGAAGGTGTTCGTAAAGTTGGAAACTATCAAAACAATCATCAGTTCTACAAAAAACTTTTCGAGCATGAAGCATCAGTCGGTGTGACTTCTTTCAGAGGAGTTGTGGGACCGCGTTTAAGCTGGACATACTAGGTCCAATCTAAATCCACTTTCTCTGACGATAATCTTCCAGAGTAACAGCGATCGTTTTTTCGAGATCGAACTCATATTGTTGGCCGAGTTCAAGTGAAGCCTTCTCTCCCGCACATGTCCAATTAGTCGCTTCTAGTTCAAAAACTTTATCTGGCGTTAAACGCAATTGATGAGGAAAAACTTTGTTTAGGAAGTTTAGTAACATTGCTAGCCCTTTGATGAGAAAGAGCGGCATTGGTAGATGATAAATAAAAGGAACTCCTAATTGATTTTTAATTTCTAAAATCAACTCACTAAAAGAAACTGTTTGTGGATGAGCACTGTAGAACATTCCATTTTTTTTCTGATTGAGAATTTTAACAATCGTATCGATGAGATCAAACACACACACGAAACTATACATTTTCAAGAGTGAGCCCTTTCCTGGCAGAAGGATTGCTTTTCCTTTAACCATTTTAAATATATCAAGAACGGCAGAATCACGGGGACCGATGATCATTGGAGGGCGAATGATGGAAATCGACCAATCTTGAGGTGCGCTTTCTTTTAAATGTTCTTCCGCTTTTTTCTTTGAGCGGCCGTAGACACTCACAGGTGCATCGAGATCATCCTCATTTCTTTTTCTTGGACCCATGCTAGGACCAGCGGCCGCGAGTGAAGAAATGAGAACAAAATGTAGTGTGCTGTATTTTGTTTTCAGGGCCTCTGATAATTTGAGAGTGCCGACAGCATTTGTTTGAAAGAACTGATCCGTGTTGTACGAATGAACGATTCCTGCTGTATGGACAACAGAATCTAGTTCGGATGGAAGGAGAGAGATCCAGGAAAACTCCTGATCAAGATCACCTTGAATCATTTTTAATCGCGGGTGAGGTGCTACTTCTGAAAATTTTGAAGGCGTGCGTACTAGAGCAAACACATCATGGCCTTCTTCAAGGAGTTTCTTACAGAGGTGAGTTCCTACGAATCCTGAAGCGCCCGTGATGAGAACTTTCATACGATGGCCTTTTGAAAGAGGCGGTAGCGTTTATAGGCCTCTCCGCTCATGCGGATGAGAGGTTTATTCATTTCCAAATTGTTTTCTAAAATCCAGCTCATCTCAATATTTTTAATGCGAGGATTTTGTTGGATGGCGATGTGGTTATGTTTGTAGAGAAGGGTTTCTAAACCCATCTTGCGATATTCTTTTTTGATCCCCATGGTAATTACGCGTGCACGGTTGATGCGTTTTTTCGCCGTGAGAAGTTTGTAAATCGCCATGAGTCCCAATTCCCCTGAAGGAATCTGACGGAATACCTGGTTTAAATCCGGGAGTGTGAGAATAAATCCGGCCTCAACTCCATCAACGATCGCGAAGTGGACAAGGTTGGGATCTACAATTGATTTTAAATCTTTGGCCGTATGATAGAACTCTTCTTTAGTCATGGGAACGAATCCCCAGTTGGCTTCCCAGGCGCTGTTATAGATAGCGAACATGGTATCGAGTTCTTTTGTCCAATTTTTAAGATTCAATGTTCGATAAGAAACTTTAGATTTTTTTTCTGTGCGATCAGCGATATCCATGATGATTTTCGGCATGGAGAAATCGGCAGCTACGTTGTAGGCGAGAAGATCCATCGCTTTTGAAAGACCATGAGACGCCATATGTTTTTCATAAAAAGAAGGATTGTATGTCATCATGACTTGAGGAGCGTCGTTGAAATGATCAACGAGCAAACCACATTCGTAATTTGTTCCCGGATTCATCGGACCTTCCATCACTTCAAGACCTTCAGCTCGCAAAGATTCTTCCGCTGTTTTCAAAAGGAGTGCTGAGACCTCCTGATCATCAACTGATTCATAAAAACCAAAAAAACCCTTTTTGCAGTTGTGGTATTTATTGTAAGCGTGATTGTTGATGGCCATGATTCGACCAACATCATTGCCTTCATGGGAAACTATCCATGCTTTTGTCGTTGCTGTTTGATAGAAAGGATGTTTTTTCTTATTGAGCAGATCACGTACTGCCATTTTGAGTGGCGGAATCCAGTTAGTATCACCAGCGTAAATCTTCCAGGGAAGATTTACGAAGGCGTTAATGTCTTTTTTATTATTGAAATCAATTTCGCGAATGCGGAGTTTTGCAGTCATAATTTTAGTGAAGCGAGCTAGGGATCTCGAAAACTTTTTTTGCTTCAGCAAAAACTTCGAGAACGCGAGCGAGGTCTTCTTTATTATGAGAGGCCATGTAGCTTGTTCTGATTAGAGCTTCACCTTTTGGAACTGCAGGAGGAAGAACAGGAGTACAGAACACACCATGCATTTCAAGGAACTTTGTCATCTTGAGTGCTTTGATGTCATCACCAATGAAGATAGGGATGATTGGAGTGTTTGATCCGTAAGTGTAAAAACCAAGATCTTTAAAACCTTCTTTCATCATGGCCACGTTTGACCAAAGGTTCTCTAAGATTGAAGCATCTGAAGTCACCATATCGATACAAGCAGAAACTGTTGCTACTGCTGCAGGTGGCATTGATGCTGAGAACATGAATGAACGAGCAGAGTGACGAACGAAATCGATTGCATCTTTAGAGCCCGAAATGACTCCCCCAATAGACGCGAAAGATTTCGAAAATGTTCCCATGTTGAAATCAACTTCACGAGCAAGATCGAAGTGGTGC
Organism: uncultured Bacteriovorax sp.; assembly: GCA_946482295.1. The sequence continues at coordinate 329 of CAMLRB010000202.1, read as the reverse complement.
ATAGTCCCTCTGCCTTGTGGACCCATAACACCGATTCCGTGAGCATCATCAACGTATACGTAAGCGCCATATTTTTTAGCAAGTTTGATGACTTCAGGAAGTTTTAAAATATCACCTGTCATTGAGAAGACACCGTCAGCAACAATGATCACGCGATTAAAACGGTGAACATTGCTTTCAAGAAGTTCTTCTAAAGAGGCCATGTCATTGTGTTTGTATTTGAATGTTGTTCCGAGAGAAAGTCTCGAAGCATCGATAATAGATGCGTGGTTTTCAGAGTCAAAAAGCATTAAATCTTTTGGACCACAAAGAGCTGAAAGAGCTCCAAG
>CAMLRB010000201.1 GCA_946482295.1 uncultured Bacteriovorax sp. | reverse complement strand
TGCACAAATTTGTGTTCTCTTAGATTTTACTTTGAAAGAAGGAATTCATAAATATCGTTAAATTCTGCCTCATTCGAGAATTTTAAAACGATTTGTCCTGAACCATTTTTTCCAGAAGTGATGCCGTAATGAAATCCAGTTTTCTGCTCGAGAGACTTTCTAAATTGATCAAGTTTCTCATCGAAAAATGGATTATTTTTCGGTGCTTTTTCTTTAAGCGGTTTTTTAGCCTTTATAGCTTGTTCTAACTCACGAACCGACCAAGTCTTAGCAACTGACTCGTTAGCGAGTCTAATGGCATCCTCACGCTCTTTAACGCTAGCTAAAATTTTAGCATGACCGAACGAGAGCATTTCTTTTTGAAGAAGATCAATCACGGGACGTGGAAGATTTAAAACACGCAGAAAGTTTGCAATAGTTGAGCGTTCTTTTCCAAGTTTCTTTGCGACTTCTTCTTGAGTAAGTTTGTATTCATTCATGAGTTGATAATAAGCAAGAGCTTCTTCAACACAGTTAAGATCTGAACGTTGAACGTTTTCAATGATCGACATGATCATTTTCTCTCTGTCAGTTGCTCTTTTTACAACGACAGGAACTTGCTCAAGACCAGCTTTTTTAGCTGCTCTTAAACGTCTTTCTCCAGCGACAAGTTCAAATTGTCCGCCATCAAGTTCAGCAACGATGAGCGGCTGAATGATTCCATTTTCTTTAATTGATTCAGAAAGTTCTTCTAAATCTTTTTCTTTAAAAATTTTTCTTGGTTGGTTTGGATTTGTTTTAATTGAACCAACATCAACGAGTAGTGGAGTGTTCTCTACTCTAATCTCAATTTCTTTTTCTACTGGAACAGCTGGTGCTGCTTCAGAATTAAAGTGAGCATTGTATGTTTGATTCACAACTGTTGCCGGAGCAGCGTCGTGAAGAAGTGATGCGATACCTTTTCCTAATGCCATTTTTTTAGCCATAACAACTTCCTCTGAGACTACTGCTCAAACACTGGTGGTTCGTCGAATGAAATATTACTTAAATCGGGAATAGCACTCATAAGTGCATCTTCTGGCTCTTTTGCAATTTCAACTTTTGCAGCAGGAGCTTCTTGGGCAACTGTTTTTACAGTCGTTGCAGTAGCAACGGCCGGAGCAGCTTTAAATCTTTCTTTTAAAATAAGTTCTTTTGCTAGTGCAAGGTAAGCTTCACTCCCCTTAGATTCAATATCGTAAAGAATGACTGGTTTTCCGAATGAAGGACATTCAGCAAGTTTTACGTTACGAGGAATAATTGTTTTGAAAACAACATCACCAAAATGCGTTTTAATTTCATTCACAACTTGCTTATGAAGTCCTGAGCGAGAATCAAACATAGTTAAGAGAATTCCATCTAGCTCTAGATTTGGGTTAAGTGAAGTTCTAATTAAACGAACAGTATTCAAGAGCTGAGCAAGACCTTCCATTGCGAGATATTCTGTTTGCATTGGAACGATGTATGAATGTGCAGAGTTCAACGCGTTTACTGTTAAAAGTCCCAATGAAGGAGGACAGTCGATGATGATATAGTCATAATCGTTTTCAACTGATTTGAAAGCTTGCTTAAGTTTTGATTCGCGAGCAAACAAACTTACGAGTTCAATTTCTGCACCTGAAAGATTGTTATCTGAAGGACAAATATGAAAATAAGGAAGCTCACTTTCATAGATCGCTTCTTTGATGTCGATTTGGCCAATGAGCGCATGATAAATATTTTTACCTGCGAAAGTTTCTTTTGATAATCCGATACTAAGTGAGCCGTTTCCCTGTGGATCTAGATCGATTAGCAGAGTTTTTTTCTCAGCTACTGCTAGACACGCTGCCAAATTTACTGATGAAGTTGTCTTACCAACACCACCTTTTTGGTTCATCATTGCAATGATTTTAGCCATTTACAATCCCCTTATTGTGTGAATTTAGAGTATTTTATACCGATAAAATTGCTTATTGTAACTGTGAAAATTGAATATTTTTTGGAGTTTTTGTTCCACGTAGAACATTTTTATTTTTGAAGCCAAGCAATAATCTTCCTTCTGTACCAGGAACATCGTAAGAAGTCTCTTCGATAACTTCCCAATCATCTAGCATAGGCTCAATTTCTTCCAGGTCGTAAAAATTGGGTCCTTTATAGAAGAAGACATATAGATTGTTGTTCGTTTTAAACAAAGGCAGCAAGTCACAAACTTTTCCCACTGCTTTAAAAGTAACAACCGCATCGCGATTAAAAATTACTTCCTCAAACCTCTGATGCATGAGCTTTGTATTTTTGAGTTCCAACTTCTCTGCAATTTTTGCTACGGTCTGAGCTTTCTTTGCTCTAGCATCCATTCCGTAGAATTTTTTATCAGGATTCATGAATGCCATAGGAAGGATAGGAAATCCTCCACCGAAACCAATATCGACCATGACTTTTGTTTTTTCGAGACACTTCTTGAATACTGCACTTTCTTCTTGCGGAAGAATGCTGTCTCTAATTTGTTTTTGAAAAAACTCCTCAGGAGATTCGATACGAGTGAGATTTATTCCGGCAAACTCCCCTGTTAACAGGTCGAGGTATTTTTGGCTAAATTCATAAATATTCATACGAGGTTTCCTGCAACATATGCGAGAGTGGCAGGTCTAATTCCTTCCATTCTTTGTAACTGGCCAAATGTTTCTGGCCTGATTTGTTTGATTCTCAACTTGCACTCAAAGGAGATATTTTTTGATTCAGCCAGAATTTCCCAGTTAATTTTCTTTTTGCTTAAGCGATTGATCTTTTCACTCTCTACAAGTGCTCTGTCTATATAGCCTTCGTATTTTGCAGAAATCGCAACAGTTCTAATAACGTCAGGGTTAAAGCTTGCTCCCATAATTTCAGTTTCTGATTTAAGTGTTTCAATGGGATTTAAGTTGGGTCTTCTCAGTAGTTCTTTAAGAGAAATATTAGTTTCTAGAGATCCGTATCCTTTTTCATCAAAAACTCTCTTTGTTTCTGCCTGGGCATAGTACATGGTATTTTCGATGAGATTTTCTAGAATTTCCGCTTCATCGAGGAAGTTTTCCTGAAAAATGTCGAGTTTAGAGGTTAAATCCATCACTTTTCTATATTTCGACATTCTTTGGATAGTATTATCTTCGCGAACGTAAAGTCGGTTTTCCGAGCGAGCGGTAAAGAGTCGATAAGGCTCATCTCGCTTATTTGAGACCAAATCTTCAACCATAACTCCAATATAAGAATCGTTTCTATCTAAAATGAGTGAATCTTTACTTAAAAAACTCAAAGAAGCATTGATTCCGGCCATAATTCCTTGTCCAGCCGCCTCTTCATATCCAGAAGTCCCACAAACTTGTCCGGCAAAGTACAGACCCGGAAGTGTTTTGTACTCCATTGTGCGAGATAGTTCAGATGTATCGACTACATCGTACTCAACTGCGTATCCATGAATTAGGATTTTTGCGTTTTCTAACCCTGCAATCGTGCGAATAAAGCTCTCTTGGACATCTTTTGGAAGCGAAGTTGAGATGCCATTCGGATAAATCGTCTCTACATCAAGTCCTTCTGGCTCGACAAAGACATGGTGAACATCTTTTTCGGTATAACGGAAGGCTTTGTCCTCAATTGAAGGACAATATCTAGGCCCAACGCCTTTAATTTGCCCATTAAAGATCGGTGAGCGTTCTTTGTTGGCCCTAATTATAGACAAAGTCTCACTATTTGTTCGCGTGAGATAGCAATTTACTTGTTTTGAATTCCTTTCAAATGGATTTGCTAGCGAAGAAAAGTTTCTTGTTCCTGAATCACTCTCTTGTGGCTCCATTTGAGAGTAATCGATTGTGTTTTTATCTAACCTCGGCGGAGTTCCAGTCTTAAATCTATTCGGGAGTGTCTTTATTTCTGAAAAAAGATCTCCAAGTCCTACTGATGGCTTACACTCTACTCTTCCACCTGAAGTTTGTTCTTCCCCGGTATGGAGTTTTCCATTGAGAAAAGTGCCTGTCGTAACAATTACTTTCTGAGCTGAATAAATGTTTCCATCTTCGGTCTGGACCTTGAATTCGGATTCATCTTTTGTAACGGCCTTAACCATCTCGCGAATTATAGTTAGATTATCGATTGATTCTAAAAGTTCGGTAGCATATTTTGTGTAGAGTTCTTTATCGACTTGAACCCGAGTTGATTGAACTGCAAACCCTTTCGACTCATTCAACGTGCGAAATTGAATCCCGGCTTTGTCGGCAATCATTCCCATCATTCCACCGAGCGCATCTATCTCGCGAACCACTTGCCCCTTTCCTACTCCGCCGATAGCTGGGTTACAAGGAGTCGACGCAATACTTGCGCCGGGTCCAGAAATGAGCGCGACCTGCAATCCGAATTGCGATGAAATGTATGCGGCTTCGGAACCAGCGTGGCCACCGCCAATGATAAGAATGTCGAAATTTTTTTTCATATATATTGTTCTACGTGGAACATTTCTCTTGGGTAAATTGCGTTGGTGATTTGTAATGCCGATCGTAAAAAATGTCTACTTTCCAATACAAAAATTTGAAAAGATTGAATTAAGTACATCATCTGGTGAGACGATTCCTATGAGTTCTGCTAGGTGATTTCCTAGAATGTTTACTTCTGAGGAGAGGATTGCTACGTCAGTTAACCCGTTGATATTACTACCTAATTCGGTTGATTTTAAATATAGTTTATTTATCACCTGACGGTGGCGCTCTAGTAATATTGGGTTGTTAGCTGTAGCTTCAGCGTATTTTTTTGCTATTAAATCTCGGATTAGCGGTTCTATAGAAGTCGCGAGAGCGACGGACCCCAACTTCGCACAAAGTGGTTCTATAGAACCACTTTCGCACAAACTTGGTTCTATAGGACCAGAATTTTCAGAATCTGGTTCTATAGGGGCAATGGTTTTTGAACTTGGTCCTATAGAACCACTTTCATTCATTTTTGGTCCTATGGGACCACTTTTTTCAATTTTTGGTCCTATAGAACCAGCCGCGAGAGCGGCGGACCACAACTTCGCATCAATTGCCCCTATAGAACCAGTCACAAAATCCGCAGCAAAAACTAACTTTTTCCCAATGAAACTATGATCAATCTCCCCTACTTTGTTTTCAAAATTAGGCTGATCTTTATGAGAAAAAAGAAGTAAATCAAATTCCAGGCCAGCAAACTTTTTAAGATATTTGGGATTCGTTTCAAACGGATTAATAACGAGAATCTTGAAAAAAGACCGCTTCAAAATAGTAAGCGCTCTCTCGATACCGATGTTCTCAATGACATCAGAAGATTCACGAATTCCAGCTGTATCGACCAATTTGTAATTGGTCCCATCGATATGGAGGATTTCTGAGACGTAATCGCGAGTGGTCCCAGCGATATTTGAGACAATGGAGCGATCGTCTTTAAGTAAAAGATTAAAAAGTGAACTTTTGCCCGCATTAGTTTGCCCCGTTAGAGCAATTTCCGGAGATAAAAGTGACGAAAGGTTTCCTTCCGTGCGCGTTTTAAGGCTAGAGATAATTTTCTGAAACTTAACGAACGAATCATTGAAAAGTTTTTGAGTTTCCTCAACTCCAACGTCTTCCGAAAAATCAATTGAGATCTCTACAGCTGATTTTAATTTAATAAAAGCTTCATGAAGCGCCAAATATTGAGCGTGCAAATCTCCTTGGAGAACATCGAGTCCTTGCGAAAGCATCAAACTCGAATTTGCATTGAGAAGCATATCTAAACCCTCGACTTGCGAGAGTGATAATTTTTTATTTTTAAGAGCACGATAGGTGAATTCACCTGGATGTGCAGCCCTGAAACCAGCCCTCTCAATAAAAATATTCAAAATGTTTTGAATGTTGAGAAGATTTCCATGAACGTTAAGCTCTAAAACATTTTCACCTGTGTAGCTCTCCCCAGCAGGGAAAAATAAGAGCAAACCATTATCGAAAACTTTATTTTGGAATTGAATGTTTGTGAGAGTGGCTTTTCTCTTGGTTACTTTTGAAAGGGAAACAGAAAAAAATTTCTGAAGGGATTCGAGAGACTCAAAACCTGATAAACGTATAACTGCAATTGCAGTATTGGCCTGAGTGCCAGTACTGCATGCAATTATAGGTTGGTCATCAGTATAAAAATTCATACATGTTTTAGTCAGCCATCTTGTAAACGATCATTTGTTGTAAAATACCAACGACAGTCGAAACAAGAATATAAAGAACAAGTCCAGCTGGAAGATCTTTCATAATAAAAGCAAAAATAAGTGGCATAAACATCATGATCTTTTGTTGTGTTGGATCCATTGATGTTGATGGAGTCATCTTTTGTTGTAAGAACATAGAAACGGCCATTAAAACCGGCAATACATAAAATGGATCATGAACACTAAGGTCGTGAATCCAACCATAAAAAGGGGCACCAACAAGCTCTACAGCGCTATAA
>CAMLRB010000200.1 GCA_946482295.1 uncultured Bacteriovorax sp. | reverse complement strand
GAGGCAATTGTGATAGGTTTTTCAATTTTTTTGTTTTGTAAGACAGCGTTCACTTTTCTTGTGACTTGCCACTTATTAAATTTTCTGATGAGTGAAAATTGAGTAAAGGGGATCATCATGGGTGAAACGATAACGACATTTTTTGGAATGACGATGCTTTCTTCTTTGCTCTTAAAAAACCATTGAGCGAGTTTACCTGCAATTCTCTTTAAATCATAAAGATTAAATTTTGGAGACCTCAGTCCAATCGTTTCGACCCAGATAAACTGATTGTGCTCAAAAAAAGGTCTTAATAAATGTTCCAGAGCATGCGGATGACGGGCAAAGTCTTCACCAAAAACAATGAAATTTTCATTTTTAATGAGATCTTGATTCATGATTACCTTGTTGCCTTTTTCCAGACATCGACATTTGAGCGCTGCTTGAGGTAAAAAACAAAACCTTTGAAAGCTGCCAGGTTTACGTTGCAATAGTAGTAGGGAAGATAAAAAAGGAAAAACTTTTTTGTTTGTGTTTTATCCATGATCCAACCAGTGAGTGCAAAAAGATAAAATAAAACCTGGAGTGAGAAGAAAATATTATAGAAAGGATGAATGTTCAGGCAAAAAAGATTTGTGATGAAAATGAGTACTAGAAGTACCCACATCAAGTAACGAAGTGTTTTGTGAAAAAAGAACTGAACTCCGAAGAAGCTAGTGAGAGGATTTAATTCTGTCTTAAAGAGGGCCATGATTTGAAATCCACCATAAACCATTCTCGACTTTACGTTAAAATCATCTTTGAGTGAAATTGAAGCTTCTTCAACAGTCACAGCAGTTTTGTCGTAGATGACTCGTTTTTTCTGAGAAAGAATATCGAAAGTAATGGCCATGTCATCATTGATGATTTTTGCATCAACTGGGTGATAGAGTTCTTTTCTCATTGCAAATATTTCACCATCAGCAGTTGGGATTGAACCCAGATCTGATTCTGCCTGTTTTAAAGTTGATTCATACTTCCAGTAGAGATTGTCGCCACCCGACGCTTTTCGTTCTGAGTTTTCCAAAACACTTTTTCTACCGCAAACGCCACCAATACTAGGGTCCGCAAAATGTCTTACAAGCTTTCTGATAGCGTCTGGTTCAAACATGGAGTTAGCATCTGAAAAAATAAGAATTTCATTTTTGGCCTCAGCGATGGCCCTATTTAAGGCCGCTGTTTTGCCCTGACGAGGAGGACTGTGCATGCCTTTTATTTCATCAGCAGCAAATTCTTTAACGATGTCAGGTGTTCGATCACTTGAACCATCAGACACAATAATGATCTCAATTTTATCTTTTGGGTAATTGAGCTTTAGATCATTTTGTATTTTTTGACGAATAATTCTTTCTTCATTATAAGCGGCCACAATGAATGAAACGCTAGGAGTGATGTCCTCTACGATGTGGTTCTTTTTGAAAAGTTTCGCAAGGACGAGAACAACTAATCCAAACAAGACATAGTGGGCACATATAAGAAAAAAGATAATAAAAAATAAAGTTTGAATATTTCCCCCTAAGTCTCTTCCATCGTTTGCGAATAATAGGATGCGAGAGCTCCTAGAAAAAACAAATGGAGAACGAAAAGATCTTTATATGTTAATCCAATCGTCAAAATTGATAACGACAGAATGATGAGCGAAGAAAGTAGAAAATAGCGATGGTCCGTTTTTAAAAGCAGTGTTTTTTTCCAAGGCCAGAAAAAAAGAATACAAAAAATAACAAAACCCACGAGGCCTAGTTCTGCCAATGTTTTCAAAAAAGTATTGTGAACTTCCAGCGTTTTTGCCTCTGATTGAAAATGAGGGAAGCCAGTATTGAGATAAAATGAGTCACGCGCTTTATGGATTCCAGATCCAAAAAAGGGGTGATCTGCAAAAACTTGCAGACCATTTTCCCATGAGAGAAAACGGTCTGAATTTGATTTGTCATGAATTTCTGAAAAACGTTTGAATACTCTGTCTCCACTAAATCCCAATACAACGATGAAGATAAAAAGTATCACAGGAATCATTTTTTTTGAGTGGCGATAAGCAGGACGTGAGAGAAAAAAAATCATCCCCACCGTCGTTGCAATAAGACCCATACGTGATTCTGTGAGAACGACACAAATAGTGAGAAGCAGACCGATTGAAAAAAACAATACTTTTTTGAATCCCTGATTTTTCCAGGATTGCATTAAGGAAAGAGGGATCATCATTGAAAAGAAAGTACACAAAAAGTTTGCATCACCGTGACGAATTCTAAATTGAGGCCTCAAATCATATTCTCGCACTTCATGTAAAATGAGATAGCGATAGAGAAAGTAGAGGGCAAAAATTCCATAAGAAAAAATTAAAAAATCTAATGTCTGCTCTCGCCAGTTTTTATTCCTTAGAACCATAACGAAACAAGGAATAAAAAGAATCATTTTAAAAAGCGTTCGATACTCTTCATCATCTAAAACTTTCAAATAATCTTGAGTGGCCAAGGAGCTCAGAAGTGGGGTGGAGATGAATAGGAGGCCCAGGATTAAAGAAAGGCCGATTGGACCTTTCGTCTCTTTATCACTTACAAGATAATGAATGAGAGATGCACTTAAGGCCCACATTAAAGTGAGTGATTCAATGTGCAAACGGACTAAAAGAGAACTCTCAACATGTAATGTTGTGACAGCTAGAAAGAGATAAATAAGTACCGGATACAACGGACAAAAGATGACCGATTGTACTTTGTTAATTGAGACCATTAAGTTTTCTTAGTACATTTTTGGCAGCATTTTAAGACATAATCTAAGGCCAGTCCAAAAATGAGTCCAAAAAACGCAAAAACCGCTACAATTAATTTATTTCTTGGCCATATTGGTGATTCATTTAATTGAGGAGAAGCTATCACTTCTACGGCTGATTGTTTTTGCTTTTGTTCAACAATGTGACTAAAAGTGAGCTTGTTTATCTTGTCTTCATAAAAGTCAAAATTTGCACCTTTTTGCTCTTGTTGCTTCGTTCTTAACTCCGTCACGAGTTCATCAAATTTTTTTTGATCAGCTTCGACAGCTAAATATTTTAAACGATTAAAGATCATCATATTCAATTCTAGAGCGATCTGTGGAGTAGGGGCCTTAACTTCAATTAAATAATTGTTCTCATCAGCGCCGGTAAATTGGATATTAATCATTTTACTAAAGTGATCATAGGCCAATCTCTTGTTCGAAAATTTTTCGGCCAATGCTTTGGCCTCGGCATTTTTACTGAGGAGATCATCTAGCAAGAATTCTGTGAAAAGCGCGCTCTTTAAATTAAGACCATCTCTTATCCAAATCCAACGATTTCGTGATTCTTCCATATTAGAACCAGGGTCTTCAATTTTTAAGCGAAACATCGCCACGTGACTTTTAGACGAATAAACTTTTTGAGCTGTAAAGCTGTATATGATTCCAGCTAAGATGAACACTAATACACTGCCGATAATAATGGTTTTTGAAGAGAGTTTCGTCATATTTGATCTCGGTTGATTTTGATAGTATTAATTATAATTTAAAAAATAGAAATTACCATTTAATGGGAAGGTTTTTAATCGCCTTAGACATATCGATGATTGTTTCATTGTCCCGAAAGGCATCTTCTGCCATTTTGGATTTTTGATCATTGTTCATGGAAGCTGCCTTTTGCAATACAGCTAAAAAGTTATCTTGATTGTACTCCAGGCAAGTTTCATTGTTGATCAATTTAGTTCCTCTGGACCCGAAAGCTGTCGTGACAATGGGAAGTTTAGCAGCAAGATATTCAATCATTTTTACATTTGTCCCTGAACCTTCTGTCGTTGCATTGAGGCCAAAGTCAGCCGCCCAAAAGTAGGAATACATCTCAGGGACCTTACCTACCGCTTTGAAGTAAGGTAAATCAACAAAGACATCTGTGACAGTCCCAGCAACTAAGATTATAATTTTTTCCTGAATGAGTTCCTTAGCATGAGAGTCTGCCCATTCCTTTAAATAATTAAAAGCTTTAACGTTGGGTTGATATTTGCTGCCTGTAAAAAGAAAGACAGTGGCATTGTTAGAAATTTTGTATTGTGTTCTAATGCTTTCGCGTTTCAAAGAATCGAACGTGAAGGACTCAAGATGAATGCCGTTTGGAAGAATTGAAACTTTGTTTTTACTATTCTCCAAAACTTCTTTGAACTTCATAAAATCAGATTCATTACAGAAGAGAACACTGCTTGCTCTTTTGAAGGCCGCACATTCAATATTTTTTACCATTCTTTGAAGGACTGGACTGTCGGGATAGAGCTCATACTCAGCATTGTGGGTATTGACTATTAGGTGATCTGTCTTAAATCTCCCAAGTGGATAGAGAAAGGGAAAATCAAGAACTAACGAACTTGCTTTCTCCAATTTGTTTTTTAAAACACGAGGGCCATGAATGGCCGTAAGCCAACTCAACCAGAGGGGAGGCAAATGAAGTTTGTAAAAGATAAACTGAATGAATCCCCAGAGAGGATTACGATTTACATATTCAGTTACGTTGTCAGCGATTTTTGTTTCGTCACTACTTTTGAGTGAAAGATAGTCGTTTTTTCGTCCAGTAAGAGAATAAATCTCAACTTTGTAGCCCAGTTTCGCTAAAGCGAGACAGAGATTTGCACTTCGAAGCTGCCCACCTGACTCAGGAGGGAAAATTTGTATTCCCGAGACAAAGATAATTTTATTCATTATTTTTCGTCAGAAGATAAGTTGTCAGTCTAGATATTCTCACTCTGCAATCGATAGAATGCACATGATCCATGAGAACTTCTTCAAGTTCCTCACCAAAACCTAAATCGAAGGCAAATTTATCTGCTTCAATTTGCGCTTTCAAAGTCTCTACTTTAAATTCTGTATGTTGGTGGTAAATATGTCCAAACTCATGTGCGAGGATCGCGATTCCGTGAAAAGCACTACCAGATTTTAAGAGCTGAATAAGTTCAGGAAAAACGAGGATTAAATGATTGTTGCCTGTTTTTCCAATGGCACAACTTAAATGGGCCTGGCAAGGAATGAAATAAGTCTCATGTTTATGGAAAAATTGAATATGCTCGTCTTTTAATGAGTCGAGTAAAATTTCAAAACTGCGACGAACCATTTTATCTTCATTAATCCAAAGATGATTGGGATGGTTAAAAAAAGTTTTTTTGAAAGTTTCTTTTGATACTTTTTGATCGCGACTTATTCTTTTTTTTAGTAATGCCAACATAGTTTTATTATCGGATTTTTCACCTCTTGCTTTAGGATCTAAACTAACCGAGCAATGCACTCAGGTTACTCCTTCCATCTACGCGTTTTTCTAAAACCTGTTAAAATAGTAATAATGAAAGTAATAATAAAACTATGTCTCTTTTTAACAATGATCCAGTCCGCATTTGCTATTGAGTCTCTTGATGGGTTTCTTGTCTCAGCGTATGATGATCGATTTAAAGTTGTCTCACCAGCTAAATATAAGGCCGATATGGTAGTAATCATCGAAAACAAAACGCTGGTGAGGCTCGTTGGAAAACTTTTGGTCAATAATCAAAAAAGTATTCAACTTATTTCAATAGATCCTGAAAAATATCAAAAGCTGATTGTGAAACTAAAAAAAGGCGACATTTTGCATTTTGTTCCTCTTTCTCCTGCCTTTCAAGAAGTTGAATTGATCATTGGAAACAAAAATTATGAAATTCCTGCAAAAAAATAGGATCACTAAAACAATCCTAGTTATTTCTGATCTTCATTTAGGAGCAGGTCTCAATGTCAATAAACGTAAAAACTTCCTAGAAGATTTTCATTATGACAAAGAGTTGATTGAATTCATTCACTATCACTCCAGCGGACATTATGCAGAACGCGAAGTTGAGCTCATCATCAATGGTGACTTTTTGGATCTCCTTGCTGTCCCATTCGTCGAATATTTCGATGACGAATTTTGGAGTGAAGAAGCGGCAATGGAAAAACTCAAAATGATTATCACGGCGCACTCTGATGTCTTTGAGGCCTTAAAAGATTTCCTCTCATTTCCACAAAATCGACTTGTTTACATCCTTGGCAATCACGATGCGGAACTTATTTTTGATTCGCTTCGTGAATACATCATGAATCTTTTCCCTGAAGAAGATCGTTTTAAATTTAAAATTCTTCTTAATGCTGAAGATGTTTATATTCCAGAGCCAGGTATTGTGCTTAAGCACGGACATGAATACGAAGTGGCCCATCATTACAGTTTGGAAAAATCTATCGTTACTTCTATTGAGGGAAAGAAATATTTTATTCCGCCATGGGGATCATATTATGTAACAAGAGTAATCAATAAATTTAAAGAGGGCAGAGATTACATCAATGCTGTAAGACCTGTTAATAAATTCATCATTAATGGGATCATCTACGATTCTCTATATACCTTACGTTTTGCTTTTGCCAACTTCTACTATTTCTTGATGGTGAGATTTGTTGAAATATTTAAACAAAAGAAAAAGCTTTCAGAAGTATTTGAGCACGTTCAAAGTGAAATTCAGCTTTTTCAAAACTATGAATCTCTTACAGAAGAT
>CAMLRB010000199.1 GCA_946482295.1 uncultured Bacteriovorax sp. | reverse complement strand
TCCTGCTTTTGAAGCGAGAACGACCATCAAAAAGCAAAGACTGATCGAAACAATGAGCATGATTTCAGTGGAGAGCAGACTTCTGAATTTTTTGAGCAATGTTGGAAGGATATAAATACCAACGAGAAACCAAGCAAGAAGATAGAAACCCAATCTCGCTGTAAGATAGAGAATATTACCACCAGAAAAATTTCCTGAAGAACTTAACTCCGTCAAAAAAACCATAAGAAGAATGGCGAGAAGATCCTCTACAATGAGTATTCCAAAAACCAAACTGACAAAACCTTTTCCTTTAAGACCGGCTTCACCGAAAGCACGAATAATAATGGTCGTTGATGACATCGAAAGTATAGCTCCTAGATAAATGCTATCCATATCGTTCCAACCAAAGGCGCGTCCTAATAAATAACCGACACCCATCATCGTTACAACTTCACAGCCAGCGGCTATGGATGCACTCTTACCTACTTGAGCTAATTTCTTAAAGCTAAATTCAAGTCCTAGTCCGAAAAGAAGAAAGATAACACCAATCTCTGCCCACAATTTCACGCCTTCTGTATCCACAACAGTGGGCCATAAATGAACATGTGGTCCTACAGCAAACCCTGCAATCAAATAACCTAAGACAATGGGCTGTTTAAAACGACTAAAAACGAGAATACTAATGGCCGCTGCGGCGAGAATAATGGCCAAGTCAGTGATCATGAGTGGCAAATGGTGCAAGAAATTATCTCCTGAAGTCTTAAGATAAGATGTTAATTCAACAAGCGGACTTTGAAACTACGTGACGTCCCAGAAAATTTATTTCATACTTTTTATATGAAAAAAATTTTAATGATGTTGACCCTAGTTTCGCTAGTTTCATGTGGCAAAGGAAATTTACATTATGAAGACCCGGAAACGAAAGAAGTCCCATACGACTACATTCGTCCTTTCATGATGTCGACAAACTCAAATCACATTGGAAAGAATAAAATTATTCATGTCGTTGATCTTCGTGACGTTATTTCTGACTTTGATAATCTTCCAGTCTCAGAAGAGTCATACACTAAAATTTATGATCTTTTGAAAGTCGATCATCAACGTTATTCTGGATTTACTGTTTTAATTAATACGGACGACTGTCAGGCCTTGGTTGGATACTGTAAAGCTTTATATATCGAACGAAAATGACGATTAGAGCTTGGTTGTAACACAATCAGTGAGTTCTTCTAAAAAGCGCTCTGACAATTCATTTTCTTCAGTCACAATTTCATCAAGTGAACTGTAACGATGGAATGTGCAACTAACCTTTCTTGTCTCAGCAATTGTAAAATCTAAGACGCACGTTTGTTTGTTTTCTAAATCACAATCAAAAGACTCAAAAGTGATTTCAACTTCATTACACCACGTTTGTTCACAATAACGAGTAAGAAAATCTTGAACATTTGAAGTTGTTAAATTTTGAGCAAAAGTCGAATGAGTAAGAGTTAGCGAAAGGAGTAGGATTATTTTTTTCATAAAGCTCTTTTGGCCGAGATCACTCTCATTATCAATGATAAAAATTAGATTGCTTTCATATGCCCATTCTACTAGGTATTTTTCTAACGATCAGCAGGTTAGCTTCCCTATTAAGTCTGCGAAGGAAGAAGTAATTCCACCAAAGCATTAAGCGCATCAGTCGTTGTAAAAATACCATAAAGCTGTTCTTGTTCATCTAGGATAATGGCCGAGCCTTTTTTCTCACTAGAGAGCCGATAAGCGACATCCCCTAATCCATCATTAGCGTGAGCAAAGAGAATTGAAGTACTCATCACGCTTTTAACTCGCATGAACTCACTCCAAGGCTTTCCATAGTTCGCTAAAATATCACGTTCAGAAACGATGCCCACAACTTCTTTTCCATCCATGACCGGCAAATGTCGGATACCTTTGTCTTTCATTAACTGATAAGCATCTTTAAGTTCAGCATTTAAGTTAATTGTTTGGGGAGAGATGCTTGTGTATTCATCTACAGTGAAATTCATTTCATTCATAGTCGTACTCCTTCACGTCATTCAAGATATATATTAGATAAAAGGTGCCCGGATAAAAAGACTCCAGGCACCCAAAGAGCTTAAGCTTCGACAACATCAATCGGTTCAGATTCTGTCACAGTTTCTTTTTCAAAGCTCCATCCATAATAGATTCCGAGGGCGAAATAAATCAGTTGAGCAACTCCGATAAGGAATAGAGTGTCACCCACGACGCGCATCCAGCGCAGCACTTGCATATGTGGTAGCTGTAAGAAGTCAGAGCTACGAGCAAACCACAATCCTGTTTCCATACTGGCCATTGTTTGCATAATACCGATTGGCAACAAGCTTAAGAAGATCATGAGAATAAGACCAATGTTCATACACCAGAAAGAAGATTTGATGTGTAATTCTTTCCACACACCAACTGGTTTCAAGCGACGAAGAATAAAGAGCACTAGTCCCAGTGAAAGAAGTCCGTACACTCCAAAAGTCGCTCCGTGTGCGTGAACGGCTGTAGTGTTTAAACCTTGCATGTAATAAAGAGCGATTGGTGGATTGATAAGGAATCCAAAGATACCTGCACCAAGAAAATTCCAGAAGGCAACACCGATAAAAAATCTAATCGGCCATCTATATTGTTGCATCCACGCTACTTGATGTTCCATCGAGTAAGTTTCATAAGCTTCAATACCAATTAAGACAAGCGGAACAACTTCGAGAGCACTAAAACAAGCACCGATTGCAGTAATGCTCATGGGAGTACCACTGAAGTAAAGGTGGTGGAAAGTTCCGGGGATACCGCCGAGGAGAAAGATAGCAGTTGAAAACAGAACCGACCGAGTAGCAAACGCTTCTTTGATCAACCCAAGACGAGTGAAAATAAAAGCGAGAGAGACAGTTGCAAAGACTTCGAAAAATCCTTCAACCCAAAGGTGAACAACCCACCATCTCCAATACTCCATAACAGACAAGTGAGATTTAGCGCCGTAGAAAAATCCTGCTGAATAAAAAAGTCCGATCGCGACTGAGGCACCAGCAAACATGACAATTAATTCTTTAGGAACATTTACTTTTTTAAAGACTGGAAGAAGAGCACGAATCATGAGGAACAACCAAAGAAGAAGTCCGATAAAAAGTGCGATTTGCCAAACGCGACCAAGATCAGTGTACTCATAACCTTGATGCCCCAGCCAGAAACTTAATTCAAGCGGAAGTTTTTGGTGAATAGCGAAGAACTCTCCTGCTAGAGACCCAAAGACAACCACCAGTAAGGCCCCAAAGAGAACATCTACTCCGAGTTTTTGTCCTTTTGGTTCGCTTCCCCCTACCATTGGAGCTAAGAAGAGACCGATGGCCAGGAAGGCAGTTGCAATCCAGAAGAGTGCAGTCTGTATGTGCCAAGTACGAGTTAAAGAATAAGGAAGATACTGAGAAACTGGAATTCCAAAAAAATCTTGTCCTTCAACAGTGTAGTGAGCAGTCAAAGCACCAAGGAGACACTGAACACCAAAGAGTAAAAGAACGACAGCACAATACTTCCAAAGGGCCTTCATTGAAGGAGTGAGCGTAAAACTTCCCAAAGGATCAATGGCCGGAGGAACAGTATCGTCTTCATGTTTTTTCTTGAAAGCGTGGTACGCCACTAAACCACCAAGAGCAAAGAGAAGGAGAACCACTGAGAGAATTGACCAGAGAGTATTTGATGATGTTGGAACATTATCAATGAGTGGTTCATGCGGCCAGTTGTTAGTGTAAGTAAAATTTTGCTCTGGACGATTTGTCGAAGCAGACCAGCTTGTCCAGAAAAAGAAATGCATCATAAGGTCACGACGCTCTTCACTTGTTAAAACAAGATCGTGAATTGCATAATCTTGACGATATTTTTTATATTCAGAATTATTACTAAAAATCCCTTTATAATGTTTACTTAATTCTTGAATGGCCAATAAACGATCTGGTGAGATCGTAATAGACTTAGATTTTTCATCGTAACGATTTGTTCTCAACTCTTGTTTTAATTTTTCTTTTAGTGGAGCTTGATCCATTGTTGGAAGATCAGCATAGTTTCTTTGATGAGTTCTTTGGGCCCAAAGATTGAGAAGGAAAACTGATTCGCGGTGAAGCCAATCTGCTGTCCAGTCTGGTGCTTGATAGGCACCATGCCCCCATATCGAACCTATTTGTTGCCCACCGATTGACTGCCAAACAGTCTGTCCAGTGAGAATCGAATCTTTAGTCATGACTTGATGACCGTCAGTTGTCACAACTGATTCCGGGATTGGTGGAGCTTGGCGGAAGATTTCTGTTCCGAAGAAACCAAGAATACTAAATGTTCCAAGTAAAACTGTGAAGAGTAAGATCCATAACTTTTTTGTTGATTTCATTGACTACGCTCCTTTTTGCACAAGCGCACGAGGGAACAGAATATTATTCTCTAGATGAATGTGTTCCATTAATTCTTCTTCGAGTTTTTCAAGGCCTTTGTAGAGAGCTTGCCAAGTCGGACAAGCGTCATCTGGAGGATTAAAATCATTTGTTAAAACGTGTAATGATTCGAGATGATCACCATGTGCTTCATGTTCTGCCATCATCACTTTTACAGGCATTAAGGCCAAACTTCCTTTTCCCGATTCAATTAGTGGAAATAAAATATTTTCCTCTTTCATCATGTGTTGAAGCATCTCTTGGTGCATATGTTGAAGAAGAGCTGTTAATCCTGTTGGACAATCAGCATGAGTTAAGTGAACTTTCTCTACTTTATTTGCGAGCGCAATCAATTCAGGAAAACGTTTTTTTAGATCGAGATGGTAACGAAGAACAATGTAATGAGTGATGTTATCAAGTGGGCCGGATTCAAATTCAAAAGCATGATTGATTTCAAGTTCACGCAATTGAATAACGATCTCATTCACGTTGAGATTTTTTTTCTGACAAGCTTCTTCTAAGGTCTGTTTACCTCCACAACAAAAATCGAGCCGGTTTTTTCGGAAAAGCGAAGTCGCCATGGGTATGTTGATGGCGAGTTCCGCAAGGGGCATTCGAGCGTAATTCATAAGTCCTCCTGGGATAATTACCCTCCTCAATCGCAAGGGTTATGCCAGTTTTTCGCTATAATGTTTTTAATAAGTTAGGCTTTTTTAGATATTGTTTTTACATCAAACAAAAGCTATCAATTTCACATCATGATGTATATAATACATCTATGCAAAATCTAGATGTTCTTCTTCCCATTGCTCTCAATTTGAATGCAACTTTATCAAGCAAAGACCGCTTCAATGAGATGTTGAAAATTTTAAAAGAAACAATTCCGTTTGATGCCGCCACATTGATGCTGCTTGAACAAGAAAAACTCACAACGCTTGCGAGTTTTGGTTTAGCACCTGAAGCTGAAACGATTGTTTATCCTCTAAAAACAAATCCACGATTGGATATAATCGCTCAATCAAAATCACCTGTGCGATTTCCCATTGATTGTGATCTTCCTGATCCCTTTGATGGTTTAGTGGCCAGCGATCCCCACGCTCTTGAACATGTCCACGCCTGCATGGGATGTCCACTTATAGTTGAAAACAAAACAATCGGCATTCTTACTGCAGATTCATTATCTCCTCATGCATTTGATCATATTAGCGATGATTTTTTAGTGGCCCTCTCAGCTCTTGCTGGTGCGACTCTTCGTACATCACTTCTCATCGAAACTTTGGAAGAAACAACTCAGCGACAAGATCACGTTGCTCAAGAACTCATGAATCAAGTTTCAGCTAAAGGTGGTGGTGAACTCATTGGAACGGGAGCTGAGCTTTCTCAATTAAAAAAAGATTTAAAGCTAGTCGCCAAATCTGATCTCTCTATTCTCATTTTAGGAGAGACGGGCACAGGGAAGGAACTCGTTGCCCGCGCGGTTCATTCATACTCTAATCGTGCCCATCAACCTCTTATTTACCTCAATTGCGCCGCTCTACCTGAAAGTATTGCGGAAAGCGAACTCTTCGGTCACAAAAAAGGATCTTTCACAGGGGCGATTCAAGATCGTTTAGGTAAGTTTGAAGTCGCTCACAATGGAACATTATTTTTAGATGAGATTGGAGAGCTTCCTCTTTCAATTCAGGCAAAACTTTTAAGGGCCATACAAGAAGGAGAAATCCAACGGGTGGGTGAAGATAAACCTCGCAAAGTTAATGTACGAATTATTGCGGCCACCAATCGAAACCTGGAAGAAGAAATAAAAAAGGGATCGTTTAGAGCAGATCTTTTTCACCGCTTGAATGTGTATCCTCTCCAAACACCTCCTCTTCGTCAGCATTTGCATAATATCCCATTGCTCGCAGGCTATTTTTGCGATTACTATCAACGAAGATTAGGATGCAAACCTTTTCGCTTAAGTCCTGAAGCACTCACAAAATTGCATGAATACTCATGGCCCGGAAATGTGCGTGAACTAAAAAATATTATCTCACGTGCCACTCTCCATGCGTCTCAGACAAATACGCATGACGGCCCGATCATTCTCATCGAACCTCAACATTTGTTTTTACCGGGCGATCTACCTTCAAAAGTTCCTTCCGATAAAAAATCGTCTGACAAAAAGGCGAATGACAATTTAACTTTGCAAGAAG
>CAMLRB010000198.1 GCA_946482295.1 uncultured Bacteriovorax sp. | reverse complement strand
AAAGCAATGCTATTCATGGATGAGTTGAGAAAACTTTTAGGTGATGAAGTTTTTTGGAAAGCATTTAAACACTACACAGTCACTAGTAACGGAAAGTTAGTTGAAAGTAGAGATTTTCAAAATTCTTTTGAAAAATCATCTGGTAAAAATTTATCTGAGATTTTTAATAAGTGGGTTTATTAAAAAAGATATGGTGCCTCGGGCGAGACTCGAACTCGCACATCCTTGCGGACGGCGGATTTTGAATCCGCTGCGTCTACCATTCCACCACCAAGGCACTGATTGGAAGGTCCATCTTAATGGAATCTCCCAATCCTCGTCAACGATTTTATCCAGGTAAGAGCTAGCTAGGGCGCATATCCCAGAATACTTTCTTGGATGAAACCGTTTCTTATTCCTTCGGCCTGGTCAGTTGTGATGAGGTGTTGCCCTGTTTGTTTGCGGAAGCGATAAACTGGTTTAGCTGAATCAACTTTAGTTTTTAGCAAGTAACCAATCAGTCCATCGACATTTGCGCCCTCGCAGTTTGAGGCCCTCGAGAAGAAGTGATTCTTTGGTTGTGAGCAGCGATAAATGGCCACGAGATTGGCGTTAGATGAAGCTGTGTACATGTCAAAAGCGATACCTTCAGCAGCATAACCAACCGCTACACCTTCTGACTGAATGGCCGTAAGGAGATGATCTCCATTTTTATAAAAACGATAAATAGGAAATTTTGTGAGAGAGCTTACGGGGTTGTCCTTACAGCCAACTCCGTATTGAGTACAGCAGTAGTGGTTGTTGTCTTTTTTCCAAAGTGCTGAGTTTAAGGTTGAAGTAAATGCTTTTCCTGTAGGCACATTTTCCATTCCTTCGAGCGAATTAGGAATGGCATTCGGAATCAGACCGAAAAATGCACCTTGAACTGATTGGCCATTGGCATCCGCTTCGGCAGGTTCAACAGAATGAAAATAATTGTGAGCGACGGCCAGTAATTGAGGCATTGACATGACTTTGTCATGAGCAAGACAAATTTGTTTGGCTTGATGATCGCGTCCTGTTGAAAGAGGCCATCCTTGTTCAGATGCAATTAATAAACTTTGCGGATGACGGGCAGGATCTTTGATTCCTAGATCAGAAAGCTTTTGTAATTGATATTGAACAACTAATTCTAGATTTTCAAAAGTGTAAGTATTCGGCGCTGCTGGTGAATCTACATCGCCATAAGGATGAACCGCTAAACTCCAACTATAGTTCGTTCCGAGTCTCGTCCACAGTCCATCTATTAAATTTTTATTTCCCATGTGACCAACGTGCATATCTTTTTCGATGAGCTGATCTGTACTCACATACATGAGTGCACTTTTTTGATGGCGTGTGAGAGCAGCATGGGTGCGCTTTAACATGTCAGCGTATTTATCAATACGTTTGTTGATAGAAGTTGCGTCGGTTGTTTTAGTAGCAATAGGAGTGTAGTCGAACCAGTCTGGACTCGCGTTCTCATTCCAGATAATGAAGTGAGTGATTTTTCCATGAACATCACCGTTGTATCTTGAAGCTACTAAATTAACATAGTCTTCGAAGTCATCCATTGCATCGTCGCGAGGAACACATCCGTCTTTTAAGAAAACACCACCGAAACCAAAACCTTCACAGGCCGGATAACGATAAACTGGCGGAGAAGACCAAAGAGCAACTCCAGACTGAATGCCATTGGCCTGATCACGTTTTAAGAGTTCATCATAATTTTGAAGCTGTTCAGTACTCACACAGCGATACTTTTTGTAACCCATTGCGATTTTTTCAGCTTCTGTTGCCGGCACTTGAATATACTTTGCAGGACATTTGAGTGGAGATGTACTTGAAGTTAATCCTGAACCTTCTAGGGCTGACCACCAAAGATTATATTGGCGATAAGAAGTTCCAAGAGATTTTAACTTTTTGTAGCGAGCGTCTGCATCAGCTGCGCTCATCTGCAATCGGCCTTCACCGATTCCTTGTTTTGAAACTAATTTTTTAATACCTGTAGAGAATGAATATTGAGAATGAATGTCGATGACTCCCGAACTCGTTTCACCAGTTGGAGGAGTTGTAGAAGTTTGCGAATTCGAAGATGTAGACGTCGAAGAAGGAGAAACCATTTTCGAAGCATTCACCTTCCGATTGGATTCAGGCTTGCAACTCACGAAGAGAGTGGTGCTCAAAAGAAAAACGAGAGAATGCATTTTAAATGATCTTTCCATCCCAACTTATCGGTCGGAATTTAATGATATTTCAACAATTCCAATGCTTCTTTAGCGTTGAAGCGGAAAGAATCCGTCCCGAGAGCTGACTTTAATTCCGAGTTATCAAGGGTTGACGGAAATTTAATATAGTCGAGTAAATAGAGTGGGAATTTCCAGAGTGGAGTCATGAAACGTGCCAGTTGCTCAACGGCAATAATCGGCACTTTAATTTTTTTAACACCGATGATTTCAGCAGCTTCATGCAAACTGATAACATCGTCGCCGGCAACGTTATAGATTCCAGTGTTCAATCTATCGAGGGCCAGCACAATCATATTGGCCATGTCGAATTCGTGAATAAACTGAAACATGGGATTATAGTCAATCGGTAAAGGAGCGTACGGCGTTTTCAAGTATTGAGTAATTGAATTTTTAATTTGTGGCCCAATTATGTTAGATGGTCTGAGCACAACAGTTTGAATTTCATTTTGATATTTCCACATCCAGTTCGTGCACATCTGATCCATTTCCACGACGTCGCGAAGTTCAGCATATTTAAAGCTCGCGCGAAGTGGAGCGTCTTCTCGAAGGAACATGGGATTATCTGGAAGGGCACCATAGACGTGATGAGTACTCATGATAACAACTTTTTTCGTTTGAAACTTTTGTGCTAGATCCAGAATGGTATTTGTACCCACAAGATTAATGTCGATACGTTTATGAATGTTCCCCATTGCTGGAGAGTGTCCGAGACGACCTAGGTGTAAAACATTTTCAAAATGATGTTCGCGAAAAAGTTTTTCAAAATTAGTTCGATTATATTTCATTTGCTGAGCAGTCAATTGTGATCGCTTAGGAAGTCCATCAATCGAACGTGAATCCACTCCGTGAATAATGATATTCGGATCACTTTTAATGAGAAGCTCAGCCGTCATTTTGGCCAATGCACCTTGAATACCGATGATGAGAATCTTTTTTTGTTTCATGATTTTATTCTTTGGGCAATGGTTCGCTTTTGAGCAAGACCAAGTTCAGTGAGTCTTTGAATTTCTGCTTCTAAAGCCTGTATGTGCGGTTCCAATTCTTCATCCAAAGCTTCTGCACTCAGATGATCGGGAAGATGATAGGGAGTGCCGATGTAAATATCAACCGGCGAAGGAAGCGGAACAAGATTCGCCGTAATCGGAAGGGCCGGAAGTTTGAGAAGTCTTGCAAGCTTTTTAAAATGAACAACGAATGGAAAAAATTCTTCTGCACCTACAACGGCGATAGGAAGAATTTCGACTTTGGTTGAAAGGGCCATTCGTAGAAAACCTTTCGTGAATCTTTGCAGGCGATAATGGTCTTTTGTATCTTTTGCAATTCCTCGAACACCTTCTGGGAAAACGAGAATGGATTCACCACGCTTAAGAAGATTCAAACAATTTGTTCTATCACCAAGTACTGCTCCTCCTTCGCTAGACCAACGACCAAGGAAGGGAAGTGAAGTGAGAAATCTTTCTACAAGTGGACGCAAAAAAATGGGACGTTCAAGTTCCGCCGCGAAGGCCGTACAAATGAGAAGGCCGTCAATAGGAATCTGGCCGGTGTGATTGGAGACAACCATGTAGGCCTTTTCTTTGATGATCTCTTTGTTGTGGAGACGAACATCAAAATAATATTTGTAAAAGGGCCATATGACTTTAAGATCTTTAAGCGCTCGATCAGGCTCCAATCCCCAAGGATCTCGCTTATTTGAATAGCGATCTTTAAGAGCGCGCTCAATGCGAATGAATGTCTGACTAAAATCTCTTGTTTCGTTAACCAACGTTTCTTCTCAGTTTTATGCGTGTAATAAGTGAAAGAGTCACCCTTTCATGCTATCAAAATATTCATTCTTCACAAGCATTCTGTAGAGCGATAAAATTTAATCTTCCGTACTAGGGAGAAATTCATGAAGATTGTAAACTGGTTAAAAATTTGTCGCAAAATGCTGACTGCGTCTCGTACAAATGCACATATGAAAGAAACTTATGAAGAGTTAGGGCGCTTGGTTGAAGCAGCGGTCAGAGACAATCAATTACAGATTGAAAATCCCAAAGTGAAGTCCCTTATTCATACGATTGAAGCTTGCAAAAAAGATCTCGTTCATTTGGAAAAACAAGTGAACAAAATTCGCTTTGCAGAGAAACATGCCTAGGAATTATTCCTGGATCTCTGTTTCGCGTTCAGATTTTCTGATTTCGATTTCTTCAAGCAAATGATTGATAATCGCTTCTTCTACTTGTGGAATGCCTTTTTTATTTTCTGCTGAGGCAAAATACATCTGGCGAATCCATTTATATTCTTTTGAAAGGACTGGTTTTAGCTTTTCGAGAACGGCGCGCTCTTTTTGTGTTTTGAGTTTATCAATCTTATTGAACACAAGAATAGTTTTACGATTGTAGTTTTTAAGGAATTGGTGAAACCCTTTATCTGAATCTTGGTTAGGATGACGAGCATCTTGTAAATTAACCAGCAACATAGACGGAGAAACATGGGAGAAAAAAGCTCCCATTAATTGATCCCAATTCTTTGACATTTCTTTCGAAACTTCAGCAAAACCATATCCTGGTAAGTCGATAAGAACGAATGGAGGAAGATCTACTTTTTTATTATCGAAACTTAAATGAAATTCAAAAATATTGATCTCACGTGTGCGGCCAGGTGTTTTTGAAACGCGTGCGGTTTTATTCCCGAAAAGAGCATTAATCATGCTCGACTTACCAACGTTTGAACGACCTACGAAACTTACTCCAATAACTTCAGGATTTTCTCGAAGCCATTCTTCGAATTGAAGGACAGAACTAATTCCCATTTTGAAATCAGCACTTTGTGGTTTGATATGGTAGCTCATAAGTTGGACCTAGGTTTAAATCAATTGGCCCATTCTAACCGAATTCTCACAGTATGCCTAGTAACTAGGAAAGGCATCCAGATTGAAGCCCATTTCTCCACACTTAACCAAAGGAGAAGAGATGCAGACAGAAAGAATCCTAAACAATGAATTCGCAATGGATGTCAGGCAGAGGGGAGTTCGTGAAAATGATGAGTGGATGCTGGATATTTTTCAAGACCGAAAAAAGCAATTTAAGTTAAATCGCACTCGTTATGAAATTACCAATGGCCCTCTGTTTGAGTTCGATCAGTTAAAATCCAAACTGGTTTTTCCTCATGCGAGAAATGTGGGATGGCACTATGAGATTGTATTAGTGTCCGAAAGTCATCACGGTCACAATGAGAATTCCCGCTATCTCATACGAAGCTTAGGGATGATGCCATTTAAGCTTAATGGTATGTTCTGTTTTGAAGCTTTTTTAGAGCGTGGAGATGTCGTCGATATTGGATATAACCGCATTCACTTCATCAAACCTAAAACCAGTCTAAGTCTCGTTCCTGATAATTCGAAAATCAATAGTGAGGTCATGAAAAGTACAATGCCCATTTTGCTGGAAGGTGAAACGGGAAGTGGTAAGACAACCATGGCAAAAAATATTCATGATGAAAGCGGAAGATCGGGGCGCTTTGTTCATCTTAATTTGTCGGCATTTGCTCCAAGTTTAGTTGAGTCTGAAATTTTTGGACATGTCAAAGGAGCATTCACCGGAGCTCTCAATCCCAAGCGCGGAGCGATTGTGGAAGCACATAAAGGCACTTTGTTTCTCGATGAAATTGATTCACTGACTCTTGATCTTCAAACAAAACTTCTCCTTTTCCTCGACGATTATCACGTGCGCGCCGTGGGAGGAGAGCATTCTACGAAGGTCGATGTAAGATTGATTTTTGCGTCGGGATCGAAATTGAAGGATCTCGTTGCTGAAGGAAAAATGCGCAAAGATTTCTTCTATAGACTCCATTCGGGATGTACGTATTCACTTCCTCCACTTCGCGATCAACCAGCACTGATTAAAGACCTGCTAAGAACATTTGAACAAACACAAGCTGTCGTTTTCGATCAAGAGCTTTTTGAATTTTATTCCCAATGTAAATGGCCTGGGAATATTCGTCAGCTGCATTCTCATTTGATGAAGAAGAAGATTTATTCAGGAGGAAAGAAAATCATTCTCGATGATACAGACAAAGAGCTGTTGACCGATGTGGGCGAAACAAAACTTCTGCGAGGAAGTGATCTCATTCCACTTGAAAAAGTAAAAACTGATTACTGTTACAATGTGTGGGTGAAGTTCGATAAAAACACCTGTCGAACGGCAAAAGTTCTCGAAGTGAGTCCCAACACTTTGAAGGTTTATCTCAATCGAAAGCAACTCGAATTAAAAGGTGAACTAAGAGACGATGAGATAATCTAGATAGACTTCCATGATCTTTCCTTCAACGCCTTCTTTTTTTAGGAATTCGTTGAGCTCAAGTTTGATTTTGTCTTTAATGATCTGGCGTCCTTCGTCTTCAATCGGGAGGCGAGGGATGACTGGTTCTACATTGACGTTCAGG
>CAMLRB010000197.1 GCA_946482295.1 uncultured Bacteriovorax sp. | reverse complement strand
TGATCGTTGGGTACGCAGGTATGCACCGTCGTATTTACAATCCATTCGTGTATGAATTTTTACAAAACTTGATTCCAATCAACATGTTCATCACGATTTCAGCGTTAACAATGGGATTTGCTCAACTCTTCTTCGTGTATAACTTTGTTCACTCAATCTACAGAGGAAAAGAATCAGGACAAAATCCTTGGGAAGTTGGAACGCTAGAGTGGACGATTCCTTCTCCGGCTCCTCATTACAACTTTGCTGAAATCCCAGTTGTAAAATGTGGACCACATGAATTTGGAAACCCAAATCTAAAAGGTAAAGATTTCCAATATCAAACTGAAGAATTGGTTAAGGCATAATAAATGACGACTGAAACAGTAACGCCAAAATTAAATACGCACGAAGGAGATAAAGCTATCTTCTCTGTGTCTATGGTTGTGGCCCTTGTTTCTTTTGGAATGCTCTTTCTCACTTTAATGATGAGCTTTGCATTGTTCAGGTTTACAGCACCAGTTTGGCCACCGGCCGGCATGGTTAAACCTTCGCTCATTATTCCAGGTCTTAGTACTTTATTTATTGTTCTGAGTTCTCTCTGCTATATGCGTTTTGAAAAAAACATCAGTGAGAAAAAGTATCTCGTTTTTACTTTGATTCTTGGACTGGCCTTCATGGTGTCGCAATTCATGTTCTGGCATCATTTGAAGTCTCAAGGAATTTTTGTTTCATCGGGAATTTTTGCTTCAATTCTTTATTCTTTCACTTGGATCCATGCTGCTCATATCATAGCTGCATTGGCGCTCCTTATTTGGTTGTTTAAAGGAATCGAAGATAATAGAAAAGCGCATTTGCGTGTCAACAGTGTTGGGAAATTTTGGCATTTCCTAGGAATTGTTTGGCTAATCATGTTTGTGACTATTTTTGTTTTATAAGAGGGATATATGAAAGGTTTGAAGATCGTATTTACAGTTTTGGCCTTAGCCACTCTGGCATCTTGTAGTGAATCTCACTTCAAAGAAGACAAAGTGTTTGCTGGTGGTGTGTACGCGACGGCAAAACAATTAAATGATGGTAAATCAGTTTACACAGAATACTGTATGCAATGTCACGGTGTGAACGGTGATGGTAACGGTGTAGCCGCAAAAGGCTTAACTGTACCCCCAAGAAATTTCAAACTAGGGACTTATAAATTTGGTTCTGTTGTAACTGGAGAGTTGCCTCACGATTCTCACTTCTTCAACATCATTAAAAATGGTCTTCATGGAACAGCAATGCTTCCTTGGGATCTTTCTGAAAGACAACTTTTCAATGTTGTTCAATATATTAAGACGTTCGCTCCAGCTAAATGGGAAGGCGCAGATAAGAAACTTGGACAAGAAATTACAGCTGGCAAAGATCCATATGGTGACGCTCTTAAGGAAAGTGCAATTCAAAGAGGTAAAGAAGTTTACCACGTGGTCGCTCAATGCTGGACTTGTCACCAAGCTTATGTTCCTCGTGCAGAATTAAGTCAAATGGCCCAAAAGATTAACGGTGCTCCGATGACTGAGTTTGATCCTGCTATGTACAACGTTAAGCTTCAACCATCTGACTACGATGTTATGACTCAGCCACCAGAATTTACTTACGACCGCGTTCGTTCAGCTGTAACAGTTGAAGAACTATATGTTCGCTTAAATGCCGGTGTAGGTGGAACGGCGATGGCTTCTTGGAAAGGCGTTCTTCAAGACGAAGAGATTTGGGCCGTAGCCCACTATGTACGCTCTTTGATGGATTTAAGAAACACACCAGAACGTAAAAAATTAATGGATTCTATTAAGAACTAAATTTATGGCACAAGTAGCGACAGGATATTTCAGAGAAGAGAACATTTTCCAAAAGCTTATTCGCAAGAAAAGTTTCTGGTTAGTTTTTTGGCTCCTTTCATTCAGCTACCCGATCTATAGATCGATAAATAGAGAATTACCTCCACCGCTTCCTGTTTTTTACCAGGTCCCAGAATTCATGTTAACAAATGAATTCAATAAACCATTTGGTTCAACTGAGCTTAAAGGCCGTTTTTATATTGCTAACTTCATGTTCACTTCATGTCCGACAACTTGTCCGCGCTTGATGGAAAAAATGGATCTTGTTCAAAAAAGAATCCGTGGATTAGGAACGAAGGCGGCGATCGTAACTTTTACTGTTGATCCAGAAGTAGATACACCAGATGTGCTTTTTAAATTTGCTCGAAAAAGACATTCGAATCCTTTTATTTGGAATTACTTAACTGGCACACGTGCTGATTTAGAAAAAATTGTCATCGACGGTTTCAAAGTTCCAATGGGTGGAAAAGAAAAAATTGAGAAGCAAGTTGAAGAAGAAAAAGTAACTCTGTTTGATATTGCCCACACTGAAAAGTTAGTTTTGGTCGATGATAAAGGACAGATTCGCGGTTACTACGGAACGGAAAGAGTTGAAATGGACCGAATGATGATTGACCTCGGTTTACTAGTGAACAATAGTTTTTCTCAGCCTAAAAAAGTAAATTAAGAAAGTAGGAGTTTAAATATGAGCGATAACCATTCAAACGATTCTGCCCACAATCACCCAAGCCATACTACAGAGTACATTATTGTCTTTGTCGTTCTAACTGTTTTAACAGCGCTTGAACTTGCGATTCCTGGCCTGAATACAAAATATGCTTACAAAGCTATTGGTCTTTGCGGGCTTGCCGTAGCAAAAGCATTTGTTGTTGCTTACTTCTATATGCACTTAAAAGAGGAAACTAAATGGATGAAAATCATCGCTGCAGTTCCTATTTCTGCTGCTCTATATGCAGCCGCACTCATCATCGAAGGTATGTACAGATAATAATTAAAGCCGCTTTTAGCGGCTTTTTTTTACCCTTAATAAGTTCTAACTATCAACACTCTCAATTCTTTGAATTATCTTTTCATCCCGCCCTGATCTAAGCTGAAAGTATGAAAACACAAATGATGCCTTCTCTATTTATAGGTCATGGAAGTCCCATGAACGTCATTAAGGACAATACTTTTACCCAACATCTTCGCCACCTTGGTCAAGTATACCAACCTAAGAAGATTTTGGTTGTATCTGCCCATTGGGTGACGGCCGGAACTCAAGTGCATGCTCATGCAAATCCAAAAACAATTTATGATTTCTATGGATTTCCCCATGAGCTTTATCAAATCAAATACCCTGCTCCTGGAGATCCTCAACTCGCAAATAATTTACAATCAATTGCCGAACTCGATTACGAGTGGGGATTTGATCATGGAACTTGGAGTGTGCTTCATCACATGTACCCTGAAGCTAATATTCCCGTAGTCCAGCTATCGCTCAACCAGTCATTAACTTTGAAAGAACATTTTCAATTGGCCAAAGAACTGCAAAAACTTCGATCGGAAGGAGTGATGATATTAGGAAGTGGAAATATCGTTCACAATCTTCGCGCTTATGATCGTTCTGAAAATCCATCGACTCCAGAATGGTCTCTTGAATTCGATAACTATATAACGAATGCACTCTCTGAAAATCACGACGATTTAATCCACTTAAAGAATGAAAAACTCTTTCGAATGTCCCACCCGAGTACTGAACATTACTTGCCACTTCTCTATACAGTAGGAGCTAGTACAAACAACGACTCACTTTCTTATCCCCATACGGGATTTGAAGGCGGAAGTCTTTCAATGAGATCTGTTCTTTTTAATCCAATTTAATATCTGGTTTTTTAAAATCGCGAATGTCTGATTTGGGAAACAAATCTTTAATGTTTCCCTTATCAGCGTATTGATCAAGGTTGGGATAGACAATTTTTTCAACACTCATTTTTTTTGTGTCGAGTGTGATTATGAAAGGTCTTTCTTCATCAATTGCATGATGAGTTCTCTCGATAAAACGAGCAAGTTCAAGGCAGTTTTGATTTCCTTCAATTGAAAAATTTCCAGCATGTTCATTGTAAAAATTACGATATTCAATCATCGCTTTTTTATTAAACTCGTAGGCACGATTGTTCGCACACACAAGGGTCATCTCTCTGCCGTTGTGATTGGTAAGTGAAATTGTTTCGAAACCATCAGGAACAGCTCGAACTATTTTAAGAATGATATTTTTTTTCGAAACAGGTTTAATCACTTCCAGTGCTGAAATTTGTGACGAAAGTAAGAGTGTGTTTACGAGGACAAAAAGCTTCATTCTAAAACCTCGAAGTAAGAGTTTCATTAACACTTACCTCGAGAGAGTATGCAGAATGTAGTTTTAAATTATGACAACTTCTTACTCAGAAATTAGTTCTGAATATTCAATGTGATGGAGATAATTTTATCCCCCTTAGAGAGCTTAGGGAGAACATCAAGACCATCTACAACTTGGCCAAAGACAGTATTCTTTCCATCGAGATGTGAGAGAGTTGTTAAGCTAATGTAGAATTGTGAATCACCAGAATTTGGGTCAATTCCACGGGCCATTCCAATCGTGCCTTTGATGTGTTGAAGTTCATTAAACTCTGGTTTCAATTTCACTCCACTTCCACCCGTACCTGTACCAGTAGGATCACCTGTCTGAATGATAAAATTAGGAATTGCTCTATGAAAAACGAGTCCATCATAGAAGCCATTCTTTATTAACTGAATTACGCGTGCAGAAGTTCTTGGTGCTGCTTTTGTATAAAAACGAAAAACAATATCACCGTGAATCGTCTTTATAGTAGCTGAACTCGTTGAAAGGCCGCCGATATCTGTTTTTAATGTTTCGATATCAAATTCGCCGTCAGATTGAGCTGTTATTGTTGTCTTGTTAGCGCCAAGGTCGCAACTAGTGAGAATAAGGAGAATAAAAAAGCTAAAATGTTTAAAAAATTGCATCTAAAAACTTCATGTAAATAATTGTTATTAATATAATTATACCCTTTTTTAGGGGGAGCGAATTTTTTTTTAATTTTTTATGAATATTTATGAAAAAGCGTTTGACTTATCATCACTACTTGATTAAATTCCTCTTCACCTTGAAACGGAAACTGATTACGAAGCACGATTTCTTATAGCAATATAAAGATTTTTGGGCGTGTAGCTCAGCTGGGAGAGCATCTGCCTTGCACGCAGAGGGTCGCAGGTTCGATCCCTGTCATGTCCACCATTTTTCATTCAAAGGTTTTGTTCTTTAAAATTCAAATAGAGTTAAAAGATTTGAAGTCGCAAGACTTCGATTCAAGATGAGAAAGGTCCCAAACAAAAAATACTCGACGTAACTATTCAGTCACGCTGTAAAAAGCTCAAGTTGTAAAAAAGTTGTAAGTGATAATAGTCGAGGTCAGAACACGTGAGTGTCTCTGATGAATGAATAGATCAATCCGTATAGTAGTTTGTTAAATTAAATTTAAATCAAATTTTATATTGAAGCTTGGAGAGTTTGATCCTGGCTCAGAACGAACGCTGGCGGCGTGCCTAACACATGCAAGTCGTACGTGAAAGTCTTCGGATGAGTAAAGTGGCGCACGGGTGAGTAACACGTAGGTGACCTGCCTTTTAGAGGGGAATAACCAGAAGAAATTTTGGCTAATGCCGCATACGAAGAGCGAACTTAAATATAGCTCTTGAAAGAATGCCTCTGCATATGCATTCACTAAAAGATGGGCCTGCGGTACATTAGCTAGTTGGTGGGGTAAAGGCCTACCAAGGCAACGATGTATATCCGGTCTGAGAGGATGATCGGACACACTGGAACTGAGACACGGTCCAGACTCCTACGGGAGGCAGCAGTGGGGAATATTGCGCAATGGGGGAAACCCTGACGCAGCAACGCCGCGTGAGTGAGGAAGGACTTCGGTCTGTAAAGCTCTGTTAATGTGGAAAAATGGTAGGCGGTCTAATAGGCCGTTTATTTGATGGTACACATAGAGGAAGCACCGGCTAACTTCGTGCCAGCAGCCGCGGTAATACGAAGGGTGCAAGCGTTGTTCGGATTTATTGGGCGTAAAGCGCGCGTAGGCGGACCTGCAAGTCAGATGTGAAATCTCGGGGCTCAACCCCGAAACTGCGTCTGAAACTACAGGTCTAGAATCTTGGAGGGGGAAGGGGAATTTCGCATGTAGGGGTAAAATCCGTAGATATGCGAAGGAACACCAGAGGCGAAGGCGCCTTCCTGGACAAGTATTGACGCTGAGGCGCGAAAGCGTGGGGATCAAACAGGATTAGATACCCTGGTAGTCCACGCTGTAAACGATGAACACTAGATATTGGAGGATTTGACCCCTTCAGTGTCGTAGCTAACGCGTTAAGTGTTCCGCCTGGGAAGTACGGTCGCAAGACTAAAACTCAAAGGAATTGACGGGGGCCCGCACAAGCGGTGGATTATGTGGTTTAATTCGAAGCAACGCGCAGAACCTTACCTAGGCTTGAAATCCTACGAATCCCTTTTAAACGAGGGAGTGCCCTTCGGGGAATGTAGTGACAGGCGCTGCATGGCTGTCGTCAGCTCGTGTCGTGAGATGTTGGGTTAAGTCTCGCAACGAGCGCAACCCCCATCCTTAGTTGCCAGCATTAAGTTGGGCACTCTAGGGAGACTGCCTGGGCTAACCAGGAGGAAGGTGGGGATGACGTCAAGTCCTCATGGCCCTTATGTCTAGGGCTACACACGTAATACAATGGTCGGTACAACGGGATGCGAACTCGCGAGGGGGAGCAAATCTCAAAAAACCGATCTCAGTCCGGATTGGAGTCTGCAACTCGACTCCATGAAGTTGGAATCGCTAGTAATCGCGGATCAGCACGCCGCGGTGAATACGTTCCCGGGCCTTGTACACACCGCCCGTCACACCATGGGAGTTT